>JBNMHW010000028.1:0-28573 GCA_050872965.1 bacterium | reverse complement strand
TATGTAACCATTGGCAACGCCCTCCTTTCTTTCGTCTGGAGGGTTAGCCCCTCCGATAAAAGAGGGTAAAGCCGCCCGGCTCTCTAGTTTCCCATGTGTCTATATTATCATCTTACAGAAAAGCTTTCAATCTAATTCTGACCGAATCGTTTTCTATTTTTTAATTTTAAAGATACACAGATATTAGTCTATAACTGCGCCTTAGAAGTGATTATATGTATGGGATTAAATATTCAATGATAAACAATAAGCCCCTTAATTGAGGGGCTCATTCTTATTTCTGATTTTTTTTGGACAACAAAAAACCTATGCCAGACAACAAAGCTGCCAATGCACCAATAATACACGCAATACCAATGTCTCCAAACATCATCATGCCCATCAAAATTCCAATCGCACCAAGAATGATCAACAAAATGCCGATAATCAACATGTCCAACTCCCCCTTTCATAAAATTGTTATTATCTTCCTGAATATAAAATGCTGATAATCTTATATTCAGGGAAATAGCCTCCATTTAGTCTGCAGTTCCTATTATTTTATAGAAATCCTACTGAAGTTTAACTCCTTCATACACTTCACACCACTCATCGTATAATGGATTATCCCATATTGTCCCATCAAAAGCCTCATATGACACTACGATAGCTTTAAACTGATCGATATTACACTTTTCATCTATCTCAAAACCAGATTTCCTACCGTAACTTGAGCCTGGAATCATATTGATATCTCCAAAATTAACTTCCTGAATATATGCACCATCTGAAAAATCAATCGCAGCCTTGATTTTTACTGGTAATTTATTCTGATCCCATGCCACAAAAGCCACCACCGCACTTTTTATATCAAGATCTGTATCATTTTTCAAAATTGCCTGCAACATATCTGGGTATAACGATTTATATTCCTCGTCTTGCACAATATATCTAGTTGATTTAACCCTAAAATCCTGTTCCCTAATATTCTTCTCCAACATTTGGTAATCTACATCATCATTACTCAATCCTATATCTTCCGTTCTTGTTCTTTCCACATCATCTTCCGATACTTCTCCTATACTTTCTTTTTCGTCCCTGATATCTTCTGAATTTATGTCTATTCTCTCGAAATCATCTACATCTTTCACTTCAATCTCCGTAGTCAAATCATCTCTATATTTAACTCCTGCATACATTTTTTCCCATGCGTCTGTATATGGGTTATTCCAGATATCACCATCAAAAGTTTCAAAAGTTTCCACTATAGCCTTAAAAAATGAAATATTACATTTTTCACCAATTTCGTAACCTGCATTTTCACCATAACTAGTTCCAGCAGACAAATTGATATCATTAAAATTCACATGAGCTATATAAGAACCGTCTGAAAAATCTATTGCCCCTTTAATTTTGACCGGTAAACTGTTATCATCCCATGCCACATAATCAATAACCACATTTTTTATATCTGCTGTCGTGTGATTTGTAAAAAAAACCTGTAACACGTCCGGATATAAAATTTTATTTTTTTCATCACGAACCACATACTTTGTATTATCAACTGTAACAGGTAATGATTCAAGTAAAGGATGAATGACGATGATTTCTTATGAACCACTACGCAAAATTTTATCCGAAAGAAATATAACAACATATTATCTTCGGAACAAATGCGGAATATATAATTTAGACAGCAAAACAATAAAGCGACTTATGTCCGATGAATCCGTTTCCACTAACACCCTAGATTCTCTTTGCAATATCTTAGATTGCGATATTACCGACTTGATATGCTTTATTCCAGACACTGATTTTCATAAGAATTCAAACACATAACTTCTAAAATCAAAGATATTTATTTTGTTGTGTTGCATCGGCTACACGCTTGTTCAAGCATTACAAGCTGTTTATCCTCAGCAAAAATCATAAGATTGCAATTCAATACTCTCAAGAATCCCCCTTCATTATCCACTTTCTTATCAAAATCTATCTCTAGACTTAATTGTTAATGTTTTTATCCCAAATAAAATAAAGAAATACTATGTTTCATGATCATTACGTATCACCACATACTTGTATATCTTAGTTTCATAATACCCTTGAATACAAAAGTAGCTATGCCCAAAAGCATAGCTACTACCATGATTTTTCACAATCACTACTTATAAGCAAGACTCACCTTTCATCTCACTTTAGTCCTCTCAAAAAAATTTCTATAATGTGGTACGCACCAGCTTCGGCCGGTAGCCTTCCTTTTCCAGTGCACTCATGATCTGCTTCTTGTGATCGGTGCCAAAGCACTCCATCGTGATACGCAATTCCACGGCTGCACTGCGGTTGGTGCTGACGAACTGGTTGTGCTCGAGCTTGATGACGTTGCCCTGCTCGCCCGCGATCAGTCCGGATACCTTGCACAGCTCGCCCGGCTTATCCGGCAGCAATACAGATACGGTAAAGATGCGGTCTCTGAAGATCAATCCCTGCTGTACGACCGATGACATCGTGATGACATCCATGTTTCCGCCGCTTAAGATCGATACGACACGCTTATTCTTCACATTGAGCTTTTTGAGCGCTGCAACGGTCAGCAGACCGGAATTCTCCACGATCATCTTGTGATTTTCCACCATATCGAGGAATGCAACGACCAGCTCATCATCCTCTACCGTGATGATGTCGTCCAGATTCTTTTTAATATATGGGAAAATGTGCTCTCCCGGCGTCTTTACGGCAGTACCGTCTGCGATCGTGTTGACACTGGGCAGTGTCGTCACTTTACCCTCACGGAAGGATACCTGCATGCAGTTTGCCCCCGCTGGTTCCACTCCGATCACCTTGATCTTCGGATTGAGCAGCTTGGCCAGCGTCGATACACCTGTCGCAAGTCCGCCTCCGCCGATCGGCACGAGGATGTATTCCACGAGTGGCAGTTCCTTGAAGATCTCCATCGCGATCGTTCCCTGTCCGGTCGCTACCGCCAGGTCATCAAACGGATGGATAAACGTATAACCGTGCTCCTTGGCGAGTTCCAATGCATGTGCGCATGCCTCATCATAGACATCTCCATGCAGCACGACTTCCGCGCCATAGCTTTTGGTACGGTTTACCTTGATGAGCGGTGTCGTCGTCGGCATCACGATCGTTGCCTTGCAGCCATAGCATTTTGCCGCATATGCGACGCCCTGCGCATGGTTGCCGGCAGATGCGGTGATCAGCCCCCGGCTGCGCTCTTCATCGGTCAGCGTACTGATCTTATAATACGCGCCGCGCACCTTGTACGCACCGGTAAACTGCATGTTTTCCGGCTTTAAATAGACCTTGTTTCCGGTCTGCCCGCTCAGATAATCGCTGTATACGAGCTTGGTCTCCAATGTGACCTCTTTTACTTTCTCACTTGCTTCCTCAAATTTATCCAATGTCAGCATGTTCTTCATCCCTTTCCGGCGCTCTGTCAAAGAGTGCATTTACAAAATCATTTGAATCAAATTTCTGCAGATCGTCGATTGACTCTCCTACACCGATATATTTCACCGGTATGCCGAGCTCTGACTGGATCGCTACCGCGATACCTCCCTTAGCCGTTCCATCCATCTTGGTCAGAATGATACCTGTGATATCCGCTACTTCCGAAAACTGTTTTGCCTGTGCGAGCGCATTCTGTCCGGTCGTTCCGTCGAGCACGACAAGCGTCTCACGGAATGCATCCGGATATTCACGGTCAATGATATGATTCATCTTGCGTAGCTCTTCCATCAGATTCTTCTTATTATGCAGCCGTCCGGCGGTATCGCACAGCAATACATCTGCGTGACGTGCCTTGGCTGCGGCGATCGCATCATAGACGATCGCTGCCGGATCTGCGCCTTCCTGTCCGCCGATCATCTCGACGCCGGCGCGGTTGGCCCACTCCTCGAGCTGGCTGCCTGCGGCTGCACGGAATGTATCCGCTGCTGCCACAATGACCTTTTTGCCCTGTGCCTTTAGTTTGCCTGCGAGCTTTCCGATCGAGGTCGTCTTGCCGACACCGTTCACTCCGATGACCATGACGACTGACTTCTCATGTTCAAAGCGATAGGCTGTCTCCCCGACATCCATCTGCTTTTTTATGCTCTCGATCAGCAGTTCCTTACAATCCGCAGGCTCCTTGATATGTTGTTCCTTTACCTGCTGTTTGAGATGTTCGATGATTGCTTCCGTCGCATGGATACCGATATCTCCCATGACGAGGATCTCCTCGATCTCCTCATAAAAATCATCGTCGATACTGGAAAATCCGCTGAATACCGAATCGATTCCTTTTACGATATTATCTCTCGTCTTGGTCAGACCCGCAACGAGCCTGCCAAAAAATCCTTTTTTCTTTTCCGTTGTCTGTTCCTGTTCCATTGATTATCTCCTATTCGTCCAGATCCGCCTCGATCAGATTGACTGATACGAGTGTGGATACACCCTTCTCCTGCATGGTGATACCATACAGACGATCCGCCGCATTCATCGTACCGCGTCTGTGCGTGATAATGATAAACTGCGTGTTTTTCGTCAGCTTATTCAGATACTTTGCAAAACGATCGACATTCGAATCATCCAGTGCCGCCTCGATCTCGTCCAGCAGACAGAACGGTGACGGCTTCAGATTCTGGATCGCGAACAGCAGTGCGATCGCCGTCAGCGACTTTTCTCCACCGGAGAGCTGCATCATATTCTGCAGTTTCTTTCCGGGTGGCTGTGCAATGATGCGGATACCACATTCCAGCAGATCATGCTCCTCATCTTCGAGCAGTTCCAGCGTACCTTTGCCGCCGCCAAACAGATCCTTGAATGCCTTGTCGAATTCTCTCTGGATATCTGCGAATTTCTCCGTAAACTGTCTGCGCATGCCGGTATCCAGATCCTCAATGATCTTCATGAGTGTCTGTTCTGCCTCGATCAGATCGTCGTGCTGTGTCTTTAAGAATGTATATCGCTCATTAAGTTCCTTATAATCCTCGATCGCATTGACATTGACATCACCGAGACGCCGGATCTCTTCTTTGACTTCCGCAATGAGTTTTTTCAGTTCCGGCAGCGTATAGGTATCATCCGTGCGCAGTGCGAGCGCATTGTGATAGGTCAGTTCATACTCATTCCACATATAGGAAGTCTGGTATTCCTTCGCTTCACTCAGTTTTTCCTGACTGTTATTCAGACGGAAAATCTCTTTTTCAAGCTCACTGATCTGTGACGACAGCTCATCATTTTTCTGATAAAAGCTCTTATTGTCCTCTGACAGATGCTCTTTGCGCCCGGTTGCTTCCTTTAACTGCTGTTCCAAACGCGAATAGCTGTCATCCCCGGCTGCGATCGTCTGCTTGATCTGCTCGATCTGTGCTGTCTTCTGCGTGACATCTTCCTGCGACTGAGCCAGTCCCTGTGTGAGCTGCGTCGTCTCATCGGCAAGCTTTTTGAGTTCCCTGCTGACACGATCCAGATTTTCCTGCACGAATTCGCTCTTCTGTCTGAAATTAGACTCGTCAATCTGGATCGCCGAAAACTCCTTGGTCGCACTCTCCTCCAGATAGATCTGTTCGTCTAATATGCCCTGGAGACGCTCGCTCTCTTCCTCGATCTCCTTCTGGCGCTTGTCCGCATCGGACAATTCGCCTGCGATGTGCTCCTTGTCCAGTTCGATCTGCGTCTGCTGTTCCTCTAACTGCCGTGTTTCTAACTGAAGTCCGTTGAATACCTTTTCACTCTGTTCCTTCTGTTCCTTCGCACGGTTATAATTCAGCTTTGCCGTATTTGCCGCCAGATAACCCTGCTGGAGCTTCTCACGTGCCGCCTCTAAGTCTTCCTTCAACAGTTCGCGCGCCGTCTGGATATCTTCGATCCGGCTCTTCTTTGCCGCGATCTCCTCTTTTAATGACTGGATCGTTTTCTCCAGTTCCTGAATCTCGCGGTTTCTGCCGAGCAGATTGCTGTTGTTTTTAAACGCACCACCTGCGAGTGAACCGCCGGGACTGAGATATTCACCCTCCAATGTCACGATATGTAACGAATAGCGGAACTCCTTTGCCAGCGCCAACGCATGATCGATCGTATCCACGACGACCACGCGTCCCAGCAGATAGGACATGATCCCATCATAGACAGCTTCTACCCGAACCAGTTCATTCGCCATGCCAAGCACTCCGGTATGGCCGAGTGCCTTCTCATATTTGCTGTTGTCGCCGCCCTTTACACTTGTAAGAGGCAAAAAGGTCGCACGCCCGAAACGGTTCTGTTTCAGATAAGCGATGAGCTGTTTGGCCGTAGTTTCGTCCTCCGTGACGACATTCTGGATATTGCCGCCGAGTGCCGTCTCTACCGCTGTCTCATATTTTTTCTCTACTTTCATGAGATCCGCGACCACACCGTGGATACCCGGCATCTCGTCCTTTTTCTCCATGATCCGGCGCACACTGCCGCCGTAGCCCTCATAACGCTCTGCGATATTCTGCAATGATTCGAGTCTGGACTGCTTTTTATGATACGAAACGCTCGATTCCTCCAGTTGCTTTCTCGTATCATTCAGCTTTTTGTTCCACTCACGGTCCTTTTCCTCAAAACCACTGATCTCCTGCTGCAATGCGGCATTCTGCTGCGTCGCCTCGCGCAGCTGCTCCTCACAGCGGATGACCTCCTGCTCAAAACCGGATTCCTCACTCTTGCGCTGCAGACGCCGTTTGGTCAACTGTGCTTTCTGAATGTTGATCTGCTCGAGCATCGTATCATACTTCTGTCCGCGCGACTTGATATTACCGCGATGATTGAGCAATTCGATGATCTCATTTTTGCCTTTCTCAATCCCGGCATTGCACTCAGCGATCTTTTTCTGGACTTCTGACAGACGCTGTTCGAGCGCTACACGCTTTTCAGTCACCGCCGTCAGCCGTTCATCGAGCTGCTGTTTTTCTGCCTCATAGCCGTCACGCTGCGACTCCCGCTCACTGCGTTCCTTTTCGATCGCATCCATACGGTTCTTGTAATGCTCGTCCGACATCTGCGCCGCATGGATCTGTTCTTTTAACACATTGATCTGTCCCTCGAGCTTGCCTTTGGTGACGCTCGTTCCGGCGATCTCATCACGGATCGATGCGATCTGCTCATCCATCGTGCGGATCGCATCCTGCAGATCCTGATAAGCAGTTTCATTCTGCGTTTTTTTCTGTTTTGTATCCGCAAGCTGGTCTGCCGCGATCTGATACTTATCCTTTAAGGAATGCTCCTGATCTTCCATCTGATCCATTTCCATCAGGAACGCATGGATATCATATTTTTTCCGTTCTTCTTTTTTCTTCAGATAAATACGGGCTTTCTCTGCCTGCCGCTCCAGCGGTCCGACCTGACGCTCTAATTCTGCAAGAATATCATTGATACGTACGAGATTTTCCCGCTCGCTGTCGAGTTTTTTCTGCGTTGTAGCCTTTCTGCGCTTGTATTTGACAATACCTGCCGCCTCATCAAACAGTTCGCGGCGCTCCTCCGGTCTGCCGCTTAATATCTTATCGATCTGACCCTGTCCGATGATCGAATAGCCCTCTTTGCCGATACCGGTATCATAAAACAGCTCATTGACATCCTTCAGACGACACGGACTGCCGTTTAACAGGTATTCGCTCTCTCCCGAACGATACACACGGCGCGCGATCGTCACTTCATTATAATCGACCGGAAGCTGATGATCGGAATTGTCCAGTGTGATCGCCACATATGCATAGCTGAGCGGCTTGCGGTTCTCTGTTCCCGCAAAGATGACATCCTGCATACTCGCACCACGCAGCTGCTTGGCGCTCTGTTCTCCGAGCACCCAGCGCACGGCATCTGCGACATTACTCTTGCCCGATCCGTTCGGTCCGACGATACCGGTGATCCCGTTGTGGAAATCGAACACCAGCTTATTGGCAAACGATTTGAAGCCCTGCAGTTCGATACTCTTTAAATACATGCGTCACCTCCGTTCAGGCCACGCAGCTTGAGCAGGGCGCGGTATGCCGCCTGCTGCTCTGCCGCCTTTTTCGTGGAACCCTCTCCGGTGCCCAGCATCTCATCATCCACGTAGGCTGCCACAACAAAATGCTTGTTGTGATCCGGGCCTTCCTCGCGGATCAGTTCGTAGTGCAGCGTACCTCTGTCACTGCCCTGTATTTCCTCCTGAAGGATCGTCTTGCTATCATAAAAGAGCTGTTTGTGTTCAATATCATTCAGGATAAAATTCAGCACAAACTCCTTTGCACTAGCAAAACCACCATCCAGATAGATCGCTCCGATCACTGCCTCGAGTGCATCGGATAAGATTGACTTGCGTTTTCTGCCTCCGGTCATATCCTCGCCTTTGCCAAGCTGCAGATAATCTCCCAGATGCAGCGGCTCCGAACAGAATGCCAATGTCGGCTCACACACCAGACTGGCGCGCAGCTTGGTCAGTTCCCCCTCCGGAAGCTCCGGATACTTGTGATACAGAAATTCACTCGATACGATCTCGAGTACCGCATCTCCCAAAAACTCCAGACGTTCATTATCAGATCCCTTTTTCATGTGTTTTTCATTCGCATAGGAACTGTGCGTCAGTGCCTGCGTGAGCAGTCCCTCCTGCTTGAACTGATATCCGATCACTGATTGAAATTCTCTCGGTCTTTTCACGTTTTCCCTCCTTCTGATATCTATGGATAAAAAACGGAGGTGCCGATCGTCAGCGCCTCCGTTTCTGTTGCTACGAAATTAGTTTAATGCGTTTTTGATCTGTTCAACCGCATCACCGACTGTGCTGATCTTCTCTGCTTCCTCGGTAGGGATCTCAATGTCAAATTCTTCCTCAATACCCATAATAATCTGGAAAATATCGAGGGAGTCTGCTCCCAGATCATCGATAAATGTAGTGTCCTCAGAGATCTCATCCTTGTCTACATTTAATACTTCCACAATAATTTTTTTGAGTTTTTCTAATTCCATATCGTTTTCCTCTCTTTTCCTTACTTTTTACAATATTATTTTTCTTCCCCGCTCTTTTCTGCGAGAATATTTTCCCTGATCTTGTCATTGATGGCCTGCTGCTTGAAGGTCACACACTGGATGATCGAATTCTTCACTTCGATCGCCTTCGCGCTGCCATGCGTCTTTACCACGAGCCCCTTGCATCCAAGCAGCGGAGCACCGCCATATGCCGTCGCGTCAAATGACTTCAGCGTCTTCTTCAATGCAGGTAACGCAAGTGCCGCGCCGATCTTACTCTTTAATGTACTCAGAAGCCCCTTTTTGATCACACCGATCAAGGTTCCTGCGAGTCCCTCGTACAGCTTTAAGATGATATTGCCTACAAACGCCTCACATACGATCACATCTGCCGCTCCATGAGGAATCTCTCTGGCTTCGATGCTGCCGATAAAATTGATACCGGGGCATGCTTTGAGCAGCGGAAATGTCTCTTTGACCAGTGCATTGCCTTTTTCTTCCTCTGCGCCGATATTCACGATCGCAACACGCGGATTCTTCACTCCGACTACATGTTCCATGTAGATCGAACCCATCTGCGCGAACTGTACGAGATGTGATGCTCTCGCATCTACGTTTGCGCCGCAGTCTACCAGCAGCGAAACACCCTTTTCCGTGGGGATCAGCGGTGCCAGCGGAGGACGTTCGATTCCCTTGATCCTTCCGACGATCAACTGTCCGCCTGCTAAGATCGCACCTGAACTGCCGGCTGATACAAATGCATCTGCCTCCTCGTGCTTGACCATATTCATACCGACCACGATCGATGAATCCTTTTTCCTGCGGATCGCCACAACCGGCGGCTCTGCCATCTCGATCATCTCTGTCGCGTTCCTGATCGCGATCTGATCCTTCGGGTAGTCATAGTTTCCCAGTTCTTTCTCTATGACGGCCTCCTGACCGACCAGCGTGACCTTTATATCGGAGCGTTCCTTTACGGCGTCGATCGCACCCTTAATGATCTCACCCGGTGCGTTGTCACCGCCCATGGCGTCTAACGCCACATGAACTGTATCTGACATAGTTTCCTCCTCATGCGCATTGTGCGCGTCTAAAAGGACTATACTATAACTCTATGTAAAAATCAAGATTTTCTATAAAGGTAAAAAAAAGAGCCGCAAGCGACTCATTTTTACTCTCATTACGATTAGTCCTGAGGAATGATCTCTTTCTTATTGTATGTTCCACAGTTCTTGCAAACTCTGTGAGGCATCATCAGCTCGCCACACTTGCTGCACTTTACTAATGTAGGAGCAGACATCTTCCAGTTTGCACGTCTTCTATCTCTTCTACCTTTTGAAGACTTATTCTTAGGACAGATTGACATTTGGTTACACCTCCTTAAACTTATTAAATACATCCTGAAACTGTGCCATGCGTGGATCTAACTCGCCCTGCTCACAGTCGCAGGCAGCTAAATTCAAATTCGTGCCGCATTTTGGACAGATCCCTTTACAATCAGGTCTGCACAAAACCTTTGCCGGCCAGTTCACCAATATCTCGTTGTAGATCAACCGATCCACATCCAGCACGCGATCCTCATCAATGTAGGATGCCGCTTCATCGCTGTCTTCTGCTGCTTCCTCAGAAGCATCCGCAAACGGTATCTCCTTCTCGATCTCTATATGAAAAGGATACGCTACCTCCTGCAGACAGCGGTCACATGGAATCTGAACCGTCGCATCTCCCTCGCCCGAAAGTCGCAGCCGCTTGCCTTCCTCATTGGCGATCGTCAAGTCGAATGGTCCACCTGCCTGAATAGGAAATACGCCCTGACGGGACTGAAATTCGGCCATCTCAATATGGACTTTTCTGGTTATTTCCTTATTATCCAAGGAATATACATCGGAAATATCTATTTTCATGGTCCGTCTCCTATCCACACTTTCCCTATTATATCTATCGCGAAAAAGTTTGTCAACAATAATTTTTACTTATTTTTCCCTTTACTTTAACAGTGCGACTGTCTCACGTGCGATCGCAAGCTCCTCGTTAGTAGGTACGATCCATACCGGAACCTTGGAATCGGGAGTAGAGATTGCGATCTCCTTGCCGCGTCCGTTCTCATTGACTTCCTCATCCAGCTTGATGCCCAGATATCCGAGACGGCTCACGATCTTGCGGCGGACGATCTCATCATTCTCACCAAGTCCGGCTGTGAATGCAATGGCATCTACACCGTTCATGGCTGCTACATATGCACCGATATATTTCAGTACGCGGTAGCAGAATACGTCAACTGCCATCTCACAGCGCTTGTTGCCCTCTGCAGCTCCTGCCTGAAGATCACGGAAATCGGAAGATACACCGGATAATCCCTGTACACCGGACTTCTTATTTAATACTTCCATGATACCGTTGATGTCCATGTTCTCCTTCTTGCAGATGAACTCCATAACGGAAGGATCGATATCACCGGAACGTGTTCCCATGATCAGTCCCTCTAACGGAGAGAGTCCCATGGAAGTATCTACGGACTTACCACCGTCTACTGCACATACAGAAGATCCGTTACCTAAGTGACATACGATGATCTTGAGGTCCTCGATCGGCTTGCCGAGCAGCTCTGCCATACGCTTGGATACGAAGCTGTGGCTGGTGCCGTGGAAACCGTACTTACGGATCTTATATTTCTCATAATACTCATACGGAAGACCATACATATATGCCTCTAACGGCATTGTCTGATGGAATGCGGTATCAAATACACCTGCCATCGGAGTGTTCGGCATCAGTTCCTGACAGGCACGTACACCGATCAGGTTTGCAGGGTTGTGAAGCGGTGCCAGATCACTGCACTCCTCTACAGCCTTGATGACATCCTCTGTGATCAGGGTAGAACATGCGAACTTCTCGCCACCGTGTACGAGACGGTGTCCGACTGCTCCGATCTCGTCAAGACTCTTGATGACACCGGTCTTCTCGTTGGTCAGTGCATTGATCACATACTGGATCGCCTGCTTATGGGTGGGCATATCCAGATCGCTGATCTCCTTCTCGCCGCCTGCCGGAGTATATACCAGTCTGCCGTCGATACCGATTCTCTCGCACAGACCTTTTGCCAATACCTGCTCTGTATCGGAATTGATCACCTGATATTTTAATGATGAGCTTCCGCAGTTGATAACTAATACGTTCATTTCTTACTCTCTCCTTTATCTGCTTATAATCTTCTGTTGTCCTGTTCACCCATCGCATCCGACTAAAAAAGTGAACGACAGACCATACTTGTATATAAGTATACGACTTTTATTTCGAGTGGACAAGTGCTATGTGAAAATGATACAATAAAAAAACACTATTTTTATATTTTTCAAAATAACTATAATAACGATTCAGAAAGGATGCAGGCGAACATGCAGGTATGCGGAATCATAGCTGAATACAATCCATTTCACAGCGGTCATGCCTATCAGATCGCCGAGGCACGCAGACGCAGTGGCTGTGACTATCTCATCGCTGTCATGAGCGGTGATTTTGTGCAGCGCGGTGCCCCGGCGATCATAGACAAATATGTCCGTGCGCGTATGGCGCTCGAAGCAGGTGCGGATCTGGTACTCATGCTGCCCGTATATGCAAGCACCGCCAGTGCCGAGGGCTTTGCCAGAGCCGGGATCGCCGCACTGCACACAACAGGCGTGACAGATGCGATCAGCTTTGGCTGCGAGAATCCCGCGATCTGCGGTGAGCCCTACCGTGAGCTGGCACGCAGATTATCCCATGAATCCCCTGAATTTCAGGCAGCTCTCCGATCTGCACTCTCAAACGGTCTGCCCTATGCGCAGGCGCGGACGGACGCGATCCATACCTGTTATGGAGATGCCTGTGATCCGGTGCTGCTCGATCACCCGAACAATCTGCTGGCATTTGAATATCTGCGCGCGGCAGAATACCTGCATACCGGTCTGCAGCCGTACCCGGTCAGACGGCTCGGCAGCTATCACGGATCAGCGTCTGATGCCGGAGGTTCCGATGCATCCGGTACACCGGATCATCCGCAAAATTATCTGTCCGCCGGAGCATGCAGGGAATTATTGGCAAAAGATCCCCTCGCAGCGCTGAACACGCTGTATCAGGAACATCAGCTGCCGGCATGCAGTTATGAACTGTTGCGGGAATACAGCGAACATTATGCCCTTTTATCCGAACAGGATCTGTCCGCCATGCTGCATTATGCGCTGCTCGCACACAGGGACACCGGATACGGATCCTATCTCGACTGCAGCCGGGATCTGTCTGCGCGCATCCGGCAGTCACTGCCCGCATACACGGATTTTGCGGAGTTCTGTGATCTGTTGAAAAATAAAAGTCTCTCCCGCGCACGGATTGCACGGGTACTGACACATATCCTGCTGCAGCTGCCCGAGGATCCCCCCGCTCCGCTGATCGATCCGGACGGCTGTCTGCCCTATCTGCGCGTGCTGGGCTTTCGCTCGTCCGCGGCAGATCTGCTGCATGAGATCAAGCAGAGAGCACACGCACCGCTGATCACACGTCCGACGCAGGCACATGATCTGCTCACCGCAGAAGCCGGTATTTATTTTACGCAGGATCTGTTCGCATCCGATGTGTACCGCAGTGTGCTGTTACACAAATGCGGTCAGCAGGATGAATACGATTATCGAAGAAGAATTGAAATTGTATAGAACATTTTATATAATAGATGTAATTTAGTTGTATTTTACGGAGGTATCACATGGCAGGCTCTACATATGGAAAATTATTTACAGTCACGACCTGGGGCGAATCCCACGGAAAAGGCATCGGTGTCGTCGTTGACGGCTGTCCCGCCGGTCTGGAATTAGACGAATCCGATATCCAGCGTTATCTGGATCGCCGTAAGCCCGGACAGTCCAAATTCACCACCCAACGCAATGAGGCTGACGCTGTCCAGATTCTTTCCGGTGTCTTCGAAGGCAGGACGACCGGTACGCCGATCTCACTCGTTGTATTTAATACCGATCAGCGCTCCCGCGATTATGGTGAGATTGCCACCTGCTATCGTCCCGGACATGCGGATTATACCTTTGATGCCAAATACGGTTTCCGCGATTACCGTGGAGGCGGACGCTCCTCCGGCCGCGAGACGATCGGACGCGTTGCTGCAGGCGCGATCGCTGCCAAGCTGCTACAGACACTCGGCATCGATATCCACGCTTATGCGACCGCGATCGGCCCCGTGGCGATCGACCGCAATGCTTTTGATCTCGCCGAATCCCTGAACAATCCGCTCGGTATGCCGGATGCGGCTGCAGCCACCGCTGCACAGGAATACCTCGAGCAATGTATCAAAAATCAGGACTCCTGCGGCGGTATCATTGAGTGCACGATCAATGGCATGCCCGTAGGCATCGGTGATCCGGTATTTGATAAGTTAGACGCCAATCTCGCCAAGGCAATGCTCTCGATCGGCAGCATCAAAGGCTTCGAGATCGGTGACGGATTCGCCGCAGCCACTTCGACCGGCAGCGTCAATAACGATGCATTTATCCTGACTGACGGCAGTATCTCCAAAGCGACCAATCACGCCGGCGGCACACTTGGCGGCATCAGCGACGGTTCTCCGGTCGTATTCCGTGTCGCAGTCAAGCCGACGCCTTCGATCAGCCGCCCGCAGCAGACGGTCAACCACTCCGGCGAAGCGATTGACCTCTCGATCAAAGGGCGCCACGATCCGATCATTGTTCCGCGCGCGATCGTCGTCGTTGAATGTATGGCTGCGATCACCACGTTGGATCTGCTGCTCACAAATATGAGTGCAAATATGGAACATATCAAAAAAATCTACGATCGATCATTTTAGGACTTATCGCTCATGCAAAAAAGACTGCTTTCCGAACAGATTCGGGAAGCAGTCTTTTCTCGTTTACTCATATTCTTCTATTATTTATGAATCTTCGCAGTCTCTTTCATCGCTACCGAACATGCGAGATCTCCTACAACGTTACAGCAGGTTGCTCCCATATCACACAGGGTATTGATACTGATATAGACGCCCATGACACCGGTCGGCAGTCCTGCGATCGTTGCCAGCGCTGCGAAAGATGCGATCGCACCTCCGGGTACACCGGGTGTACCGATGCTGAGCAGTGTATTGGATAACAATACGATCGCCAGCAGACCGATATTTACATCCACACCACATGCATTGGCAAAAAATACGATCATAAATGACATCAGGATCGATACCGCATCCATATTGATCGTCGCTCCGAGCGGAAGTGCCAGTGATGAGATCTCATTGGGGACATCCAGCTCATCTGTACAACGCTTGCTGATCGGCAATGTTGCAGAGCTTGAACAGGTTCCGAATGCGTTGAGTGCAGCCGGCATGATCGTGAGGAAGAACCGCTTGATACTGCATTTTCCGATCACCTTTACGATCAGTCCGTAGAAGATAAACATATAGGCAAACATCGTGATGTATAATGCCAGCAATACCTTTCCGAGTGCCAGGATCGTATCGATGCCGTTCGCATAGATCACACCGGTAATCGAACAGAATACACCGAGCGGCGTAAAGTACATCACCACGGTAATGATCTTGATCGAAATATCATTGATCGCTTCCGCGAGATCTACGACCGGCTTGGCCTTCTCGCCGAGTGACAGACAGGTAATACCGATGATGATCGCAAATACGAGTACCTGCAGCATATTGCCCTCTGCAAATGATGCGACCGGATTTGCCGGGATGAGTGACTGCACCGTGTCCAATAAGCTGGTAAAAGGTGTTGCCTCAACATTGGATTCGATCATCTCGATCGTCACGCCCTTGCCCAGACCCAGCGCCTTCGGCAAAAACAGGCCGAGCAGGCTGGCAAACAGTGTTGTGATCACATAATACAATACACTCTGTCCGCCGATCTTACCTGTGGCGGACACGCTGCCGATCCCCTTGATACCTACGATCAGCGAGCAGAATACCAGCGGATAGATCATCATGCGCAGGGCATTCATGTACAGATTGGTGATCAGCGTCGTGATAGGCAATGCCCATTCAAACCGTCCCGGCATCAGCAGACCAAAGATCACTCCCAGGACTAATCCGGCAAATATAGCCAGTGTGATCCGCAGTGAACCGGACTTTTTCTCTTGTGATTCTTGTGACATTTTCATTTCCTCCATAAAACGATTAAAGTAGCTCTATTGTACCATGTATCGCCTGTCTCGGCAAATTTTTTTACTGTTTTCCTGTCAATGCGCCATTTCCCCCGGCAAAAACTCATGCACGGTCAACCCAGCTTTCCCGCGGCGTACCCGGATCTGCCCGCTGTACATCGTATATACAATGCGGCTTCCGCTGGCACGGATATTGTCTATGGCCTGCTGCGACGGGTGTCCGTACCGGTTGCGGCGCGCACAGGAGACGATCGACAGCTTTGGCGACAGATCCGCCAGATATGTAGCGGTATTGGAATACCTCGACCCATGATGAGCCACCTTGTAGAGATCGATCCGCTGTGCCAGGCCGCGTTTTTGCAGTTCCTGTTCCTGCTCAGTTCCGATATCTCCCGGGAACAATGCCCGCACATATGCATCCTCATACAGACACACGAGACATGCCGCATTCGAGTCATCCAAAAGTTCTGCCGGAGCCAGCATATGCAGCCGTTCCCGCGTGCTGTCATCCTGTCCGTCCACCCCTGCATGCCCATCCAGATACAGCGTCTGTCCCGCCTTCACCTGTAAAATCGGTATCTGATGCTCCGTCACCGTCTGAAGCAACCGCTGTTTTGCCTGACTCTGCGGCATATATGCCGTGATCACCACTGTTTTTATATCATATCCGGCCTCAAGCACTTCATAAAAACCATTCACATGATCCTCATCCGCATGTGAGATGATCCAGTAATCGACGCTGCTTACTCCCTTCGATTTCAAAAACGGCAGAATCCGGTAAGTACCGACACCTGTGACATCCGTACTGCCTCCATCGATAAAACAGACCGTTCCGGAATCAGTCCGTATCATCGCACCATCTCCCTGTCCCACATCCAGATAGCTGATCTCAAAGCCCCGCTGCTCCCGGTTCGGCATGATCAGCAGAGTGACCAGAATGGCTGCTGCGACCGGCAGCCAGATCATGTTCCGGTGCAGCCGGTGTCCGCCATCCGTTGTCTCCACTTGTTTGCGCCGTTTTTGCCACAGCAGCACCCCGAAGAGGATCAGATAATAGATCATTATCTTCTCTGCCGAAGGGCGGCCGCAGATAACAGAAGCATACGGCAGCCCACTGACCCAGTCGCACATCCACACATAGACCGCTGTTATGATCCTGCTTGGAATCAGCAAAAGATACGCCCCTGTCAGCCATCCAATTCCAATCAGCCCGCCAAGCAGTCCACATCCGACCGCCACGCCCGCATAAGGGATCAACAGCAGATTCAAAAACAGCGCATACACCGGCAGTTCATAATAACTGTATGCCACGAGCGGCAGCGTGAATAACTGCATCAACAGCGCCATATAGAGCGGCCGGAGCCGCAGACGGCTGCACTTTTGATCTGCATCAACAGCCATGCCATCTTTTGTATATGTAAAAAGTACATCATTCGATACCGCAACCGCTGCTACCGCCGCAAAAGATAATCGAAATCCCGCATCGCCGGTCAGAAACGGATTGTCACCGAGCAGCACAATTGCGAGCACCGACAACGAAGACCACAGATCATAGCCTCTTCCCAGACACTGCGCCAACAGATACACGCCAAACATCCCGATCGCACGACGCGCAGAGACGCCCCAGCCGATCAATTCCCCGTATACGAGCAGCCATCCGGCGGTCACTGCGCCACAGCACACATACGAACAACGTCTCTTTCGCAGCAGGCGGTATACTCCCATACCGATCAGGCTGATATGCATGCCGGAGATCGCCAGAATATGACTAAATCCTGCCTTTTGAAACGATTGCTTCACATCAGCCTCCAGCAACGTCTTCTCTCCGGCGATCATCGCCGCCATCATTCCTGCTGATTGCTGCGGCAGACATGCCTCATAGACATGACACATTTTTTCGCGTAGCAGCCAGAGCCATTCACGCCACGCATGGATGCCTGTCTGTACTGAGATGCTGTAGATCCGGGCATCCGTGATCTGCCCCAGAACCCGCTTACATTTATAATATTGTTTTTGATTGAATTGCCCCTCGTTGCGGGGCTCATCGAACTCCCTGACCGATCCTTCGACCGATAGAACGCAGTCCAGCGGATACCCACCGTCCTGCGCAGACACAATGACACGATTTTCATAGCCTGGCAGCGCCAGTGTGAGCTGCCAGCCCTTTGATTTGTCCTCTTTCCGGATCAGCGACCCACAAACACTGACCCGCGGCTCCCGAAATAACGCCTGCTGTTCCGACTGCCAGATACGCTCCGCACGCATCTG
This sequence comes from bacterium, assembly GCA_050872965.1. Classification (GTDB taxonomy): domain Bacteria; phylum Bacillota; class Clostridia; order Lachnospirales; family Lachnospiraceae; genus W0P33-017. Next base: position 10,195 of record JBNMHW010000028.1, on the reverse strand, counting down.
ACATCCCGCACCGAGTATGCCTGCTGCCACCAGCAGCCCTCCTCTGAACATACACTCACGGTACTGCTTCTGCACGATCAGCGATCCAAACAAAACAATCGCAAAACAGACAGCCGGCAGCACACACCACCGGCTGCCTGTCTGATACAGCAGAATCCCACATAAGAACATCAACGTTATCTGACAGCTCAAACGTCTAATCCAACGGATGTTTATTTTCCTCCTTTATGTCATTGACAATGACCTCCCGGCTGCTGTCCGCCAGACGCACATACGACAGATCCTCCTCATAGACAGTGCCAAGTGACATACTCTCACGGTAGACACCGGATGTATCACCGTTTATGGATATCTGCACCTTATCGATATGCGGCAATGCCGTCAGCGAATCCACCAATGAATAGATGACGATCGGCTCCTGAATATTATAATTCTGTGTGCGGAATCCGTCATCCAGACTGACATAACAGATCCGGTCTGCTACCGACACATTCACCAGCGCTGTCTCCGGTGGGATCGAGGCTACCGCATCCTCGCTCTTTGGTCCTGCGAGCAGATGCTCGATCACCAGTTTTTCCAGAGAAACATTACTATTATAATACACACGCTGTGTCTCTAACACGAGTCCGTCACCGGCCGCATTCGAAAAATACAGATCCAGCGTCGCATGCTGGATCGAATTGATCTGTTCACCCGGATTGACCACAAAATCATCCGGCGTCATCTGTCCGACTTCGTTACCGCGTGTATCTTCCAGCGGCTCACCATCCACGAAAAATTCCAGACAATCCACGCCTTCCACCTGTGTCAGTGTCTGCACCAGCGCGAGACGGCACAGGATCTCCGGCACGGCGTCCATCGAATGATACGCATCATCAAAATAGACTTTCAGATCACCATCTTCACCAAGCTTGGTTTTGGTCACATGAACATCCTCCGGAATCGGTCTGACGAGATCCACATCTCCCGAATCCGTCGAAAGTACACCTATCAGTTCCTCTACCAACTGCTCTGTATCTGCCAGATCCGTGTTCGGATCATAGCCGACACGTACCGTCTTGGTCTGTTCCTTGTCCAGATAGCTGATCTGAAGTTCACCCGCCGATCTGTCATTTCCGCTGCAGCCGGAGACGATCAGGCACATCATCAGTAGTGCCACGATCAGTGCCATATATTTTTTACTCATATGATGCCTCCTATCCCGCAATATATTTGAGCGGAATACGTACCGTAAATATCGTACCCTCGCCCTCGGTCGAGAATGCCTTGATCGCACCGCGATGCATTAGAATGACATTTCTGGTAATCGCCAGTCCAAGACCCGTGCCACCGATCTCACGTGAATGAGACTTATCCACACGATAAAAACGCTCATAAATGTGATCCAGTGACTCCTCCGGAATACCGATTCCGTTGTCCTCCACTTTGACATAAAAATACTGATGATCCGCATTCAGTGATACATGTACCCAGCCGTCTTCCTTGTCATTATATTTCACCGCATTCTCAATCAGATTGGTGAGTGCCAGCGACATCTTGGTCTCATCGATTTCTGCCGTAACCGGGCGGAAGCTCTCCAGTACCAGCTCGATCTTTTGTTTTTCCGCGATCGGCATCAGACGCTTCATGATCAGCTCCAGCAGTTCGTTCACATTCACAGAGCTGATATTGATACTGTCTGCTGCCTTGTCCATCTTGACCAGTGAGAGCAGATCCGTGATGATCTTGTTCTCGCGTTCGATCTCAGAGGCGATATCCACCATAAATTCCTGATACAGCTCGACCGGTGCCCCCTCCTGTGCCGTCAGGGAATCAGCAAGCACCTTCATAGAGGTAAGCGGTGTCTTCAGCTCATGTGACACGTTTGAGACAAATTCCTGTCTGGATTCATCCAATATCTTCATATTTTTGAGCATTTTATTGATATTTGCCGAGATCTCCTCCGTCTCCGAATAATTATCGATCATCAGCATATCCTCACCATAACCGATCTGGATATCCTCAATAGAGCGCTTCATACGGTTAAACGGCCGTGCAATATGGTTTGCAGCAATGATCGAACATACGACAAGAAGGATCGTCACACACAACTGGACGATCAGTGCCACATTTTTCAGATAAGCCAGTGAATCCCGCACATTATCCGTGGACACACTCACAAGCAGCACACCGAGTACCTTCTGTGTCTCCACATTTTTGATCGGCAGCGTGAGCTGGATATAGCGGTTGAGCGAATCATATTTGCTGGATTCGCTGCCCTGAAAGCTCGTAGCCACCTCTTCTGAAATAATGATCTTGGACGTGTCGAGATCATAGGTGTCTTTTATAATATGGAAAGTATTGTCTACAACAAGAATTCTGCCATCATAGATATTGCAGATAAGCTCTACTCTTGAATTGATCGCTTCCTGGGAAACGTCCTCGAGATAGCCGCTGTTGGCAATCTGATCTGACAGAATCTTTGCCTGACTGAGAATGTCGATCGTCCGGTTCGCTACCGCGCGGCTCTCATATGCCCGCAGCAGACCCATTCGCAGCGCGAATCCCGGCACGAGTCCAAAAATGACGAGTGTAATGATCAAACGGAAACGCAGGCTTTTGACAAAGCTGCGCAGTTTCTTTTTCGACTTCATGTTATCTATTCCTTATATCTGTTTCTCATCCCCGATAATAATAGCCGACGCCCCACTTGGTATGGACATATTTCGGCTCGCTGGGGTTCGCCTCGATCTTCTCACGCAGGCGGCGCACATGTACATCCACCGTGCGCACGTCACCCGGATAATCCGCGCCCCACACGAGCTGCAGCAGCTTTTCGCGGCTGAATACCTTGTTCTGGTTAGTGACAAACAGCTCGAGCAGCTCAAATTCACGGGCGGTCAGATTGACCTCTCTGCCAAGGATAAACAGTCTGCGGCTGTCCAGATCGAGCTTCAGATCACCGCTTTCTATGATCTGTTCCTTCACCGGAGCGGGCTCCTTGGCACCGGTTCTGCGCATGATCGCCTTGATCCGCGCCTTGACCTCCAGAATGTTAAAAGGCTTCGTAATATAATCATCTGCACCGTACTCCAGCCCGAGGATTTTGTCCATGTCATCGCCCTTTGCCGTGAGCATCACGATCGGCACATTGGAAAATTCGCGGATACGCTGGCATACCTCAAATCCGTCCATCTTTGGCAGCATCAGATCCAGCAGGATCATATCATAGGCTTGTTCCGTCGCCAGACGCAGCGCCTCCTCGCCATCATATGCACATTCTACCTCCATGCCGTCCTGCTCCAGAGAAAAACGAATTCCCTTTACGATCAGCTTTTCATCATCTACCACAAGCACCTTTTTTGCCATTCTACACCTCTCCCGCACTGCCACGTAACAGTCGTTATTCTACCTTGATATGGTCCTCAAGCTTTGCAAAAACCCCATCCTTGATTCCCTCAATATTTTTGATATCCTCGATCGCCGCAAATGCTCCGTTCTGTTCCCGGTATGCAATGATACTGTCTGCCTTTGCATCACCGATTCCCGGCAGCGTCTTTAATTCATCTGCATCTGCTGTATTGATGTTCACCTTACCATCCGACGCTGCTGCCTGCACAGTCTCCTGCTCTGCGGCCTCGCTGACCGTCAGTATCTCGATCATCTCACCGTCTGTCAATAGCTGCGCCTGATTCACCGCTGTCGGAGAAGCATCTGCTGTTACGCCTCCGGCGAGTTCCAGTGCCTCATAGACACGACTGCCCTCCGCAAGTTCATAGACTCCCGGATGTTTTACCGCGCCGCATACATAGACCGCCAGCCGTCTGCTGCCGGATGTCTGCTGTGAATCTTCCTTCCCATCAGTGGCAGATGACTGCGGGGGATCATCCGCAGTCGCAGCCTCAGCCTGATCCGTATCGGTGAGTTCCCACACATGATCGTCAGTCAAAGCGACGTCATTTTCTGCGCCCTGCTCACCTGACACCGACATCCGGTCAGATGCACATCCATATAAAAGTAACAGCAGAAGGCAACCAAACGCTGCCTTTGCTGTCTTTTTTTGTAATTTTGTTGGTTTCATACATGATTCCTTTCCTGCACCGACTGCAGAAAAGGGCATACAAAGCGATATACTTATTTTATCCGAGATTTTTGAATATTACAAGCCTTGTTTGGCTCATTTTTATGACAATTCATCCAGACATGCCAACAATTTTTCGATCATCTCATCCACATGACATTTTTCGATCACAAGCGGAGGTACAAAACGCAGGACATCGCTGCCTGCAGTGATAACGATCAGACCATGCTCCAGCGCCTTTGCAGACACCTCGCTGACCTTTTTCGTGCACACGACACCCTGGATCAGTCCGACACCGCGATGCGCGCTCAGGCAGTCGTATTTTTCCACCAGTTGGTCGAGCTGCTCTGATAAATATGCACCGACCTCCTGTACATGTGCCGTGATCTGCTCACGCTCCATCATCTCTAGCACCTTGGTCACTGCGGCTCCGACAAACGGATTGCCGCCATAGGTCGTTCCGTGGTCACCGGGCATGAGGGACTTTTCTGCCACCTTTTCCGTCATCAGGAATGCTCCGACCGGTACTCCGCAGCCAAGTGCCTTGGCACTGGTCATGATATCCGGTTTCACGCCATAGCCCTGCCATGCAAACATGTGGCCGCTGCGCCCCATACCGCACTGGATCTCATCGAGAATGAGCAGGATATCTTGTTCGTCGCACAATGCGCGTACTCCCTCAATAAACTCTTTTGTCGCAGGGTAGATACCTCCCTCTCCCTGGATCGTCTCAAAAATGATCGCACAGGTCTTGTCCGTGATCTGCGCCTTCACACTCTCCAGATCATTAAAATCAGCATAGCGCACACCGGGCATGAGCGGTTCGAACGGCTCTCTGTAATGTGCATTTCCGGTCACTGACAATGCACCAATCGTACGTCCGTGGAACGAATGGTTCATCGCAATGATCTCATGTCCACCGTGTCCGTCTCTCGTATATGCATATTTTTTGGCTGCCTTGATCGCACCCTCGATCGCCTCCGCACCGCTGTTGGTGAAAAAGACGCGATCCATGCCGCTCACCTGTCTCAGTGCCCGGGCTGCTGTTGCGATCGGCATGTTATAATACAGATTGGAGGTATGTAACAGCTTATCGATCTGCGCCTTTAACGCATCATTGTATTCCTTATTGTTATAACCGAATGCCATGACTGCGATACCGGCAGCAAAATCCAGATATTTTTTTCCGTCTGTATCATACAGATACATGCCGTCTCCGTGGTCGAGCACCAGAGAATAGCGGTTGTATACGTGAAGCAGAGATTCCTCCGCCAGATTGATCTGTTGTTCTTTATTTGCTTTCATGATAAAACTTCTGCTCCTTATCTCCTAAAAATGCGGTTCCGACACCCTTATTCGTAAAGATCTCCAGCAACAGGCAGTGTGCGATCCGTCCGTCCAGAATATGTACGCGCGATACGCCCTGCTCCATCGCATCGATACAGTTGTTGAGCTTGGGCAGCATGCCGCCGCCGATGAATCCGTCCTCAATCAGCTGTCTGGCCTCTGATAAATGCAGTTCAGAGATCAGTGTACTCTTGTCATTCGGATCCTTATAGACACCCTCGATATCTGTTAAAAATGCGAGCTTTTCCGCACTGACAGCCTTCGCGATCGCGCAGGCGGCATCATCCGCATTGATATTATAAGACTGGTACGAATCATCCATTCCAATCGGTCCGACGATCGGCAGAAAATCCTTCTCCAGCAGATCATATAAGATCTTGGGATTGACCTCTGTAATCTCGCCGACGTATCCGATATCTTCTCCGTTGGAATACTTCTTCTTTACTTTGAGCAGACCGCCGTCTTTGCCGGTGATGCCGACGCCGTTTACACCGAGCTGCTGAACCATCTGTACGAGAGATTTGTTCACCTTATTTAATACCATCTCTGCGATCTCCATCGTCGGAGCGTCCGTCACACGCAGCCCGTTGATGAAATGCGGCTCCATGCCGACTTTTTCCACCCAGCGGCTGATCTCCTTGCCGCCACCGTGTACGATGATCGGTTTGAAACCGACGAGTTTTAAGAGTACCACATCCTGAATGACGCTCTTTTTCAACTCTTCATCTACCATTGCGCTGCCACCGTATTTTACCACGATGATCTTGCGGTTAAAACGCTGTATATACGGCAGTGCCTCTACGAGCACCTGTGCCTTCTGTAAAATATCGTCCATGTTCTCCATTGGTATGATCCCCCTTTATGATCTGTAGTCTGCGTTGATCTTCACGTAATCGTAGGTCAGGTCGCAGCCCCATGCGGTCGCGCTCTCCGTACCCATGTTCATCTTGGAGATGATCTGTACGTGATCGTTCGACAGCAGCTTAGAAGCCTCCTCCTCGCTGTAATCGACACCCGCACCGTCTTTAAATATGAGCATTGTCGTATCGCCGCTCTTAAAATACATCTCGACCTTCATCGGATCAAACTGCACACCGGAATAGCCAAGTGCACACAGCTCTCTGCCCCAGTTGGCATCGCAGCCGTACATCGCAGCTTTGGTCAGACTGGAACATACCACCGATTTGGCCAGTGTTCTCGCATGTTCCTTGGTATCTGCGCCTTCGACGATCGACTCGACGAGTTTGGTCGCACCCTCACCGTCTGCAGCCATCTCCTTGGCCAGATAGGTACAGATCTCTTTTAATGCCGCATAAAACGCTTCGTAATCGGCTCCCTCTGCGGTGATCCTGTCATTGCCCGCCATGCCGTTCGCCAGTACGAGCAGTGTATCATTGGTACTCGTATCACCGTCTACTGAGATCATATTAAAGGTATCTATGACGATCTCACTCAGTGCCTTTTGTAATAAAGACTGTTCGATCGCTACATCTGTCGTCACATAGGCGAGCATCGTGCACATGTTCGGATGGATCATGCCGGAGCCCTTTGCCATGCCGCCGATCGTAGCTGTCGTGCCGCCGACGGTAAATGTATAGGCGATCTCCTTTTTGTGCGTATCCGTCGTCATGATCGCCTGCGCAGCCTCTGTTCCGGCTTCGACACCGCCTGCCAACAATGTCGCCAGCTTTTTTGCTCCTGCCTGCATCTTATTGATCGGCAGCTGCATACCGATCACGCCGGTAGAACCAAGCAGTACCGCATCCGGCTGAATCCCCAGTGCCTCTGCCGCTGCATCTGCTGTCATCTGACAATAGCGGTCGCCCTCCTCTCCGGTACATGCATTGGCGATACCGGAATTGACAACGATCGCCTGCGCGCTGCCGCTGCCTTTTACGATATTGCGATCCCAGATCACGGGAGAAGCCTTGAATACGTTCGTTGTAAATGTACCTGCCACGGCAGCCGGTACTTCACTGTATACCATCGCCATGTCGGTTCTGCCCTGATACTTGATCCCAGCAGCCGTTGCTGCTGCCTGATAACCCTTTGCTGCGGTCACGCCGCCTGTGATCTTTTCCATACACTTTTTCCTCTTTTATTCATTAAACTTTGTAATATTCGCATCATTCAATGTGAAATCGTAATAATTCAGATCCTCGCGGAATGTCCAGCCGACGCTCTTCCAGAACCGGTTACCGATCTCGTTACTCTTGAACGCGATCAGACTCACCTTATTGATCTGCTCTGCCTGCAGTGCACGCATACACGCGACTGCCATCGTCTTGCCAATACCCTGCTTACGGTAATCCGCATGCACACACACATGATAAAAGCATCCGCGCCTGCCGTCATGTCCGCACAGGATCGCACCTACGATACGTGTTCCGTCCACAGCGACCATGCTGGTAGTCGGATTCCGCCGCAGAAATCGTGCGACCCCCTCCTCGGAGTCATCGATGCTGCGAATACCGAATCCCCGGATCGACATCCACAGATCATATACACCTGCATAATCTGCCTCTGTCATCGGCCGGATCTGTATGTTTTCTTTTTTATTATTTACATGATTTGCATCATTCATATGATCGTTCATTCCGTTCTATTGTTGTTTCCGGGAGTTTTTCATCCCTGTATGCTGCTCCGGTCTCTTACGGGAAGCAGGATACGAGCTCTAATCCTTCCTTCTCGTCCAGACCGAACATCAGATTCATATTCTGGACAGCCTGTCCGGCAGCACCCTTCACGAGATTGTCCAGCGCACCCATCATGATCACGCGGTGCGTACGCTCGTCCAGTACAAAATTGACATCCACGAAATTGCTTCCCTCGACCCACTTGGTCTCCGGGCACTCGCCCTTTGGCAACACTCGCACAAAATATTCATTTGCATAATATTTTTCATAGGCTGCACGTATCTCTGTCTCTGTCGGGTAAGTACCGTCCGCTTTCTGTACCAATGATGCATACTCTGTTGCGAGAATACCGCGGTTCATCGGGACGAGGTGCGGCGTGAAATTGATCACGACCGGCTCACCGGCCGCATAGCCTAACTGTTCCTCGATCTCCGGTGTATGGCGGTGCGTTGCTACCCCGTATGCTTTCATGTTCTCATTGACTTCACAGAACAGATTCGGGAGCTTGGCTCCGCGTCCGGCTCCGGAAGTGCCGCTCTTCGCATCGACGATCAGCGTATTCGGATCGATCAATCCTTCCTTGACGAGCGGATATGCCGTCAGGATCGAGCAGGTCGTATAGCATCCCGGATTGGCGATCAGACGTGTATCCTCGTTCACCAGTCCACGGTTGATCTCACACAGACCATATACCGCCTGTTCGATGAGCTGCGGAGACTGATGTGTGATCTTATACCACTTTTCATAAGTAGCGACATCCTTGATCCGGTAATCTGCACTCAGATCGATGAATTTTGCTTTTTTTAACAACTCCTCTGTCAGAATGCCTCCCAGATATCCCTGCGGAGTCGCCGTAAAGATCACGTCTACCTGATCTGCCAGTTCCTCGATATTATCATCGAGACATTTGTCCTCGACCAGTTCAAACATGTTGCGATACACGCTCGCATATTTTTCATCCACGTAGCTGCGTGAGCCGTACCATTTGATCTCTACCTCTCTATGTCTGAGTAAGATGCGCACCAGCTCAGCTCCCGCATAACCGGTTGCACCGATAATTCCTGCTTTTATCATTCGGTCTATCCTCTCTATTCTTCTATGCTTTCCAACTAAAATCACGTCATCCTATGACTTGTCTTTTCCTATACTAATACTAATTTTTCTATTCGTAAAGTGTTTTTTGCAACTTTTCACATATTTTATGCATATTTATACATATATCAGCTGTTTTATGCATATATTTTGCATATTATTTCAGTTGCACTACACCCAAAATTGATGTATGATGTAGAAGATTGGAAAAAACGTTACAATACGGTAACGAATAAACATACCATGTATGATTTTACTACATCTTTAGGAGGAAAAACAAATGAAAGAAAAAGTAATTCTGGCCTACTCAGGCGGACTGGATACGACTGCGATCATCCCCTGGCTGAAAGAGACCTACGACTACGAAGTCATCTGCTGCTGTATCGATTGCGGACAGGAGGAGGAGCTGGACGGACTGGACGAGCGTGCCAAACTCTCCGGTGCTTCCAAATTATATATTGAAGATATCACCGATGAATTCGCAGAGGACTATATCATGCCCTGCGTCATGGGCAGCGCCGTATATGAGCACAAATATCTGCTCGGAACCTCTATGGCACGTCCCGGTATCGCTAAGCGTCTCGTAGAGATCGCCAGAAAAGAAGGTGCCGTAGCGATCTGCCACGGTGCAACCGGAAAAGGAAATGATCAGATCCGTTTTGAGCTGGGCATCAAGGCACTGGCTCCCGACATCAAGATCATCGCTCCCTGGCGTGATGACAAGTGGCAGATGGATTCCCGTCAGGCTGAGATCGACTACTGCAAGGCACATGGCATCGATCTCCCGTTCTCTACCGACAGCAGCTACAGCCGTGACCGTAACCTGTGGCACATCAGCCATGAGGGACTGGAGCTGGAAGATCCCGCATGCGAGCCTAACTATGATCACCTGCTCGTGCTCGGTGTAACACCGGAAAAAGCACCCGATGAACCGGAATATGTAACGATGACTTTCGAGGCAGGTGTTCCGAAGTCTGTCAATGGCAAGGAGATGAAGGTCGCTGATATCATCCGTGAGCTGAACCGTCTCGGCGGCAAGCACGGCATCGGTATCATTGAT
>JBNMHW010000027.1:0-28823 GCA_050872965.1 bacterium | reverse complement strand
ATTTTGTGGCAAGACTACCGGAATATCTACGTAATGCACTCCATCCAGAGGCTATAGCGGCATAAATCGATATTTTGTTAGCTGAAATATTGAATTTTCAAGGTGCGAACCCAGTTTTAGGTATGGGAAGTTTGAGTAATTTATAATTCAAAACTTACCCCCCATGTTTATAAATCTCCTATTTTTTGAGTAAAAATATTATACATATAGCTCGTCGTCGAATTTAATGTATTTTCCATGATGTCGCATTTTTTCTCATAACCCCAATTAATTACATCTCTTTATAAACAGGCAACATGCTACCTCGCAAGATAACATGCTGTGTTTTTCTTACATCATCCAATAATTACACTAATATGATCTATAATAACGACCATCACTACCCTTGCTTACAAGCGACCTATCCTCCAATTCGACGTAAAGCGCACTTACTGCTTTTAGATTTTTTGTCGTAAATAAATAATCCACCAATTCTTTCGCTTCATAATCATCCATCTCATCTAATCGGTTTCTCAATACGGCCATATATCCAGCACAAGTCGCAATACTAGCAGAACTTTTAATTTTATCACATATTTGCTTTGTACTTTTTCTTTCTGCCTCATTCTCCGCTTCTAAACATTTTTCATTTGCTGAATTCATAGCATTACCAATAAATTCAAAAATTCCCATTTTATTCCCTCCAAAATACATAAACACACGTTGTCTTCGTAAAATATGTATCTATCAACCTTAATTTCGATCAATGACTCGATTAATCTTCCACGTATGCGATCCACCATTCACTTTTCTTGGACATACACCGGGACTAGGTCTTCCATATTTTTTCCCTTTTGCTTCGATTCTTCCGCAATAAGAACAGACATATTCAATAGTAATATTTTTTATATCCTTCATATAGCACCTCTCATTATATGTATTGTTTACAGTATATACCCTTTTAAGTAACTATTCAATATCGTACCTATTATTTATAATCAGATACAGCAATTTTGTTCATTTTAAGGAGATGCACTATGATTAAACTCCGCGTACTGGATATCTTAGAAGAACAGGGAAAAAGTAAATACTGGCTCTTTAAGCGAATGGATCTGACCTATCAGAATTTTTCCCGAATGGTCAACAATGAGACAAAAAGCATCAAGTATGACAACATCGAAAAAATGACAGAACTGTTGAATTGCTCTATTCAGGATTTGTTTGAAATTATTCCCGACGAACAATAATGCTCCTCACCCTTAATCATAATCACTGCTATCAGCCCACATGAATGTCCACTTCAATCCGGTGCTTTCTCTTAATTTTCTTAGCAATGCACCATAATCCTGATCTCTTCCATAAAATACTTTTCCAGATGTACTTACATGATTCATAATGAAATGAAAATGTAAATTATCATCATCCATCAGGAAATGTTCTGCACAAAATATCTGGAAATATGATCCGTCTACCGATCCTTTTCCGAAATGATTTAATACGATACTCTTAATCTGCCCTATCATCTGGGTATCGTACATAATACCCGATACAGATATCACAAAATGATCCATCTTGATCTGTACTCTTGTATTTATCCTGCTCACAAAGGTGAACTGATCTACCATTCCTTGTATATCACCCGTTTCAATCAGATTTCTCGAATCATAGTCTCCCATATATCCCTTCTCCGCCTGAAAAGGATACTGGATCAGATCTCGAATGGCACTTTCATCTTTATATCCGTTTACTCCTCCAAACACTTTTAATACTGGCATAGTCTCAGCACCTTCCTTTTTAATCGGTCTAAGTTGACTTCCTTGTATAGCTGTTCAACCCGTTTCATTTCTTCCGCAATCTCTGCCATACATTTTGCAATATGTATGCGTTCGCTCTCATCTATTTTTTCTATTGAACCCACTGTTTTGGAATCTACCTGCACATCAGTGCCACATTTTGATTCCAAGTTACCAACCAACGTTATCACTTGTTCCATTTTATCCTCCGATCTCAGACATTAATAATCAGTACTTATCATCTCTAATCATTAATATCTATTTTTAACATTTTTCTGCTCATATAATATATCTATATATTGTATGTATATTATATATAAATTCTATATATTGTATCTAATATCTTAAATATATAAATATTACTTATGATTCTTTCTTATTTCTAATCTATTTATTTTTTCACAAGAAGGAAGTTTGCCTTCTCTATCCGGAAAAGACTTTTGTGTTCCTTCTATACTTATATGTTTGTTAACTATTATTTTTTTACGTTAATAATCTTTAATAGTCACCTCTTACACCGGACAGCAGCCTTTTGAAATTTATACATGCCAACATACCATTAAAAATATCAGCTAACGAGGAGGATTTCATCATGAATGATTTGACTGATTCTATATTAGAAATTGAAGATGTCATGGAATATCTGCATCTTGGCAAAAACAAAGTTTACGAACTGCTCCGTTCCGGTCAGCTCAGCTATATCCGCTGCGGAAGAAAATACCTCATACCTGCCAATGCACTCCGTGAATTTGTCTCCCAACGGACGACTTCTATGTCAGTTCCAACGAAAAATAATGCCAGACGCTAATGTCTGGCACTTTTTCCCGATTGTTCAATTATGGATTGCTGAACTTCTGCAAACAGTCCATCTTTCCGGCATTCTTCATCCGTGCATTTTCTAGCTGTCAGAAGTGGCGAGGGCTGGCTGAAATGTTTCATTGAACCACAAAATCCGTGCTTCAAAGCTCCCATGCGATACTTGCCGCTCCCATCAAGCGACAAAACCTGCACACAACAGCAATCCCTATTATCCCCTATGTCGCAGACAACTGCCTGATACTTTCCACCATATGGATACGGATCAATCTCTATCATATCTCCGGGTAAGAATGGCACCGGTAAATTCAATTCTCTGCCCGATACCCTAGCCAGACTAGGATCATGATATTTCGGATGTGCTTGACCAAACTCTGCACCTGTAATAACTCCATTTATCACAGTATAGTCGTACATCTCCTGATAGGTTCCATCGCCAGCGTCTTTCCACATGGCAATCTCAAACCAGCAATTATCATCCGGTTTTATCCGGCACACCTGCATCTCTCTTTGCAATCCTTTCCTCGCCAACTGCCAAGTGGCATACACGCCTGTGATACCGCATGAATGAATGTCATGCGTATTCTCACAATATTCCAATAATTCCACAATGAATATACCCTTTTCATCCAGCCCTCGTACTGCCAGTTCCAAAGTCCGTGCTGCTGTTTCTGCGATTTCTGCCAGTTCATAATCCTCCTGATTCCGTGCGATCTGCTGAATTTCCTGCAAATTTGTCAATTTATCAGTAATAGATACCTGCGCACAGCATATCACATCAACAATCGTATCTACTGAACATGGATCTGTTTTCAAATAACCTCTCATGTCAGCCGACCGAATATACTTATCTATGTATTTTGCATAGATGCTCCACTGATCTGTCATATCAAATCTCTCCTTTATCATTTTCTGCACAAAAAAGCAGGGCAGATCTCTCTGTCCTGCTATACGTCTTCCCCACTCGGAGCTATACCGTTATTCTAATCTTTCTGTAACTCTTTTGTTATTCGCGCTCTCTCCTCACCCTGAATACCCAACGCATCGAGTGCCTGTTCCATGGAAAACGTCGTATTCTCCATAAGATTATTTACCAAAACAATCTTCTCCTTTATCGCGTATTCCTTTGCGTATTTCTTCGCATATTCCTTTGCATAATTCTCAACTGCTTCACTCATTTACATGTTCTCCCTGTTTTCGCAATACTCTATGACACTTCCAGACAAACTAAGAGCCGATCGACGAGTTGAATCACTCACTTTCCAAGAAGTGTCTTACTTCGGCAATGATAAATGCAGCCGCTTCATACTGTTTTTCTTCCTCCTTATCCTGCATAAACCATCACCCCCTCATCCCATACATTACGATAATATGGCAGGTTATCCGCCCACTCATAAAAATGGTTTTCATTTTTTACAATTGGAGAGATATCTACACCATATTTCATCAAAATATCAAATGCACAATCAGCCACATCATCTGTATAGTCCCGAATCAGTCCTTCTGGAATTTTCACCAGAATCATAACATCTATATCCGAACTATCTGTATAATCTCCCCGTGCATATGAACCGTATACAATAATTCTACTTAATTCATTTCCAAAAATTCCTTTTATACTGTTGCAAAACTCCTGTACGATATTTTTAATCAGACCCGGCATAATAATTTTGTTGCTTCCATATATTTTTTATTTCTGTAACTCTTTTGTTATTCGCGCTCTCTCCTCACCCTGAATACCCAGTGCATCGAGTGCCTGTTCCATGGAAAACGTCATATTCTCCATAAGGTTATTTACAGAAACAATCTTCTCCTTTATCGCGTATTCCTTTGCATATTCCTTTGCATAATTCTCAACTGCTTCACACATTTGCTCGCGCCCCCTCTCTGCTTCTTTGAAATGTTTCACTCCCTGTGCTAATGCTCCGTAATGCATATTTTTCGGATCTTTTTGATGAAAATCCTTCATCAACTGTCCGATCTCATCATTTCCTTTATAGTTACCATTTACATAGATGATATGTGAACCATCATCAAATAATTCGCTTGTCTCCCTTACATAACGATCTACATGATACACCGGCATGCCTTTTCTAAACTTATCATGCTTATAAATAAATATCACATAGGAATCCTTCAGCTCCTTAAACGCCTGTCCCTCTCCCAGCATTCTGGAATCAACCATACTGCTGTGATATCTGGCACGCCTGATATGTGCGCCTTCAGAATTGCCCTGAACTTCTATATCTATTTCTTCTCCGTTTGTATCAATCGCGTGGACATCCAGCGTAATATTACGTCCACCGACTTCATGGTTTTTCATTTCATCCTGACCATTTACACTGATAACCTTAATATTTCTACCAAGAATGATTCTAAGAATCAGTTCTGTGGCTTCAATATTTTTATCAAAAACTCTGCTCATCAAGTCATCATCAAAAAGAGTAAGCTCATCCACCAACGAATTAACTGCTTTCCTCTCCTGTCCAATCACATTTTTGTTTTCTTCTTCCATGTAACCCTCGTTTCCTCTATTTCAGGATAATCGCATCTTCCTTTATCTGCTACAATCGGTTATAATTATTATACACTCAAAATATCTTAGTAGCAATCCATCAATTGCGATTTCCATTTTGTTATTTCCAAAACATATTCTACAATGTTTCCGCAATTTGACATTACCGTGGGGCAACGAAGACACAGCCGAGATCCTCTCTATCCTGAAAAAGCACGATGTCCACGTGACGTTTTTCATGACCGGGGGCTGGGTCGAATCGTATCCCGATGATGTCAAGGCGATTCTGGCAGCGGGTCATGACCTCGGAAACCACAGCGAAAACCACAAAAATATGAGCCAGCTAAATACCGGACAGATGCGCGAGGAGCTGACGGCTGTCCACGAAAAAGTCAAAAATCTCACTGGTTATGAGATGTTCTTATTCCGGCCTCCTTACGGTGATTATTCCAACGAAGTCATCCATACCGCGACCGACCTCGGCTACTACAGCATCCAGTGGGACGTGGACTCTCTCGACTGGAAAGATTATGGAGCAGCTTCCATCGTAGATACCGTCACCGGGCACAAGCATCTGGGCAACGGTTCGATCATCCTGTGCCACAACGGTGCCAAATATACCGCGCAGGCGCTCGATGAGCTGATCACCACGCTGCAGGATCAGGGCTATGAATTCGTACGTGTATCCGATCTGATCTGCCGTGACAATTATACAATGGACGTCGAAGGCCGTCAGATTCCCGACTGATACCTGCGTGAACCGACGCAGATCCGTGTCCAATATCCTCAGATGTTCTCTTGAAATACACTCACCCTTCTGATAGAATAAAATTATATGTTTATCGACACATTTTTGATCATACACAGAGGTCTTCACACACGATGAAAAAAGATAAAGAATCCAAAAAACACTATTTTTTGTCAGTTCAGAATCTGATCTTTACACTGCTTCTGGCAGTGCTGTTCGTTGCGGCATATACATATATACTGCAGACGAACTACAGCAACCGGACATTCGAAGCGACCGTCAGCAATAACATCCAGCGTTCTGATGCCGTTCATGCGACTCTGACCACTGAATTCACCAAATCTGATTTTACCGATATCAATGAGCGCTCTGACATGACGAGTGCCCGTTATCAGATCATGCAGTCACGCCTGAATGATCTGCGCGATCTGAAAAATATCCGCTATCTGTACACCGCCAAGCGCGCAGATGACGGCACACTCATCTATGTGATCGACGGACTGAATCTTGACGCAGACGACTTTGCCTATCCCGGCACCGCGATCGAACCGGAGATGATCCCTTATCTGGAGACCGCACTCTCCGGTGACATCGTATATTCCCAGGAGATCATCGACACAACCTGGGGACATATCTTTACCGCCTGCTATCCGATCCGGCTGCCCAATGATCCCTCACATATCGCGGGAGCGCTGTGCATCGAGATGGATATGGAATCTACCTATACTACAATCGCAGCCAACAACCGTTCTGCGATCCACATTGCCATCGTGACCGCTATCTTAGCCATACTTCTGGTACTGTGCATCTTTATCATGATGCAGAAGCAGAAAAGAAAAGATCTTGAACAGCAAAAGCTGCTACAGGATGCCGCGCAGGCTGCGGAAGCTGCCAATAAGGCAAAATCCACATTTTTATTCAATATGTCCCATGATATCCGTACCCCGATGAATGCGATCCTCGGCTATTCGGATCTCGCCCGCAAACACCTGTATGAGCCCGATCTGCTGGACGAATACATGAATAACATCCATATCTCCGGTGAAAAGCTGTTATCGCTCATCAACAATGTGCTGGAGCTGGCGCGTATCGAGAACGACCACGTAGCTGTAGAAGAAGGTGTCCTCGTATCCGGCGAAGGCTTTGACTCCTGCATCATTATGTTAAAAGCTGCTGCCGAAGAAAAACATCAGCGACTGATCGTAAAAAAGAATATCATCTATCCCTATGTATATGTGGACAATGCACATATGTCAGAGATCATCCTGAACATACTGAGCAATGCCATCAAATATACCGGGGACGGCGGTTCCATATACTGTACACTCAATCATCTGGCACATCCTGATGAAGGCTGGTGTACGATAGAACTCATCATCTCCGACACCGGCATCGGTATGACCGAGGAATTTCAGAAGCATATTTTCGAATCTTTCTCACGCGAACGTTCATCCACACTCAGCGGAGTGGATGGAACAGGTCTTGGCATGGGGATCGTCAAAAAACTGGTTGATCTGTTAAACGGAACGATCACGGTCGACAGCAGACTGGGGGAGGGCTCCACATTCACTATCCGCATTCCGTGTCGCACCGCCACTGCCGAGGAATCCAAGATCAAACATACCAGCTATCATCTGGATCCGCAGAGCGTGCGCGGCAAACGGATCTTGTTAGCCGAAGACAATGACCTGAACGCAGAGATCGCGTGTGAACTGCTCTCCGAAGAGGGGCTGTTCGCAGATCGCGCCACGGATGGTGTCGCATGTGTGGACATGCTTGAAAAAGCACCGGCCCACTATTATGATCTGATCCTGATGGACATTCAGATGCCCGTCATGGATGGCTACAAAACGACTACCGTGATCCGGAAGATGAGTGATCCACAAAAGGCAAATATCCCGATCGTCGCGATGACAGCCAATGCCTTCAGCGAAGATCGCCAGCGCGCGCTGGCAGTCGGCATGAACGACCATATTGCCAAACCTATCGACATGAACGCACTGATGCTCGTTCTGCAGCGCCTGCTGCATGCACAGCTCGTCACCCGGGAAGTACCCCGCGTGACACCTAAGATGAATCATCTGTTACAGGTATTTAACGATCTGCAGAGCAGTGCACTCTCGACGCAGCTCCCCGGCGGTTTCTTTGCCTACGAGGCAACCGGAAAAGAAGAATTGCTCTACGCGAACGACGTTGCCTGTGCGATCTGGGGCTGCGACAACTTTGAAGAACTGAAACAGCTCACCGGCAACTCTTTCAAAGGCATGGTTCATCCAGATGATATCGGCTGGGTAGAGGAAAGTATTGCACAGCAGATCCAGTCCAGCCCGGATGATATGGATCGCGTAGACTACCGTATTATTCGAAAAGACGGCACGGTATGCTGGGTAGATGATTATGGTCATCTGCTACACAATGACGCGGACATGGAAGTCTTCTATGTATTTGTCGCAGATACGACAGAAAAACATACTGCCAAAGGAGATTCTGATAATGAACTTATCCAGTCAAAATAAAAAACGGATGTTTTCAGACTATATATTTGTGGCTCTCATGATCATTTTTCTGGTCTGTCTGATCGGTTTTGGCATCTTTGCCCCACACACGCAGCGCGGTTTCCGCAACGGAACCGTTGAGAAAATGCAGAATACGTTTACGGTCACATGGGGAGATCACAGGATCGAAACGACGCTCCCCGCCATGATCGACAATCCTTCAAATGAGACGATCTATCTGTCTACGACTCTCGATCAGTTCTCATCCGAGCAGCGTACCAGCATCTTACTGCGTGCCCGTCAGGCCCGCGTCAGGGTATACCAGAACGACGTTCTGATCAGTGACAGCGGCGCAGAAGTGACAACACCCTATCCGATCGGCTACGGTTCCTTCTGGGAGAGCATCCGTCTCGCCCCGGATGCCGACGGACAGACACTGACGATCGAGATACAGCCCGGTTATGATATGCCTGCGGTATCCGGCTATCTGCCTGCAGTCTATTGCGGCACACAGTCTTCCTTTATCTATCTGATTCTAGAAAAGCAGATGCCTGTCGTATTGACATGTCTGATCCTGATCGCGATCGGTCTGTATTACATGTTCCACGGCCTGTTCATCATCCACCGCAAGAAATCCATGCAGCTATTTTTCCTCGGTGCATTTGCTGCCAACACAGGTCTGTGGATGCTGATCGAGACACATATCCTGGAACTGTTCGTCAGCAATATCAGTGTCTGGAATTACCTCAGCTATATGACCTATGCACTCATGCCGATCCTGGTTCTGCGTGCCCTGCTCAGTTACGAACAATTGGAAAATAAGATCTATCTGCGCCTGATCTATCTGGGCGGCATTATACTGAATATCATATTGATGATTCTCGCCATCACAGGACTGGCTTCTCAATTCCGGACACAGGCTGCGAACAGAGTCTATCTCATCATCGCATGTATCGGTCTGATCCTGGCACTGTTTTCCGTGCGGAAATGGGAAGATAGCAGACAACGCCATACGATCAACTATGGCATCCTGATTCTGCTGATCAGCACTGTTGCGGAACTGATCTATTTTTTCCTGATCACTCCCGGCAACAGCGGTATTTTCCTGCGCCTTGGTCTGTTCCTGTTTGTACTGTATCTGGGCTGGAATATGATGTATGAAGGAAAAGCTCTGCGAAAAGATGATTTTGAAAAAGAAGTATTATCAGCGATGGCATACACCGACGGTCTGACCCGCCTGTCCAACCGTTTTGCATACGAAGCGGAAAAAAGTCGTCTGGAAAAACTTGGAAATGTCCCTGTCACGATCATGATATGCGATCTGAACGGACTCAAACAACTCAATGATAATCTCGGTCACCACTATGGCGATGAAGCGATCTGCGAGACAGCACGGCTGCTGAATCAGGCATTTTCGACGTTCGCAACATGCTACCGCATCGGCGGTGATGAGTTCTGTGTTCTGGGCGAACGGACTGATCCTGATGCATTCGAAGCGCGCAGACAGGCCTTTATCCGGTCTGTGACCGATTCCGATCATCCGGTCTGCCGGTTCGGAGTCGCCAGCGGAGTCGCTTCCGGTGTCTCCGGTGATATTGATGACCTCTTCCGTGAAGCGGATCAGATCATGTATCAGTGCAAAAAGACAATGAAAAGCGGAGAGTTGTTATGACTCCCCGCTTTCTCTATGCTGCTTTCTATGCACTTCTCTTATGCTGTTGCACGTCTCGCAGCCAGCGTATCTCCATTTACATAGATCTCTATCGTATCTCCGGCTCTGACTTCGTCCGCTAAGATCAGCTTGGCTGATAATGTCTCCACCGTCTTTTGCAGGTAACGTTTTAACGGTCTCGCACCATATACCGGGTCATATGCCTGATCGATCACCATGTTTTCTGCCTCCGGTGTGAGTGCTACGGTCAGTTCCCTGTCTGCCAGCCGCTTGTTCAGATCAGCCAGCAACAGACGGACGATACCGCTTGTGTCTGCCTTGGTCAGTGGTTTGAACAGGATCGTCTCATCCAGCCGGTTCAAAAACTCCGGCCGGAATGCACCACGTAATTCGCCCATGACGGCTGCCTCTGCCTCCGGCGTGATATTGCCGTTCTCATCAATGCCGTCGAGCAGATACTGTGCTCCCAGATTGGATGTCATGATCAGTATCGTGTTCTTAAAGTCTACGGTACGACCCTGCGAATCCGTGATACGTCCGTCATCCAATACCTGAAGCAGTACGTTAAATACATCCGGATGTGCCTTTTCGACCTCATCAAACAGTACTACAGAGTACGGTTTTCTGCGGACAGCCTCTGTCAGCTGACCACCCTCCTCGTATCCTACATATCCGGGAGGCGCTCCGATCAGACGGGATACCGAATGCTTTTCCATATATTCACTCATGTCGAGACGTACCATATTGGACTCGTCATCAAACAGGCTCGCTGCGAGTGCTTTGGCCAGCTCTGTCTTGCCGACACCGGTAGGTCCGAGGAACAGGAAGGAACCGATCGGCTTGGTCGGATCCTTGATACCGGCCTTGGACCGGATAATCGCCTCCGTCACACGGGTCACACCCTCATCCTGTCCGATGACACGTTTATGCAGTTCTTCATCCAGATGCAGTGTCTTGTTACGCTCGGACTCATTCAATTTAGCTACCGGGATACCTGTCCAGCGTGAGATGATCTTCGCGATCTCTTCCTCACTGACATTCTCGTGTACCAGTGACAGATCCTTATCTTTTACCTCATGCTCCTCCATATCGAGCTGCTGCTGCAACTGCGGCAGACGGCCATACTGGAGTTCTGCGGCCTTTTCCAGATCATAATTCTGCTGTGCGGTCTTAATATCATTTTTGACCTGTTCGATCTCCTCACGCAGTTTCTGTACTTTCTCAACGGAAGTCTTTTCGTTCTCCCACTGTGCCTTCTGCGTGGAGAATTCGTCCTTGAGTTCTGCCAGTTCCTTCTGAAGATTTGCCAGACGCTCTGCGGACAGATGATCGGTCTCTTTTTTCAGCGCTGTCTCCTCGATCTGCAGCTGCATGATACGACGGTTCAGCTCATCCAGCTCTGCGGGCATGGAATCCAGCTCCGTCTTGATCAGCGCACATGCCTCATCGACCAGATCGATCGCTTTATCAGGCAGAAAACGGTCGCTGATATAACGGTTCGATAATACTGCTGCCGAAACGAGCGCACCATCCGTGATCTTGACACCGTGGAACACTTCGTAACGCTCTTTTAATCCACGCAGGATGGAGATCGTATCTTCTACGGTCGGTTCTTCGACCATGACCGGCTGGAAACGACGCTCCAATGCCGCATCTTTTTCAATATATTCACGATACTCGTCCAGTGTTGTCGCGCCGATACAATGCAGCTCACCACGTGCCAGCATCGGCTTTAAGAGCTGACCGGCATCCATCGCACCGTCTGTCTTACCTGCTCCGACGATCGTATGCAGCTCATCGATAAACAGGATGATCTGTCCGTCGGAATTTTTAATGTCATCGAGTACCGCCTTTAAACGTTCCTCAAACTCACCACGGTATTTTGCACCTGCGACCAATGCACCCATATCCAGTGCAAACAGCTTTTTATTCTTCAGTCCTTCGGGGACATCACCCTTGACGATACGCTGTGCCAGACCTTCTACAACTGCCGTTTTACCGACACCCGGTTCACCGATCAGGCACGGATTATTCTTGGTCTTACGTGACAGGATACGGACAACGTTACGGATCTCCTCGTCTCGTCCGATGACCGGATCGAGTTTCTGATCTCTCGCACGCTCTACCATATCATAGCCGTACTTTTCCAGTGTATCATAGGTAGCTTCCGGATTATCTGTCGTCACACGCTGGTTCCCGCGAACGGTAGATAAGGCGCCAAGGAATCGGTCTCTCGTGATACCGTACTCCTTCCACAGCTCCTTCATCGCCTTGTTCGGATATTTGAGCAGTGCCAAAAACAGATGCTCCACAGACACGTACTCGTCTCCGAGTGCCTTGGCCTCATCCTCTGCGTGGATCAGCACCTGATTCAGATCCTTACCGACAAATACCTGTCCTCCGCTGACCTTGACACGTGCTGCCAGCTTGCTCTCCGCATTATTCACGAAATGAGTGAGCTGGATCTCCATCTTCTCGATCAGCTTCGGGATCAGTCCGTCGGGCTGATGCAGCAATGCGACCAGCAGGTGCTCCTGCTCGATCTCCTGATTGCCGTATTCATATGCCAGTTTTTCGCAGTCATTGACTGCTTCTATCGATTTCTGAGTAAATTTCTGAATGTTCATAAAAGTTCCCCCTTTCATGATGCTCTAATGTATATAAAATAAGAAGTTATATCTCTATTTCTCCTTATGTATGCATTATACATCGTGAATTAGCACTCGTCAAGTGAGAGTGCTAACAATTTTGTGAAACATTTGTGAACAGATACATCTCTCGTTAGTCATCCTCATGCAGCATACGGAAAAACTCTGCATAATGCGTGTTTCCTTCCTTTACTGCAGCAATTGCGGTACGCGGATGCTGCAGACTCAGTCCGGTGAGCAGATACGGGATATCATAACCCCATACATATTCTTTTTTCATGTCCACCATATAGCTTTCGATCAGCTCCAGTACCGGGTTCAGCTTGTACTTCGGATTCTTCAGGAATCCGATCAGTCCCTCCAGCGAACAGTTGCCGGCGCCGCGTCCCATGCCGCAGACCGTGGCATCCAGCATGCTGGCGCCCACTGACATGGACTCAATCGTATTGGCGAATGCACACTGCTGATTATTATGCGCGTGGATACCTACCTGTTTGCCGTATTTTTCCATCGTATTCAGATACAGCTCGGTGATGCGGCGCATCTGGATCGGGTACAGTGCACCGTAGCTGTCCACGATATAGACTGCCTTGACCGGTGTCTTGGCCAGCTCGTCCAGCGCATACTGCACATCTGATTCCTGCACATTCGAGATCGCCATGATATTACAAGTCGTCTCATAGCCTTTTTTATCCGCATCGAGGATCATATCGATCGCCTCCGGGATCTGATGCATATAGGTGGCTACACGGACCATATCTACCGGGCTGTCCGCACGATTGACGATATCCGTCTTATAATCGCAGCGTCCCACATCTGCCATGATAGACAGCTTCAGATCTGTCTCATTGTCTCCGACGATGCTGTAGATATCATCATCCGATGCGAATTTCCATTTTCCGAAATCTTCCTCCTTAAACTGCCGTTTGGAGGCACGGTAACCCATCTCCATATAATCGACTCCTGCCGCGACATTCATCAGATACAGTGCCTTTACGAATTCATCCGTAAAAACAAAGTTGTTGACCAGTCCTCCGTCTCTGAGTGTTGCGTCCAATATCTGTACGTCCTCCCGGACGGACATCATGCTTCCTTTTATTTCCATGATCTAATCTCCTTTTTATCATTTGTGTTCATTTATCTTTTGCCGCATTGACGCTGTAATGCACTAAATCATTATAACTCATATGTCTCTATCAATGCAAGCCTATTTGTTGACAGTATTTGCGAATCTACCTATAATAATATCAAAATCGATTGTGTGATACTATGTTGCAATGACAGATATTTTCAGGACGCAGCTCCCGCAAGCAGTCTTGCTCGCGCTGCTGATGTTTGGTGAATTGTGTTTGTGCTCGCATGCCAAATCTACACAGTGAATACGTTTCGCAGCCAGTATGTAACGCAGGGTTGGCGACTGCGGTTGCAGCAGATCCCATCAGTTGTGACTTTTGTCCGGCGTAGTGCGAGCGATTAAGTAACGCACCTCATGTCATAGCTGAAAGCCGCAGGCTATGTGTGCGAAGGACACATCGAGCCAAGGCTGAAGAAGCAGCGAGGCACAGCCGGACAACCGGAGCAATCTGATGAGAGGCTGCCGTAACCGCAACCAACAACCCTTGATACAATTTGACTGTTTGCGGGAGCTGCGTCCTCGCAAGCCACGTAAGTACAACCAGAACATTCTGGCGAGAGGCTGCCGTAACCGTAGCCAACACCCCCTGAACCTAATATTAAAATCACAAAAGGAGTCCCTCATGTCTGACCTGAACGAAAGCCTTGCCTCGATCCTCGCTGCCATACCACAGCGCCTGATCCTGAGCAAGCAGACAAATAAATCACAGCAATATCGAAAAGTCATCATCGAACGCATTGAACAAAACACCGGTGACTACTATCAGATCGCTAAATATACCGAAAAGCAGGTATTTCACGAGAACTGCACTCCCGACGAGCTCACTGCTCATCTGCGCGGAATGCTCGGCGAACAGTTTCTGCAGTTAAATGCCTGGTCTGTCGGCGCCGAACATCAGATCCTGATGTCCAAAAAAGGCACTGTCACCTACAAAAAGAAGGTCGTGCCGAATGCCGCACAGCCCAAGACCTCCGGTGCACATAACCGCAGAAAAAACTATCTGCTGCAGGAAGGCTCCCAGATCCCGCCGCTGATCGATATGGGAATCTTTACGAAAGACGGAAAAATCGTACATGCCATGTATGATAAATTCCGTCAGATCAACCGTTTCATTGAACTGATCGATGATGCAGTCGGCAGCGTCTCACGTGACTGCTGGCATATCATCGATTTTGGATGTGGCAAATCCTATCTGACATTTATCCTGTACTATTATTTTACAGAGATCAAGCAACAGCCGGTAGAGATCATCGGACTGGATCTGAAGGCAGATGTCATCGAAAAATGCAACCGCGCCGCACAAAGCTATGGCTACGATCATCTGCATTTTGAGCTGGGCGACATCAACGGCTATCAGGCACCCTTTGATGTCAATATGGTCGTGACACTCCACGCATGCGACACTGCGACAGACTATGCCCTGTACAATGCGATCTGCTGGGATACCGATATGATCTTCTCGGTTCCGTGCTGTCAGCATGAGCTGAACAGCCAGATGCACACCGATTCACTCTCGCTGTTTACCCGCTATGGCATCATCCAGGAGCGCACCGCTGCTCTGATGACGGACGCGATCCGCGGCAATCTGCTCTCCTGTGTGGGATACAAGACACAGCTGCTCGAATTCGTAGACCTGAGTCACACACCGAAAAATATCCTGATCCGTGCAGTCAAAAATCCGTCCGCATCCAAAAAAGCGCGCAAAGAACAGTTGTCTGAAGTGCGCACCGTCATGGAACAATTCCATGTCCGGCCGACGCTGTACGCACTTCTGGACGAATCCGGCAGACTCTGACCGGTACTTTTTATCTGTCAATAGATGTATGCAAAATAATACAAGAAAAGGGCTCTGAATAGTTCACAAACTTTCAGAGTCTTTTTTAGTGTTTTCGCGCATTGACTGTCTCCAACTTGCATGTTAAAATTTTAACAACTAGTGGGTAGAAAGCATAGACTTTCGCATTTCATGAATAGGAGGATTTTACATTATGGCAAGATTTACACTCCCCAGAGATCTGTATCATGGAAAAGGATCTTTAGAGGCATTAAAGACATTCGAAGGAAAGCGCGCTATCATCTGTGTCGGCGGCGGCTCAATGAAGCGTTTTGGATTTTTAGATCGTGCAATCGGCTATCTGAAGGAAGCCGGCATGGAAGTTGAAGTATTTGAAGGTATCGAGCCCGATCCTTCTGTAGAGACCGTTATGAAGGGTGCGGAAGTAATGTCCAAGTTCCAGCCCGACTGGATCATCGCTATGGGCGGCGGCTCACCGATCGATGCTGCCAAGGCTATGTGGATCAAGTATGAGTATCCGGATTGCACATTCGAAGATATGTGTAAGGTATTCGGACTGCCGAAGCTGCGTACCAAGGCTCATTTCTGTGCGATCTCTTCTACATCAGGAACCGCTACAGAGGTAACCGCATTCTCTATCATCACGAACTATCAGGATCGTATCAAATATCCGATTGCTGACTTTGAGATCACTCCCGATGTCGCTATCGTTGATCCCGATCTGGCAGAGACCATGCCTCAGAAGCTGGTAGCTCATACCGGTATGGATGCGATCACACATGCGATCGAGGCTTATGTATCTACCGCAAACTGCAACTACACCGATCCGTTAGCGATCCATGCGATCGAGATGATCATGAACGATCTCGTTCCTTCTTACAACGGTGATATGCCTTCCCGTGACCGCATGCATGATGCTCAGTGCTTAGCAGGTATGGCATTCTCCAACGCTCTGCTTGGTATCGTACACTCTATGGCACACAAGACAGGTGCTGCATTCGAAGATTACGGCGCACATATCATCCACGGCGCAGCTAACGCTATGTATCTGCCCAAGGTCATCGCATTCAATGCGAAGGATGAGACAGCTAAGAAGCGTTACGGCGTGATCGTTGACTACATGGGAATCGCTGACAAGAGCGCATCTGACGATGACAAGGTAGCTGCCCTGATCGCTTATCTGCGCAAGATGAACGACGATCTGAACATTCCTCACTGCATCAAGAATTACGGTGCTGACAGCTATCCGACCGAGAACGGCTTTGTACCTGAGGAAGTATTCTTAGAGAGACTGCCTGAGATCGCAGCCAATGCGATCCTGGATGCATGTACAGGCTCTAACCCACGTATCCCTTCACAGGAAGAGATGGAGAAGCTGCTCAAGTGCTGCTACTATGATACAGAGGTTGATTTCTAATCACCGAATAGATCTGAACTGTAAAAGGAGTTCCGGAAACGGAACTCCTTTTCTTATTGTTGTACGTTGTTTTATGTTGTTTTATGGACTCACACCTGCCAGCTGCCAAACTGCACGGCGGCCGGAGCCATCCGGTGATCTCCGATCATCTTCTCCATCCAGACCATATCGAACCACCGGTCAAATTTGTATCCGCTATTGTGAAAACAGCCTACCTCGGTAAATCCAAGCGCGCGGTGAAACCGCAGGCTGTCGTCATTTAAATAGCTGCTCTCTTCGATCGGACTCGCGATACATGCATTCATGTTTAAGATCCCCATATCAGCTAAAGACTGCTCCAGCCGCTGATATAATGCTCTGCCGACTCCGCTCTTTCTGCATTGTTTTCTGACATAGATCGTCGTCTCCACCGACCAGTCATATGCCCGTCTTCCCTTAAAGCTGTTCGCGTAAGCATAGCCGATGATCCGGTCATTCTCTACTGCCTTGATATACGGATATCTGCCCGAGATCTGTGTGATCCGCTCACGAAATTCCTCCACAGAAGGGACTTCGTATTCGAATGAGATCGCCGTCTCCTCTACATACGGCGCATAGATCTCCAACAGTTCCTCTGCATCAGCTTCAGTCACCCGCTCGATCGTCATGGTATCGTTCATCACATCATCTCCCCTGTTCTGTATCTGCCAGATGCCTCTCCATCTAACAGCCAAATAACTCTGCCGTCTTCGTCATTCGATCCGCGATCGGCACACCGAACGGACAGCGTGATTCACAGGCATGACACCCGATACACTCCGATGCATGGTGTCCGAGCAGCTCATAGTGGGACTGCACTGTCTGAGGTACTTCCGGCTGCATGGTCGCCAGATCATAAAACTTGTTGATCATCGCGATATCCAGATTGGCGACACACGGCTTGCAATGACCGCAATAGGTACATTCTCCCCGGTAAGAATGGAACGGCGCATTGGCGATCACGGATGCATAGTCTTTTTCTTCTTCTGTCGCAGATTCGTATGCGACGGCCTGATCGATCTGCTCTTTTGTGTCATACCCACACATGATCGCACCTACCGCCGGTCTGGTCAGTGCATAATGGATACACTGCACCGGTGTCAGCTTTACACCGAACGGAGATCGTTTTTCATCGAATAATCTGCCTCCTGCAAAGCCTTTCATGACTGTGATGCCGACATCATTCTGCTCACAGACCTTATACAGCCGTGCACGATCCACATCGATACCCTTTAGTCCCGCATCAAATTCCTCTGCAAACATCGTATCGATATCTTCACTCGCCGGCAGCATATCGAATGCCGGATTGATACTGAACAGGATCATCTCCACATATCCGGATTCTGCCGCTTTGATCGCTACTTTCGGATTGTGTGAGCTCATACCGATATGACGGATCACGCCGTCACGCTTCAGCTGCATGATATACTCCAGATAATCGGAATGCTGGATCTGTTCCCACTCCTCCTCGGAATCCACGTAATGGATCATGCCCAGATCAATATAATCGGTCTGCAGTCTCCGCAGCAGATCCTCAAACGCCGGACGCACATATGCCATATCCCGTGTTCTGTAATACTGCTCATCCTTCCATGTCGATCCGATATGTCCCTGGATATACCACTGACTGCGGTTCTTTCGGATTCCTTCACCTATGATATCCCTGGACTTCGGATCTGCCATCCAGCAATCCAGTATGTTAATGCCCTGCGAAGCCGCATAATGGATCAATTCTATACTCTCTTCCTCGGGGTGGCGCTCCAGCCACTCCCCGCCAAATCCGATCTCACTCACTTCCAGCCCTGTTTTCCCTAATCTGCGTGTTCTCATTTTCTCACTCATATACTATCTTATTCTCCTGTCGTATATAACTTATAAAATCCGGAATCCCATGATCACAATACCTAGTACGACCAGCACGATACCGGTCGCGCGGTTCAGCGTCTTTGGTGTTGCCTTGTTGGCAAATACTGCCGCGATACGCGCCCACAGCAACGTAAATACCACACACAGTACCCACACGAACCAGTCCGGCGCACCACCGATCATAAAATGCGACACTGCACCCGTCAATGCTGTGAATGTCATAATAAATACGCTCGTGCCGACTGCAGTCTTCAGTTCATATCCGAGGACACTCGTCAGGATCAGCAGCATCATCATACCGCCACCCGCACCGACAAATCCACAGATCATACCGATCATAAAGCCGCATAGCAATGATTGGGCCGCGCGTTTGCGCGCAGGAACATTCTGCATCGCTTCCTTTGTCGTCATGACCGGATGGACAATAAATTTGATACCGAGCAGGAATGTCATAAACACCGAAAAACTCCCCATCGTGGAGGACGAAACCAGACTCGCCAGATAGCTGCCGACGACTGTAAAGGTGAGCTCACTGCCCATCATGATCAGACCGTTTCTGATATCCAGATTCTTGTTTTTATGATACGTGTACGCGGATACCGCACTCGCCAGCACATCGGACGACAGCGCGATACCGACTGCCATGTACGGATCCATATGCAAGAATGTGATCAGCATCGGACTGATCACCGCAGCGGCACTCATTCCGGCAAACCCGGTGCCCAGTCCCGCTCCCATACCTGCAAAAAAAGTCACTAATATCGTAAATAGAATATTCATGTTCCTCTGCTTCCTTTATCTTATCGATTGTCATCATATGATCTCTCTGCTACCCGTACTTCCTTGCCATGGAAAGCAAAACCGAGTTTATAGATCCGTTCTCCCGGAACGCCCGCTGCCAGCAGATCAGCCTCATATTTTTTATCCTCGATCTGGCGCAATGCATGATCCAATGTCTGTTCCAGATTCTCTTCTTTTCTTTCATCAAACACCTTAAATTCCATGATAAATGCATCATCCATTTCCGTCAATGGGTATAAAGCAATATCATACCGTCCCCGGCCACTCTCACGATTGGACACGATCCGGTATCTGTCTTTCAGGGACACGATCAGTCCCAGCACCAGACCATGAAAAAGATTCTCCGGTGCCCGCTGCGGTGAACCGCCCAGATCAAAATAACTCAGTGATGAATAAGTGATATCGAGTAATACATCCTCCATGTCTTCCGTGTTATGTGCCAGCAATGCCTTGATAAATTCATTATAATACAGTTCCCCGTTATGAAACATACCCCGTATCTCGGTCCGGAACATGCTCATAACTTCCTGATTTGTCACTGACACATCACATTCTGTGTATTCCTCATGCTTGATGACATGATCTGCCTTGATATAGCCGATTGCCAGCAATAAAGACCACAAGCTGTTCTCATCTCCGTCCATATACTGAAACGAGAGATTCTCATTAATCTTTTTATGCACGACATTCCCCGCCATCAGCTGCTCGATCTCATGCTTGCTGCGGATCGGATGCCTGCGGATAATGTCACCGATGACCTTATTGCTGCTCGTATTGATCCAATAAGATCTTAGCTGCCCTCTGGAGATAAAATTGCAGATCGACCATGGATTGTAAATATCCCTGCATTTTCCGAAAATAAAGCCGTCATACATCTCTTTTACTTTCTGGAACTGATCCACATTCTGACACTTCAGTGCATCCATCACTTCCTGCTCTGTGAACCCAAAACAGTCACTGTACGCATCATCCGTAACCGTGTACACCTGTATGTTATTCAGATCCGAAAACAAGGACTCCTTTGACACTCTGGTCACACCGGTTATGATCGCACGCCCTATATATTCATTTTCCTTGAAAGAACTGTGGAAGAAACCTCTGCACGTCGCGATCATCTCATCCCAGTATCCACCCGTATACGCTTCGAGAAGCGGCGTGTCGTACTCATCCAGCAGAACATATGGCAATACGCCGTAGTGCTTATAGAGCCAGCCACACAGGATCTGAACACTGGACTCTATGGCTCTCTCATCCCCGGAAAATAATGCTGCCTTTATGTTTCTGAACTCGCGCTTATCCTCAGCATCCAGCTTGTCACTGTCAAGCAGATACTCATGACCGGCAAATAATGTATGCAGGCTGCTCATCATCCCACGGATACTCTGGTGATAGTCTCTTCCCTTGCAGTTTCCAAAACTCACGGAGATAACCGGAATACGGCCAAACAGCTTCCGGCATTCCTTATCCTGCCATACACGCAGCTTTTGAAAATATTCCTAGTACTTCGCATACTGCGGGTCGAAAAAAGTTCGAACCGTGCTCAAAAGCAGTGATTTTCCGAATCGCCTCGGTCTGGTGATCAGAGAGATCTTATCTCCCCTATGCAGCCATTCCGAAATAAAATACGTCTTATCCACATAAAATAGTCTGTCGCAGACAAACTCTGTGAATTTCTGATAGCCCAGCCCTATACTCGATCCAAGGTAAGGATTTTTCTCCAGAATATGTGCCAGACTCTCCATATATGTAAGCAGATACGCTTTCTCCTTCTGCAGTCTGCTGCGCTCATCAAATTCTATCAGGATCTGCTCACGCTCTGATATTCTCACATAATAACTGACAGATTTTCCGTCTATCGTCCGCTGGATATAGGGCTGTTTTTTTCCATTGATGGTCTTATATGTCAGTGTGCCTTTCGGCAACTGTTCCAGTCTCTCATTGATCTCCTCAATACGTTCCTTCGGGCTACTCATATGATCTCCTCTTGTCTGCACATACAATGGTTATCAGTGGTTATATATCAGTATTATATAACCATTCATAACCATTGTAAAGAAAAATCGTAATACCAGGCTCACCCGAGTGGCGTCAACAGATACGGCTTCATAAATGAAAAAAACTTTTCTGCCACGGGTGACAGTTCAGGCAGCGATGCGATACCGATCTCTACTTTCTGTGGCGGCTCCAACGGCAGAATGCGTACATTTCCCGACCATGCCATGAGCTCATCCTGCATGATGGGATACCAGCTATGCGTTCCCTCTCGCGCACTGATGATACACAGATCGATCTGATGCGCATCCAGCTGCCCGAGCAGTCCGCAGATCTGTGCGGAAAGCTGTCTGATACAATACCATGGATGCCTTTATTCTGGGACACTTTGCCGGAGCATCCGAATTTGCAGCGATTGGGATCGCCGGCTCCGTGATGAATCTGTTTCTCTTTATGATAACCGGTGTATGTACCGGGATCTCCGTGATCTTTGCTCAATTTTACGGTGCAGGGGATCAGTCATCTTTTCGCCGCGAACACTGGCTGTCCCTCACATCCGGTCTTCTCATGACAATCATCCTTGGCCTGCTGTCATGTCTCATTCTGCCGGTTCTCCTCCACATGATCCACACGCCGGAGGATCTCTATCCATTTGTGACCGCTTATCTGCATATTATCCTGCTGGGTCTGCCCGCCACGTTTCTCTATAACCTGTACAGCGCCATGCTGCGCGCGATCGGACGATCATCAGCCTCTCTGATCGCGCTCGCCACAGCGATCACGATCAATCTGGTCACAGACTATCTGTTCGTTGCAAGACTCGGCTGGGGGATCTCCGGTGCCGCATTGGCTACCGCCTGCTCACAGCTCATCTCGGCAGGTGTATGTATTGTGTACCTGTTCCACCATGCACCTTCACTCGTATTCACACGCGCAGACTGCTCCATGGACCGTGCACTTCTGAAAAAAACAGCCAGCTTCGGTCTGATCACCGGTCTGCACCAGTCCAGCCTCTATATCGGAAAGCTGCTGGTACAGGGTGCCGTCAATACCGGCGGTGTCGATATGATCCTCGCATATACCGCGACTACGCGTATCGAAGGTTTTGCCAATTCGTTCGGTGACAGCGGCTGCAGTGCCACATCCGTGCTCACCGCACAGAATCTGGGTGCCGGGAAAAAGTAACGTGTACAGCAGACATTCCGCAGCAGTCTGTTCATCATGATTCTCCGCGGCATCGGTCTGTCTGTCGTCATGTACATCAGTGCAGGGGCATCCGTCCGCCTGATGCTGAACGCATCCGGTGGAGCGGCCTTTGAGAATGCACGCTGCTATATGCGGCTCATTGCCGTATTTTACACACTTTGCTTTATGGGGAACACATTTGCCGGATACTTTGACGGCATTGGACGTGTCTCCATCCCATTTATCGGCTCCACCTGTCACATTGCCCTTCGTGTACTGCTCTCATGGATCCTGATCGGTAAGATGGGACTATCTGCCGTCGCACTGGCGACCGGCCTCGGATGGCTGTTTGTCAACATCTTCTGGGCAACAGAAAAATCCCGGATGACCCACACAGGATCATCCGGGATCTGAAATTATCCTTCGATGGCTATATATTTATTTTCTTCAACTGCCGGCTTTGCTTCTTTCTTCGGAACAAACATCTTCAGGATGCCATGTTTAAATTCACCCTTGATATCTTCCTCTGTCACTGCATCGCCAACATAGAAGCTTCTCGAGCAAGCACCTGCGTAACGCTCCTTGCGGATGTAACGTCCGGTCTTTTTCTCTTTCTCATCCTTATCAAGTCCCTTCGCAGCACTGATGGTCAGGTAACCATTGTCTAACGAAGCCTTGATCTCATCCTTGCTAAAGCCCGGCAGATCAATCTCTAACTCGTATCCGTCATCCATTTCCTTGATATCGGTCTTCATGACACGTCCGGCATGTTTACCGTAGAGCTTTTTCTCTACATTACGCATATCGCGGTCATCATAGAATGCTAAATCGTTAAATAAGTCATCAAACAAATTCTCTCCAAAAATACTAGGCATCAACATAAGTCATCTCTCCTTTTCCTATCCGCATCCACTGTCTGTGAATGCCTCATGCTTGTTTACCTTGTTTCCTTGGAACTGGGATGTTTAGGAACTCTTGGGAACTCCTTTTTGTTCTCTTTTTATTCCCTTCCTTTGTTCTTGACTACGTTATAGCACCATTTGTTAGCACTGTCAAGAGGTGAGTGCTAATTTTTTGTGAAGAATTTGTGAATCCTTGATTTTATGGGCTTCACAGAGGTTTTTCACTTGCTTTCGCACTCGATTTTCTTGATTTGACCACATTTTTACGACAAATCTTTGGAAAAATATATTCTCCTGATTTTCTTACCACATTTTACGACAACGACTTATGGTTCATACCACAGCAGGTACCGTTTCTGGCAGGTTCATTTTGGACATCTCGTTCTCCACATGAGACTTCTCTGCAATATGATTATAGACATTCATGGTAATCTGTGCATCTGAATGGCCCATCACATACTGCATAACCTTTGGATTAACATTGTTCTCACCCAGTCTGGTACATCCTGTATGCCGGAGGATATGCGAAGAAATATGAGGCATCAGCTCCGGTTCTCTGTTCTCTTTTTCTGCCAGTGTGGTTTCTTTCTTATTGTAAGCATTGACAATATTTTTCAGAAAACTGTTTACTCCTGCTGGCATGATCGGACGTCCATGCTTTGTATTGAAGATGAATCCACTACGTCCACCGATCTCCACCTTGCTCTGTAACCCAAGCATCAGATTCAGTTCTTTTTGCTTGCGGAACGCATCATATACCATCTGCGTCATAGGAATATCTCTGATACCTGCATCCGTTTTGGTTTCTGAATCATGGAAACAATATCCCTCATCGCCTTCATAATATACAAGCTGTCCACCTACATGGATTTCCCTGTTCTTCATATCCACATCTGACCAGGTTAAGCCGATAGTCTCACTCACTCTCAGGCAAGCCCCAAACATAACCTGCATCATTGGAAGATGTGGCTTGTACACTTTGCTTTGCTCTACGAACTTCAGAAGTTTCTCTTGCTGTGCAAGCGTCAGAGCTTCTTTCTCCTTTGCCGGAGTCCCATAATCTCCAAGTGTTCCTGTTACCGGATTCTTACGGATAATTCCAT
The DNA here is from genome assembly GCA_050872965.1 of bacterium. Taxonomy (GTDB): domain Bacteria; phylum Bacillota; class Clostridia; order Lachnospirales; family Lachnospiraceae; genus W0P33-017. The sequence continues at coordinate 3,943 of JBNMHW010000027.1, read as the reverse complement.
CTTCCACTGCCAGTTCAAAACTGGGATTCAATAAGCCATAAAGACCTTTGATCGTACTGTGTGCCAGTCCTTCATCTGACAATGCTGAAAAGAATGTCCTTACGTGAGATGTCTTAAAATCCACAACACGAATATTTCCCAAAGTATTTCGTATCCGATAGTCCCACATACGGATATAATTCTTTTTTGTTCTTTCCTTGATATTCTTTGTTGCCATGTATCGCTCAAACAACGTATTTACGATCAGCTTCTTGACTGATGCATCGGTAATAAGCAGATCATCCATATCCTTATTGATCTTCTTTTCCATTTCCCGCAGACTCGCCAGATCAGCTGCATAAACCGAATTACGCTTTCCAGTAATTTCATCCTTATAACGATACTCATAACGTCCATCCGGACGCTGGTATTCACCTGTTTTTAAATTTCTGCCTTTATTATCTTTTCTTGCCATATCGATCATTCCTTTCACTTCATTTCTTTGTTATTCGGAATGATTTTTGTCCTGTCGTATCAGTCATTTTTGTCTGATATCTGCTCACAGATTAACATAATATTTTAAGATTTCCAAGGGTAAATTCCTGCAAAATGCTAATTTTTTATCCGCTGTTTTTACAGGAATATTTTGCCCCTTTTTCATTCCGAAGGAAAGTTGTTGTATTTTATCCTTTTATCTTTCATTACACTGCCATTGCATCAAGATATTTTTTTATCTTATCCACGTTATAAAGAACACGTCTTCCAACAATCACTTTTGCTTCTGCATAGTCTGCAATTTTCTTTGCAGTTACTTCTCCGCAGGATAACATTGCCATTAAGCCTTCAATGTCTACGGTCAGACGATTCTCCGCATTATATTCTGTTGTTTTCCTCATGATGCACATACCTCCTTTCCTCCGTATTCTTCTGCATCACCTCCCAGACAGCGGTTATGCCCGTTGTCAGTGCATTTTATTTTTGATTGGACTGCTTACAATGATTTTCCATTCTGTTCGGCGTGTTGGCTTCCATTCGTATAGGCGGTGTCAACGTTACTACCGAAAATGTGCCACTGGCACATTTATCGACATCCTAAGGGAAGTTGACCTCTATCAGAAATCTTTCTGAATACTGGCAGCTTCTTCTCAAACATACCAGCCGTTGCCGGAGTATCTTCGGCTCCCACATCCTACTCTCTGGTACAGCGGTGGAACCCTGTATTATCCTTTAAGCCCTGAAAGGCACCTATACAGCTCATTTAATTTTCAAGGTTCGGTAATCAAAGTTGCACATTTTTGTAGGTATACATTTTTGTACCTATTTGATTTAATGCCATTATATCCCCCTCTACTGCCAATGTCAATACCATCTCATGCATTTTAGGTTCTTTTTTGTACTCTTTTTCATTGATTTTCTGTTAATTTATGTTATAATATGGACAAATAATTATTCATTTCTTGGTTTTTCTATATTAAATGAAATTTATCAGGACTAATACAGAGGTGGCTTTATGAATTTTAATCTGAAATTAAAAAAAATCCGGACATTCCGGAAAATGACGCAAAAAGAATTATCAGAGAAGATTGGACTGACCGATCAGCATAGAATTGTACAATATGAAAAAGGCGTTCGTGTCCCGAAAAAAGATCTGGTCGATAAGATGGCAAAAGCACTTGATGTCAACCCGTATACTCTCTACGACACTGCTGGACGGGATGCTCCTGAAATGATGGAACTACTTTTCTGGCTGGATGAATTTAATCCATCTGCATTGCATCTGTTTCTCCCCAAAAAATTTCCCGGAGAAAAATGTAATGAAGTAGCTGACACATCCGTTTACTACCATGATAATGATAACTGGCCTGCTCATGCACCTGTCTGTATGTGGTTTGATTATGGAATTCTGAATGATTTTTTGAAAGAATGGGTAGTTCGGATGGATGAGCTGAAATCCGGTGTGATTACCAGAGATGAATATTTTGAATGGAAAATCAACTGGCCTCAAACCTGTGATGGATGTGGGAAATATGAACCTAAGAAAAAATGGTGTTCGTAAAAGCAGAACTGAGTGAAGCTTAGCAAAACTTAAATTCACCGCATTTTTCCTCTTCTGCAAAAGAAAAAGCACTGTAAACCAATAATCAAACGGTTTCAGTGCTTTTTTCATATCCATACAGTTATCAAAAAAGCCAGACACGCCACGACACTTCCCAAAAGAAATTCTTTCACAATATGTCTCTTTAATTCAATAGAAGACCAGAATTCCGCCAAATAGAAAACCATACATATTATTGCTACTATCCATCCTAAGCAATCACTTAAAATTAGATAAGGTAATGTACAACTACACGCATGTCCACTGGCACGAATTTTAAATCCTTTATTTATAATCGTAAGTATCATAACTGCTAAAAAATAAGCGTTAAAAATCCATTGCAACATTTTGCTGCAACCTGCCAAATAGCCAATCAACATTGCCGCCAGATATGATATAAAATTAAAAACAAATGCCATTTTTCGTTGATTATTACGATTTTCTCTTTGAGAATTTTTCTTGATAGCAATTGGGTAGGAACAAATTGGTATAATAGTCAGAAATAATATCGCCAAGAACAAATTGTCTAAAGTTCCAAATTCTTCACGTTTTATTCCGTACAGTATCAGAATGGCGATATTGATCCTTGTGTATTCATTCACTATTCTGATTCAAACATCCGTGAAAAGACTTTACTTGAAACCCTGCGTTCTCCAATGATGATGGCTTATCACAGGAATCAGCCATTCAATGAAAATATGCTCCGCCCGTGTCTGATGCTGGAAAATCCGCAGAAACTTCGCGAAATGGTTACTACTGCCGGTGCACATTCCACTGACCTGCCGTCACCGGAAAGTGCTGAACATCTCTGTTCAAAATGTGACCATTATGCAGAACACTGGAAACCGGTAGCAGACAAGCTTTGGAAAGAAAACCGCAGAAAACACAACGAAAAGCATTCTCAGAATTAAAACTGGAGCATATAATTAAGCAGGAGACTAACCATTAGTTGTCAGTCTCCTGCTCAGTTTTCTCAATTCTAAGCATACGATATCCAATACCAATATGAGTCTGGATGTATTGCACCCCATTTTTCTCAGGTTCCAGTTTTTTTCGTAATGTCGCCATAAAAACCCTAAGAGATGCAATATCGTTTTCCAAACACCGCCCCCAAATCTGCTGGGTAATATACGTATGCGTCAATACCTTTCCCACATTACGGGATAGAAGGCAGATCAGCTTATATTCAATGGGTGTCAGATGCAGTTCTTCTCCCTTCAGATATGTACAGCCGGCTGTATAATCTATTTTTAATTCACCATTTTCAAAAACAGAAATCTCCAGCTGCTCCCCTGCCAGCGTTATGGCAAGCCTTCTTTGGGTGACACGGATACGTGCAAGTAATTCCTCCACGGAAAATGGTTTTGTAATATAATCATCAGCCCCTGCATCCAATGCCTCTATTTTGTCCGTATCCTCACTTCTGGCGCTGATCACAATGATCGGCATGTTGGACCAGGTACGGATTTTCTTTATTACCTCCACGCCTTCCATATCAGGAAGCCCGAGATCCAATAGAACAATATCCGGATTGTGGGAAGAAGCCTCCAAAATAGCCGAAAATCCGTTTTCTGCCGACAGATATTTATAGTCATGTGTTTTTAATGTAGTGACAATCAGATTTCGTATGGGCCTGTCATCCTCCACTACCAGGATTAATGTCTTATTCATTTAATGTCACCTCGCTTAAGGGTAAAGTAAAAGTAAAATTGCATCCATGCGGAGTATAGTCTGTCAGAACCAGTGTTCCGTCATGTGCTTCTATAATAGAGCGGCAAAGTGCCAGACCAAGTCCCAGGCTCCGATGGCTGTCCGTAACTGTTGTTTTCCCTGTATAAAACATCTCGAAGATATGAGGCTTCATTTCTT
>JBNMHW010000026.1:0-29218 GCA_050872965.1 bacterium | reverse complement strand
TTATTATCTATCTGATCGGAAGCATGATCGGTATTTTCGGAGGAAAGAAAGACCGCACCGAGGAGCCGGAGGATCAGGATACGATCGTCGATGAATCCGGCAAGATCGAGATGATTGATCTGAAAGGCAAGAATTTTGATGAGGCCAAGACAGAACTCGAGAACATGGGACTCAAGATCTACCAGTCCGCAACAGAGATCTCGGATGAGTATGAACAGGGACAGATCATCGAACAGGATATCCCCGTAGGAGATATGGTCGATGAGGGTACGATGGTCCGCGTCACGGTCAGCAGCGGCAAGAGCGAGGACGAGAGCGAAGAGTCTGTTCAGGTACCGCAGGTGACCGGATATACAGACACGGCAGCGATCGGCATGCTGACCGATGCGGGTCTGGATTACAACAGAGAATATGAGAACTCCGACACAGTAGCAGAGGGCACGGTCATCCGTCAGAGCCCCGAGAACGGTGCGACAGTCGCAGGCGGCACAAAGGTGACGATCGTCGTCAGCCAGGGCAAGCAGTCCGTTGCTGTACCGGATCTGAAGAACATGACAGAGTCAGAGGCACGCAAGGCCTTAGAGTCCAAGGGACTTCAGGTCGGAACCGTGAACTCCGACTACAGTGATACGGTGGAAGAAGGCAAGGTCATCGACCAGAGTGAGGTCGCAGGAAAGACCGTATACAGCGGAACGAGTGTCAATATCGCCGTCAGCCTCGGCAAAAAAGAAGAGCTTTACATGCTGCGTGCCAATATCAAGCTGCCGAACGATGATACCGTCGTTTCAGCGAATATCACGCTGCAGGATGCGGATGGAAACGAGCTGGATTCATGGACAAATGTATCGGCTGCGTCCTTCCCGTTCCATATCGAGGTGACAAATATCAAGAGCTCCAGCGGTAAACTCATTATTGAATGGGTGATGGAGGATGAAGAAGGAAATGTAACGACCAGCACACAGAATGTTGCTGCGACCTTCGAGAAACAAAACTAAAAAAGGAATCTTTGCACATGCAGGGAAAGATACTAAAAGGGATTTCCGGGTTTTATTATGTTCACATAATAGAATCCGGAATCTATGAATGTAAGGCAAAAGGAGCTTTCCGGCAGCAGGGCATCAAGCCGCTGGTCGGAGATCTCGTAGAGATCGATATTATTGATGAGACGGAGAAAAAGGGAAATATCGTCCGGATACTGCCCAGACGCAATGCACTGATCCGACCGGCAGTGGCGAATGTGGATATGGCGCTGATCGTATTTGCGGCAGCGACACCGGATCCGAATTTTAATCTGCTCGACCGTTTTCTGGTGCTGATGGCACGCCAGAATGTGCCGGTATGCATTTGTTTTAACAAGTCGGATCTCGTATCGGAAGAGGTGAAGAAGACATATGCGGCTGCCTATGAAGCGTGCGGTTATCCGGTAGAGTTTATCAGCGTCAGACAGGATGAGGGCATCGACCGGCTGATGGAGCAGTTACGCGGGAAGACTTCGACGATCGCAGGTCCGTCGGGTGCCGGAAAATCATCGCTGATCAACCGTCTGCAGCCACAGGTGCAGATGGAGACCGGAACAGTGTCCAAAAAGATCGGAAGGGGCAAGCAGACGACACGTCATACGCAGCTCATCCATATTGAGGGCAATTCGTATATCATGGATACACCGGGATTTTCATCTCTGTATCTGACCGGGATGGATAAGGAAGAATTACAGCAGTATTATACAGAGTTTGCGCAATATGAGCCGTATTGCAGATTTCAGGGCTGCAGCCATATCAGCGAGCCGGACTGTGGGGTCAAGCAGGCACTCGCGCGGGGACAGATCTCCAAACTGCGCTATGAGAATTATGTTCAGTTGTATGAGGAACTGAAGCAGCAGGAAAAGAACAGATATTAAAATAGATATTAAAATAGATATTAAAATAGAAATTAAAACAGGTATTAAAGGGATTGATATATGGATAATCAGACAATCTTGATCGTCAGTGGTGGCAGTATAGAGGATGCATTCGTCCTAGGACAGATGAGAGACAATCATTACGATATGGTGATTGCCTGCGACAGCGGAATGGAATTTTTTCACCGGAACGGATTGTATCCGGATCTGATCGTTGGCGATTTCGATTCTGCAAGGGAGGAGACAGTTCGGTATTTTAAGGAACATTCAGAGGTGAAACTTGAACAATTTCCGCCGGAAAAGGACTGGACAGATACGGAGCTGGCTGTGCGGCGCGCGCTGGGACTGCATCCGGAGCATATTGATCTGCTGGGAGCGACGGGCAGCCGCCTGGACCATGTGCTGGGCAATCTTCAGATGCTGGATATGGGGCTGGCACATGGCGTGGAGATTTTTTTGCTGGACGCGCATAATCGTGTACGGCTGATCGACCGGTCACTGACGGTCAAAAAGGAGGAGCAGTACGGTGACTGGATCTCGCTGATCCCGTACAACAGTACGGTAATGGATCTGACGCTGCTCGGAATGAAATATCCGCTGGAGCATGCAACGCTTGCGCCGGGTGTGTCTCTGGGGATCAGTAATGAGATCACGGAAGCGCAGGCACAGATCAGCTTTTCGGATGGAAGGCTGTTTGTGATAGAATCAAAGGATTGACAGGGAAAGGTTTAGGATAAAAGATGGCAGACTGGGTATTGGTGGTGGATGACGATCCTTCGAATCTTCGGATGGCAAGTCATATTTTAAGCGGACAGAAGATGCGTGTGAGCTGTCTCAAATCAGGCAACGATGCGTTAAAATTCCTGCAGGAGAACAGACCTGATCTGATTCTGATGGATATACATATGCCGGGCATGGATGGCTATGAGACGCTGCAGGCGGTACAGGAGAACCCGCACACGGCGGGCATACCGGTGATCTTTCTGACAGCGGATGACGACAGCGGGGCGGAGACACGCGGATTGCAGGCCGGAGCGATGGATTTTATCAAAAAACCGTTTGTGCCGGAGGTATTGCTGCTGCGCGTCCGACATACGATCGATCTGATCCGCCTGCAGACGGATCTGTCGCAGGAAGTCGAGAAAAAGACGCAGCAGGTATTACAGCAGCACGAGAAGCTGGAAAAGATATCCATGCAGATCGTACAGACGCTCTCCGGAGCAATCGATGCGAAGGATACCTATACGAATGGCCATTCGACCCGCGTAGCAGATTATTCGCGTGAGATCGCGCGCAGATCTGGGTACACCGAAAAAGAGCAGGATGAGATCTACATGATGGGATTGCTGCATGATGTCGGCAAGATCGGTATACCGGAGGCTATTATCAATAAACCGGCCAGACTGACGGATGAGGAGTATGCGCAGATCAAGACACATCCGCTCGTCGGAGCGCGTATCTTAAAAAATATCTCGGAATTTCCGCAGTTGGCAGTCGGGGCGAGATGGCATCATGAGCGCTATGACGGCAAAGGCTATCCGGATGGACTGGCGGGTGAGGATATTCCGCAGAATGCACGTATCATTGCGATCGCGGATGCCTATGATGCGATGAGTTCCCGCAGAAGCTATCGTGATGTGCTGCCGCAGCAGCATATCTATGAGGAACTCGAAAAGGGGAAGGGGACACAATTTGATCCGGTGTTCACGGAAGTGATGCTTCAGATGATTTCCGAGGATACAGATTATCATATGCGGGAGGAGTGAGCAGACGAATGAGTGATCGGGAGAGGGCGCGTGCGGCACATCTGATGCTGCTGCTTATTTTGACAGTAATGTGCCTGGTACTGACGGTTGAGTCAGTGCTGTTGGGCTGGAATATGGAAGCTGTGGTACTCCTGCTTCTGGGAGTGATTGCCAGTTGGGTAATTTATGTGACAGAGCGACTGACGGCGCAGAGCCGTTTGTGGCTGTATATCATAATGTCCTTACTGGCATTTTTCTTTTATGGGGTGCATGAGACGAGTATTTATGATCTGGCACCTGTTATGATCATGTATATGGCAGCGTGTATCACGACAGAGAAGATCAGCGTGATCCGTTTTTGTTTAGTCACGTATCTGGTGACGATGGGCTATGATCTGCTGTTTGTCGTCGGTGATTCCTTCCGGGCGGATACGCTCACGGTCAGCCGTACAGCGCTGCATGTCCTTCTGGTATGTATGACCGCCTATCTGATCCGGATCAATCTGCAGTGGCGTGAGCGGGAACGGACGAAAGCGCAGGAGACGATCAGGCTGTATGAGCAGACGAATGAGCGGACAGAGAATTTTCTCGCAAATGTATCGCATGAACTGCGGACACCGATCAATGCGGTCACGGGCATTACTTCCGTGATGCTTAAAAAGCATACGGATGAAGAAACCAAAGATCAGTTGCTCGCCATACAGCAGGCGGGCAATCGTCTGTTTGGACAGATCGAGGATATTTTAGACTATACGGAGATCGATACCGGGCGTATCTGCGTGAGTAATGAGCCGTATATGATTACTTCGGTCATCAATGATCTGATCATGGGCAGCCGGTATGTGAACAGGGAGCATGCGCCGGAGCTGGTGCTGGACATTGATCCGAGAGTTCCTGCCGTATTGGAAGGAGACAGCCGCAAAATCAAAAAAATACTGCGTCATCTGGTCGTGAATGCAATGAAATTCACACAAAAGGGTGGCATCTATGTACGTGTATACACAAGGGAAAAAGAATATGGCGCCAATCTGTGTATTCAGGTGAGTGATACCGGAGAGGGTATCGCACCGGAGCAGCTGACGCGGATCACGGAGCGGTTTTACCAGTCCAGTGAGGGCAGAAACCGCAAAGCAGGAGGACTCGGTCTCGGGTTGCCGATCGTCTATGGCATGGTGGCCGCAATGGGCGGTTTTGTGCAGATGCAGAGCAAACCGGGAGAGGGCACACGTGTATTTGTCAGCATCCCACAGAAGGTGGTAGATGCTGCGCCGTCCATGACGGTCGCAGATCGGGACACACTTTGTCTGGCATGCTATTTGAGACCGGAAAAATATGAGGTGACAGAGGTTCGCGGATATTATGACGAACTGATCAATCATCTGGTGTGCGGACTGGATGTTAAGCTGCACAGGGTCTTTGAGAAAAATGAATTGCAGCGGCTCGTAGCGATCTACCAGCTCACGCATCTGATCATCGGACAGGAAGAATACGAGGAAAATTCCGGCTATTTCGAACGGCTGGATCGAAATGTGCAGGTGATCGTGGTCGCCGGAGGCGGATTTTGCCTGCCGAAGGGCAGCCGCGCCATATTATTGAAAAAACCGTTTTACGGACTGCCGCTGGTAGGACTGCTGAATGTGCATGCCACAGATAGTCTGCAGACTACCGATGACAGGCGGATGATCTGCCCGCACACGAAGGTGCTCGTGGTAGACGATGAGCCGATGAATTTGATGGTGGCAAGGGGAATTCTGGAGGATTATCAGATGCAGGTGACGACCGCGCAGAGCGGTGCGCAGGCCATTGATCTGTGTGAAAAAGAAGACTTTGACCTGCTGTTTTTAGATCATATGATGCCGGAAATGGATGGCGTGGAGACGCTGCACCGGATACGGAAACTGCATGCGGCGAATGGAAGAGATGTGGCGGCGGTCGCATTTACTGCCAATGCGGTCAGCGGAGCGCGCGAAATGTTTGCAAAAGAAGGCTTTGATGAATTTGTGTCCAAGCCGATCGAGACACTGGAGCTGGAACGTGTGTTACGCAAGCTGGTGCCGGCGAACAGAATCCGGTATGTTGTGCGTGAACAGGAGGAATCCCCTGCGGAGGGAGCAAAAGCTGAAGAGTCACATGAAAGTGAACCGGGGCGTGATGAGACTGCAAAACATATATCTGCATCACGCACAGCGTCTGACTGGATGGCTGCGCTGGAGCAGGAAGGGATCCATACAACGCAGGCGATGCAGTTTTGCATGTCAGATCAGAATTTTTACCGGCAGATTCTGGAGCGGTTCTGTACCGAGTATGAGGCAAAGGCGAAGACACTGCAGAATGCGTATCACGCGCAGGATACAGCGAATTACCGCATTCATGTACATGCGCTCAAGAGCTCCGCAAAAATGATCGGAGCCGATGAATTGTCCGAGCTGGCGAGAGCGCAGGAGGAAGCAGCGAAAAATGAGGATAATGATTATCTGCGGCAGCATCACGAGGCATGTATGGAGCGCTACGCACACACGGTGCATCTGCTTGCCGGTATATTGAAGCTGCAGCCGGTGAATGCGGAGCCGGGGACGCAAAACCGGTCAGAAGAAGCATCCCTATCGCGTACACAGCTACAGGAAAAACTTGCCGGGCTGCAAAGCTGCCTGCATACGTTTGAAGCAGACCGGGCAGAGGCGCTGATAGATGAGATCGCGGATGCATCTTATGAGGGGAAAAAGATTCCGGAACTGTTGGCGGATGTCCGGGCAGATATCGGGAATTTTGATATGGATGCAGCCGCGGAGAAACTGCGTCAGATCCGGCTGCGATTGGAAGGCGGTGAGTCGTGATGAGAGAAAAATTCCAAAAACTGATGTGTGTTTTCGGTGATTCTGCGATGAGTCTGCAGGAACGGCTGTTCCGGCTGCTCATGACGATCGGTTTGATCGGTGTATTCTGTGGGATGATCACCGGCATCAGTCTGGGTGAGAGCATATACAGTACATTGATGCTTCTGGCAGCTATGATCGTATTCAGTGCGATCACGGTGCTGTCGGTGCATTTTCATAAGATACAGGCCGGAGCGGTGGTCACGGCGCTGCTCGTACTGTTTGCCGTACTGCCCTATAACTTTTTTACGACCGGAGGCGTCTACGGCGGAGCACCGCTGTGGTTTCTGTTCGGTGTGATCTATGTCTGTCTGGTCGTAGAGAACAGGATCAAATACGTACTGCTGGCTGCGGCATTTCTGGTCGATGCGGCATGCTTCTATCTGGCGTTTTACCATTCGGAATATGTGATCCCGCATACGATCAAGATGACGTATCAGGATTCCTTTACATCTATGGTTCTGGTGGGAGTGCTGATCTGTGCTCTGATCATGTTTCAGAACCGTGTGTTCCATCAGGAGAACGAATTAGCGAAAAAACAAAAAAAGGAGATCGAGGAGCTGGGAAAGATGCAGAACCGTTTTTTTTCCAGCATGAGCCATGAGATCCGTACCCCGATCAATACTGTGATCGGTCTCAATGAGATGATTCTGAGGGAAGACGTATCACCGGAAGTGGCAGAGAATGCACAGAATATCCAGAACGCCAGCCGGATGCTGCTCGCGCTGATCAATGATATTCTCGATATGTCCAAGATCGAATCCGGAAAAATGGATATCGTACCCGTTGTCTATGATGTGGGGGAGATGCTCTCCTCACTGGTCGGCATGATCTGGATCCGTGCAAAGAAAAAAGGGCTGGAATTTCATATTGATGTAGACCAGACGATGCCGGCGAAGCTCTATGGGGACGAGGTGCGTATCAAGCAGATACTGGTCAATATTTTAAACAATGCGATCAAGTACACGGCCGAAGGCTCTGTGACGTTGTCTATCGCGTGTGAGAAGCGTGAAAAAGGCACGGCGCGGATCGTCTATACCGTGACAGATACCGGAATGGGTATCAAGAGAGAACAGATTCCCTATCTGTTTCAGGCATTCCGCCGGGTGGATGAGGAGCGCAACCGCAATATCGAGGGAACCGGTCTTGGCTTATCGATCGTCAAACAGCTCGTGGATCTGATGGGTGGAGAGATCACGGTCAATAGTGTGTATACGAAGGGATCGACCTTTATCGTTACACTGCCGCAGAAACAGGCTGCATCGGAGGAACTGGGTGAGCTCAATCTGGAGATGCGCCATGCTTTGAACGAGCGCAAACACTATAAGCAGAGCTTTGAGGCACCGAATGCACATGTGCTCCTTGTGGATGACAATGAGACAAACCTGATGGTTGCACAGAAGCTGCTGCGCGCGACCAAGGTACAGATCGATGCGGTCACGAGCGGGGCTGCATGTCTGGAAAAAGCCAGAGAGCGGCGCTACGATGTGATACTGATGGATCATTTGATGCCGCAGATGGATGGTATTGAGTGTCTGCATGCACTGCGCCGGAATACCGGTCTGAACCAGACGACACCGGTGGTGGCATTGACAGCAAATGCGGGCAGTGAGAACCGGGAACTGTACCGCAGAGAAGGATTTGACGGCTATCTGCTCAAGCCTGTCACGGGGATTCAACTGGAGCGTGAACTGCTGCGGCATCTGCCGCGGGAAGTGCTCAGTGCGGTGGACGGAGAGGAGACAGCCGGTATCGTAGAGAGTGCCCTGATCGGACATCAGAAGAAAGTGCCGCTCATGATCTGTACCGACAGCGTCTGTGATCTGCCGGCTTCCATGATAGAGGAGAATAAGATCGCCGTGATGCCCTACCGTGTATGTACCGAGGGCGGCGAGTTCTTAGACGGCATAGAAACGGAATCGGACGGCGTGCTGTCGTATCTGTGTAACAGTGGAAAAGCAGTCTATTCGCAGGCTCCACAGGTCAGGGATTATGAGCAGTTTTTCTCTGAACAGCTCACCAAGGCACAGTTTGTCATACATATCACGATGGCAAAAAATGCCAGTCAGGGATATGCGCATGCATGCGAGGCAGCGCAGGTATTTGACAACGTAACGGTCGTAGATTCCGGACATCTGTCCAGCGGAATGGGACTTGTGGTGCTGCGGGCAGCGCATTATGCTGCACAAGGCATGGAACCGGAGCAGTTGATCGACAGGCTGTGTGCAGACAGTATGCGCGTGAGAACGAGCTTTATCGTCAACAACACGCGCTATCTGGCACGCGCGGGACGGTTGTCTGACCGGCTGCACAGAATCTGTAAAATGATGCTGCTGCATCCGGTACTTGTGATGAAGCACAGCAGTATCCGGGTAGGCTCCATACAGATCGGTACGATAGAGCATACGAGAGAGGACTATGTCTCAAAGGTGCTGCGCAGAGCAAAGGATATGGATCGGAGCCTGCTGTTTCTCACCTATGCCGGATTGAGCGATCAGGAACTGCACCGGATCGTACAGCAGATTGGCCGCACAGCGGATTTTGAGCAGATCATCTGCCAGAAAGCGTCCCCGGCGATATTAACGAACTGTGGTCCGGGCAGCTTCGGCTTGATATATATGAGAAAAGACACCAGGTAGTGTGTCATATGGTGATAACCAAAGAAAAATTGTCTTGAAAATCTTGTGCAGACAGATTATTCTGATAAGAGGACATGAAGTGGAACGAGGTACTGGAGAAATGATTACATCAGGGAAAAAACATAGGATCAAAAAACATAGGATCAAAAAACAATTCATAGCAATGCTGCTCATTTGCTGCACTCTGGTCGGTCTGACACCGGTCAGTGTGCAGGCTAAGATCACCTATATGAGTGATCTGCCAAAGGATGGGTTTGTCAATTATTCCGATGATGCGGCGGAGAACCAGAGGATACAGAAAATGTTGGAGAGCCTGCCGGCCTATGTCCGGGAGGTTCTGCGGACGGACAGTTGCCAGATTCATTCATCGGCTGATCCGGAGGACTCGGTTATTGCACGATGGGCCCAATTGATACAAAGATTGTTATAAAAAAGGGTAGTGATGCACGTGTGCTCTATCATGAGATCGGTCATGCCTATGATGCCGGTGCGGCGGGGCTGTACAGTGCGGCACATCATGATGAGTTTTATAAGATCTATGAGGCAGAAATGTATAAGTTCCGCGGATTTCCGGATACCAGCTACAGCCATACGAGAAGCGATTCGAGTGAGTATTTTGCAGAGTCGTTTGCGGTATATTTTCTGGACAGAGGAAAGCTGAAAAAATATGCGCCAAAGACCTATGCGTATATGCAAAAGGTGCTCCAGAAGAAGAATGTCCAAAAATACGTGGATGAACAGGCACGGTATAGTGATCTTGGGTATATGATTTCGGTGGAGTCATTGAAGGATGATCCGGACCGGCAGCAGAAGCTCAATTATCTTTATGCAGTCAGGAGCCTGCCTTTTTCAGTGTTCCAGACACTGAGCAGGAATGGCTGGCGGACGGCTTATACCGGTCAGATCAAGACGACCGGCAAATATGACGCAGCGAAAAAGATGATCTATATCAACGAGAAGCTGATCAAAAAGAAATATCCGAAAAATGCAAATGAGATGATCCAGAAGACGATCACCAGACTGAATCTGCAGGCGTACCTTGCGGATCAGGGAAAGAAGGGCACCGCATCTGCCACGTTAGCAGCCCGCACGACGGATTGGCTGTACGGAAAGCCGATGGACAAAGCCTACGCCGTACAGATCAGGAAGCTGTGCCATAACGCCCACAAAACAGCATTTAAGATCAAAAAAGCAGAACTGCTCAACATGCCTAGCAAGGAGGCAACATCCAAGATCGCGGTTGTAAAGAAGATCTATGAGGATGGAACAGATGCCTGCAACAGTGCAAAATTCAAGCTGACCTATGATCTCGGCGCATGGACAATGCTTGGACTGGCGATCGACGAGCAGGCGAAGTATCTGAGCATCGCCGGCAGAAAGATTAAGTTGAAAGGAAATGCTCACGGACAGGCGGAATTCACATTGGACGGTCTGTGGAATCAGACCTATTCCTATACGATTGTCACAGAGAGGGGCAATAAGTATAAGGGCAAGCTGAAGGTGGATTTTGTCAAAGAAAAAGAAGACCCCGTTATGAGTGATGCACCGGATAATGTGCTGCCGAATGTAGAGATCAGTGGCTATCCGTCCGGAACGGTCATGACAGGTACACCGGTACAGATGACATTCTGGATGCCGGAGGTGGACTGCGTCGTGAATCTGAATGGCAAGACGCTCGGAGACGGCTCCTATGGACGGAGTTTTACCTATACAGTTACCCAAAACGGTGACTATCCCTATACAGTCATTACCAAATACGGAAAAATGCGGCAGGGTGTGCTGCAGATTTCCTTTTTTAAAGATGCTACTGATGTTACCGATGTGATCGGTGTTACCGATCCGTCCGGCAGCACCACCGGATCAACGGATGATGCGGCAACCACACCGGTAGCACCACCCAGTGATGGCGTGAAGGATCCGTTGAATGATCCGTTGCAGAAGGCGTTAGAACCGGCAGGAGCATAATCAGGATACTAAGGAAAAGGAGTTGCTTGTAATATGAGTTTGTTGTGGATGGAGTATGAAGCGGAGTTTGAGCATCTCGTCGAGGCATCTTATGCGAGGGAGAGCCATGCAAAGGAAGCATATTTTCAATCCATTGGTGAGCGTGCACGAAAGATCATCTACAGAGATACGAGATATAATATCGATTATCTGTACACAGCTTATATTCTGAATGATGAAAAGGTCATGAATTCCTATGCCGTGTGGCTGTATGAGTTGATGGCCGGTATACATAAAAACCGATTTACGAGGGAAGAGACACGCGAGTACGTGATTTTTCATTTCGAGGCGATCAAACGCGCGATTCCGGATGTGGTCAGCGCCGAGAAGCATCAGAAGCTGCAGGAACTGATCGGGCATGCACAGCAGTGTATCAGAGATTATGTTCCGGCAGATCCGGCATCCGGAGAAAAAACATCACCATATGAAAAAGAGATCGGGCAGTATATGGACTGCCTGCGCCGCAAGGATACCAGACAGGCGATGGCCCTGATCCGCTCGTATGCAGATCAGGGAATGGCTCTGGATGATATTTATGTGGAGATATTATCGGAAAGTATGCGCAGGGTAGGAGAACTCTGGCATACCGCAGAGATCACGGTAGACACGGAGCATTACTGTACGTCGGTGACACAGATGGCAATGGCGCAGATGTACGATGTGCTGTTTCAGGGAGCGCGGACGGATAAGACGATCCTGTGTGTCTGCCCCGGAATGGAGCTGCATGAGATGGGTGCACGTATTATCGCGGATCTGTTTGAAAATCACGGCTGGGACAGCATTTTTCTTGGGGCGGCAGTCCCGGTAGATTATATACTGGAATCTGTGAAGGAAAATGAACCGGATCTGGTGACATTGTCGGTATCCATGCCACAGCATCTGATGGACTGTGAAAAGGCAGTCCGGCAGATCAAGCAACAGTTCCCGGATATCAAAGTGGCAGTCGGTGGAAAAGCATTTGAGAGCACCGATGATATCTGGAAGCAATGGCCGGTCGATATCTATTCAAAGGATGCGCGAGAACTGCTGACGAGGGCAGATGAACTCTGCAATTAGCGGAGTGCGGAAAGTGATATGACAAAAGATGATATATGCAGTATTTTTATGCGATAAACAATGGAATATCAAAAAGATACGGCAGTGTGGCCCGCCGCTGCGGCTGAGTGAAGGTGAGTGCCTGACGGAGCTGGTCGGGGAGCGTGACGCTCTGTGCAGTCACGCGGAGGAAAAACAGTATGCCGTGGAGCTGACTTTTGAGAATGCGGGTCTGCGGGTTCCGGCTGTCATCCGCTCCTATCAGGAGGGAATGCTGGTCGTTCTGGCTGGTATACGGGATAACCGGGAGTTTCTGGAATTCAATGCGGAATATCCGAAATACCGTGAATGGGCGGAGGATCATGTATATGGACTGTTCCACAATGAATATTACATGATTCAGCGGATGAACAACCAGCTCGTGGATGCCAAACGGCGGCTGGTGCGCAGCAACAGACAGTTAGAACAGACATTAAAGGAAAATCAAGAGATTAATGCAAAACTGGATGAGGCGAGACTGTTTGCGGAGCGTGCGAATCGCTCCAAAACGAATTTTTTAGCGAGCATGAGTCATGACATCCGTACACCGATGAATGCGATTGTCGGATTGACAGAGCTGATGCAGCATCATTTAAACGATGAGGCACAGCTAAGCGGGTATATCGCGAAGATCCGCTCGTCCAGCCAGTATCTGCTTGATCTGATCAATGATATATTAGATCTGAGTAAGATAGAAAACGGTTCTATGGAGCTGAAGATAGAGCCGATGAACATACGTGCGCAGATCGAACAGATCTTAACGATCATTCGTCCGCAGCTCACGAAGAAACATCAGGAACTCGTCGTGCAATGTGACAACCTCGGATCGCAATATCTGATGGGAGATCCGGTGCGTCTGCGGCAGGTGATCATGAATGTTCTGTCCAATGCGGTAAAATATACGCCGGAGGGCGGCGAAATCCGGTTCGCAGCGTATGAACTGGAGCAAACGAAGCATAGGCAGAACTATCGTTTTGAGATCGCAGATAATGGAATCGGCATGACAACAGAATTTTTGGAGCATATTTTTGATCCGTTTGCCCGTGCGGAGGCTGCTGCAAAAGAAATACAGGGAACCGGACTTGGAATGGCGATCACGAAAAATATCGTAGATGTCATGGGTGGAACGATCCGGGTGGACAGTACACCGGGAGACGGCAGCTGTTTTGTGATCGACCTCGCGTTTGCACTGTATGACGGAGAGACGGCACCGGACATCAGTGCACAGGTGGCAGATGATGGGGCGGCACGCGTACCATCCGATCTTACCGGTATGCGGTTTCTATGTGCGGAGGATAATGAACTGAATGCGGAGATACTGGCATCCATGCTGGAGATCGAAGGTGCGGAGTGCGCGATCTACAGCAATGGC
The DNA here is from genome assembly GCA_050872965.1 of bacterium. Classification (GTDB taxonomy): domain Bacteria; phylum Bacillota; class Clostridia; order Lachnospirales; family Lachnospiraceae; genus W0P33-017. Next base: position 15,614 of record JBNMHW010000026.1, on the reverse strand, counting down.
AGACTGCTCGTTGATGCATTTGAATCCATACAGCCGGGCGATTATGATGCGATCCTTATGGATGTGCAGATGCCGGTGATGAATGGTTATGAAGCGACCGCGCAGATCAGAAACAGCGTCAATCCGCTCGGAAAGACCATACCGATCATCGCAATGACGGCGAATGCGTTTGAAGAGGATGTCCGCAGGTGTCTGGATGCAGGGATGAATGCGCATGTTGCCAAGCCAATCGATATGGAGTCGCTGAAACATACATTGAGCGGCTGCATCAGAAATGGCTCAGCAATACAGCAATAGTTTGATTTGGGCCTGCCAGATGCAGGAGAGTATGAGAACAGAAATGAGTAAAATTAGCATAAATGTAAAAAAACACGGATGCCTGTTATTGTGTCTTTTTGTGTTTCTTTCTATGTTGACGACCGTTCCTGTCTATGCGGCTGATTCAAAGACAGAAGAAACAACAGTGCGCGTCGGTGCATTCGATGGCGCGTATATTAATGATAACGAAAATGGTGAGCGGACCGGATATGGTTATGAATTCCAGCAGGCGGTAGCATCATATACCGGGTGGAGCTATGATTACGTGACCTGTGACTGGACGGACTGTTATGACAAGCTGGAAAACGGTGAGATAGACATGCTCGGTGGTATCTCATATACGCCGGAGCGTGCGAAGACCATGCTGTATTCAGACCTGCCGATGGGCGAAGAACGGTATTATATGTATGCCGATCTCGCTGATACTGATATTTCGTTCGCCGATCTTTCCACATTAAATGGCAGGAAAGTCGGAGTGCTCAAGCAGAGTATTCCCGAAAAACTGCTAAATGAGTGGGAAGAAAAACATGATCTGCATACGCAGCATGTCGCTATCATCAGCGCTGAAGACATTCTGGACAAGGTGGCAGATCATGAGATCGATTGTTTTATCTCGAACGAGAATCCGATGTGGGGAAAGTCGGGGATTTCGGCGGCGACACTGATCGGAAGTTCGGACATCTATTATGTCATCAACAAAGACCGCGCAGATCTGAAGGATAAGCTGGACAATGCGATGCGTCAGATCGAGCATGATAAGCCTTTTTACAAGGAAGACCTGTATAAGAGATATTTTTCTGCGGAGTCTTATGAGATCCTCTCACCGGAGGAACAGGACTGGCTGGATCTTCACGGGAGCATACGGGTAGGCTATTGCAGAGGAGATTCCGGTGTCAGCATGATCGATCCGGATACCGGAGAACTGGTCGGAGCGATCAATGACTATATCAGGCATGCAACGGATTGTCTGGGCAATCAGGCACTGCAATTCGAACTCATCGGGTATGATACACAGATAGAACAATATGAGGCACTGAAAGCGGGTAAGATAGACATGATCTTTCATGTCGACCAGAATCCGTATCAGGCAGAAGTAAATGATCTTATTTTGTCCAATGACGTGTTTGAATCCAGTATGGCTGTTATGACTACGTCCGATCATTTTGATGAGCACGCAGACAATACTGTTGCCGTGAGCAGGGACGCTGTTCTATATAAGTGGTACATTGCGGACAATTATCCGCAGTGGAAGGTCTGTGAGTACGAGACGAAGGAAGATATGGTAAACGCGGTACAAAGCGGCGAGGCAGACTGCTTTGTGATCCGGGCGAGACAATCCATCAAAGAATATGAGAATAGCAGGATCAACAGTGTATTTCTTACCAAGTCAGCATTTTCCTGTTTTGCGGTAAGGAGAGAGAATACGGTGCTGTTAGGGATCCTCAATAAGACGCTTGACAATTTGCAGATTTCGCAGATGTCAGGAGCGGTAGCCGCATATGACAATGCGTTCCGGAAAGAGACCTGGAAGGATTTTGTCAGGGAAAATCTGTTTGCTGTATCGGCAATATTTGTCAGCATATTCCTGGTGATCCTGTTTGTTATCATACGGTCAAACAGAAAGACCAGAAAAGCTCTGGCGCAGGCAGAAGCTGCGAACGCTGCCAAGTCCAACTTTTTGTTTAATATGTCCCATGATATTCGCACGCCGATGAATGCGCTGCTGGGATACAATGAACTGATGAAAAAGGGACTGACGGATCCCAAGCTGTTGGATTATCAGCAGAAGATCGAACAGTCCGGCAATCTCCTCTTATCGATCATCAATAATGTGCTGGATATGGCACGGATCGAGAGCGGAAAGGCCGAACTGGATGAGAGTTATGTGAATATTACGGAGACACTGGGAAGGATAGACGGAGTCTTTGAGGAAGAGGCGAAGAAAAAAGGCATTCGTTTCGTCTCAGATGTCAGTCTGGAACACCCGCACATCATGTGCGATGTGACGAAAGTCCATGAGATACTGGTCAACCTGATCAGTAATGCGGTGAAGTATACGCCGGACGGCGGAACCGTGACGGTACGCCTGAAGGAGATCCCGTGCGATAGGGCAGGATATGTGCGCAACAAGATCGAGGTCACGGATACCGGTATCGGAATGAGCGAGGAGTTCCTGCCGTCATTGTTTGTTGCATTTGCGAGAGAACGCAATACAACCGCCGGAAAAGTGGCCGGGACAGGGCTTGGAATGCCGATCGTGAAAAAGTACGTGGATATGATGGGCGGTACGATCAAAGTCGAGAGCAGGCTCGGCAGGGGCAGTAAGTTTACGGTGATCTTAGAGCACAGGATCGCGGACCCGGAGTATTACGAGCAGAAGAAAGAATTGCTGTCCGATGCACAGATCAGTGGAACCTTGCAGGGAAAACATGTACTGCTCGCAGAGGATAATGAATTAAATGCTGAGATCGCCGTCACGATCTTAGAGGATATGGGACTGGTCGTGGACCATGTCACGGATGGAGTCGAATGTGTGGATCAGATCCAGCAGATGCCTGTCGGCAGCTATGATGTGATCCTGATGGATATCCAGATGCCGAATATGGACGGCTACAAGGCGACGCAGACGATCCGGCGTCTGGCAGATGAGAAAAAGGCGAATATCCCGATCATAGCGATGACAGCGAATGCATTTGAGGAGGACAGGCAGCAGGCGCTGTCTGTAGGCATGAACGGACATATCGCAAAGCCACTGGAAATCAGTCAGATGGTCAGTGAATTGCAGGCAGTGATAGGAAAATCATAGAATAAGGGGGAAAACAGGATGGCTAATGATCAATTATATGATGCAGCGTTTCGTTATAAGAAGGCAGGTGTCTGGAAAAAGCTGTGGGACAGCGAGATTTTTGCGATCTCCCTGAGCAGTGGCGAGACCGGATATGTCAGTATCATGGGAAAGGACGGGACATACTGCGCACTCGGCTTGTATATCGGAGAGGCCGGATTTCAGGGATGGCGTGCGATAGCCAATGCCGGGGGACATACCGGATCACCTTTTAGGGACCGTGAGATGCTGCTTCAGCAGAACTGCCTGCAGATGGTATTGGAAAACAAGGAGTTCCTCATGCCGGAAGAGGTAGATGAGGTGCGGGCATATGCCAGAGCTAACGGGATCAGATTGTCAGGAAAAAATGCATTTCCACAGTTTATAAAGTTTGAACCGAATTGTCATCCATGGAAAGTGAAGACACAGGAAGATCAGCAGGCTTTGTATGAGGCACTTCAGGCGGCTATCCTGATGGCTGATCTGCTGCACACAAAGAGTCCGGAAGATATTGGCATCACACCGATTCAGCCGTATACGAGAGAAGTACCGTTATTTGAGATAAAAGGAGACCGGCTGGTACACTGCGGATCGGCTCCGCTGCCCGGAGACAGGGAGGAGAGCTATGAGTATGTATCTGCTACGAATGAGATTGCGCTTGCAAGTGTGAAGAAGCTGAAGCAAACAGGTATATGGGAATCCGAACTGGTCCGGCTGACCGAGCCTGTGCAGGATCATCCGGAGGAGACACCGTATTATCCGTTGCTGTTATTAGCGGTAGAGAGTCAGAGCTATTATATGCTGCCGATCCCTGTGGTTAGAGACTCCGAGCAAAATCCGGATGCGATGTTGGCAGCTTTTGCGGAAAGCTGGAAAAAACAGAAGGTATATCCGAAAGAGATTCGCTGCAGGGATGAGAGAACCTACGCTCTGTTGAAGGATTTTTGCGAAAAGACCAATGTAAAGATCAGTATCTATGAAGGCGAAATGGATGCGCTGGATGACGTGGAATACCAGTTGTATGATCATATGACCGGACAGGATGAAGCAGAAAAGATGGATGAAATTGCATCAACCATAGAGATGTTACTGCAGATGAGCCCGGCAGAACTGCAGATGATGCCGCAGCCATTGATGGAGGAACTGAGAATGATGCTGGATGAGGGAGTCCTTCCGGCGGATCTGACTGCAGAATTAAAAAGGAAGTTGAATCTCCGGTAGTAAAGTCTTTGAGTGATATTTTATTTTTCTTTTTATTTCAAGAAACAATGGAATCAGGGATGCGATAGAGGATTAGGATCAGCTTTGGCTGGTCCTTTTTCAATTGCGTCATAGTAATTTCAATTTAGTCATTTTAATAAAAATGATGAAGTTGAACTTGATTTTGACGAAGTTGTGGCATATAATTCAATTAAGTCATAACGAATAAAATGACGAAGTTAAACTTGAAATGAGGTCATTAGAATGAGACGATTTGATTACACGGATAGCTGGAAAGAATTGCTTACACCAGAAATTGTGCGTTATCTGACAACAATTCATGAATACAAAGGTGAACAGCATCTAATTGCTGAACATCATGCTGATGTATTAGAAAGTCTTGTTGAGGTGGCTAAGATTCAAAGCACAGAGAGCTCTAATAAAATTGAGGGTATCTATACTTCTGATGAACGTTTGAAAAAGATTGTTTTGGATAAAACAACGCCAAAGACAAGAAATGAGCGTGAGATTGCGGGATATAGGGATGTGCTTAACACAATACACGAGAATTTTCTACACATTCCAATTCGTGATATATTCATATTACAACTTCATAGAGATTTGTATAAATTTGAGAATGCCTCTAATGGAGGCAGATTTAAGACTGTTGACAATATAATCGAGGAAGAGGATACAAATGGCAATAAGTTTGTTAGATTCAGACCTTTACCTGCATGGGAGACTCCGGAAGCAATTATAAGTCTGTGCACTGCCTATAATGAGGCGATTAACAGAAATGAAGCAGATTCGCTTTTGCTCATACCCATGTTTATCATAGATTTTCTATGCATTCATCCATTTAATGATGGAAACGGAAGAATGAGCAGATTGATGACTTTATTATTGCTATATCAGAATGACTATATTGTTGGTAAATATGTTAGTTTGGAAAAACTGATAGAGCAAACAAAGGATAGTTATTATGATGCTCTCCAGAAAAGCTCGAGGGGGTGGATGGAAGACGAAAATAACTACGAGCCTTTTGTAAAATATATTCTTGGGATTATCACAGCAGCATACAGAGAATTCTTTGATAGAGCACAAATTGTGGAAGAAAAGAAAGTGCCTAAACCAGATAGGATTGAGGAAGTGATAAAGAATCGGTTGGGTACAATAACTAAGGCAGAGATTGTTGATGTAACACCGGGAATAAGTACAACGACGGTACAGAGAACATTAACGGATTTGGTGAAGGCAGGAAAGATCATAAAGATTGGAAATGGACGTTATACTAAGTATAAATGGAATTGGGATAAGGAGAATTAGAAAATGATAACAGGCGAATTAAAAAATAGAATTGACAGTTTATGGGAGATTTTCTGGACCGGTGGTCTTACCAATCCTTTAGATGTCATTGAACAGATGACATATTTGATGTTCATTCATGATTTAGATGTGTCTGATAATATACATGCAAAAGAAAGTGCTATGCTAGGTCTTCCTTATGAGAGTGTATTTGCAAAAGAAGTAAAAATCGGCGAGAGAACTATTGATGGAATGCAACTCAAATGGTCCGTTTTTAGGGACTATCCAGCTGATAGAATGTATTCAGTAGTGCAGGAAATGGTATTTCCGTTTATCAAGAATTTACATGGTGATAAAGATAGCGCATTTTCTAAATATATGGATGATGCAATCTTTAAGCTTCCTACACCTTTGATGCTTTCTAAGGTTGTGGATGCGATGGATGATTTATACACACAGATGGCGAAATTGAATGATTCAGATGCAAGAGGAGATGTGTATGAGTACCTTCTCTCAAAACTTGCAACAGCAGGTGTAAATGGCCAGTTTAGAACACCTCGTCATATTATTAAGATGATGGTAGAACTCATGGATCCCAAGGCTGATGATGTTATCTGTGATCCGAGCTGTGGTACAGCTGGTTTTCTGGTAGAGTCAGGCGAATATCTGTGGACTAACAAGAAAGATGAAATCTTCTATGACAAGCAGAAGAAAGATCGCTTTATGAATCACATGTTCTATGGCTATGATATGGACAGAACGATGCTTCGTATTGGTGCAATGAACATGATGAATCATAGGGTAGAAAGTCCTTTTATCGAATACAGAGACAGTTTATCGGATCAGAATCCGGATAAGGACAAATATTCATTAATCCTTGCGAATCCGCCATTCAAGGGAAGTCTTGATGCAGATATTGTGTCGGCAGATTTGTTGAAAGTATGTAAAACAAAGAAAACAGAACTTCTTTTCTTGGCATTATTTGTTCGCATGCTTAAGGTTGGTGGTAGATGTGCATGTATTGTTCCTGATGGAGTGTTATTTGGTTCTTCTAAGGCTCATAAGGATATCAGAAAAGAAATCGTTGAGAATCAGAGATTGGAAGCCGTTATCTCAATGCCTTCCGGTGTATTTAAGCCATATGCAGGAGTATCGACAGCTATCTTGATTTTTACAAAGACAGAGCATGGTGGAACTGACAATGTATGGTTCTATGACATGCAGGCGGATGGATTCAGCTTGGATGATAAGCGCTCACCTGTAACTGAAAATGATATTCCTGATATTATAGAAAGATTTCGTAATCGAGGTGCAGAGACTGATAGAAAACGTACAGACAAATCGTTTATGGTTCCAAAGCAGGAAATTGTTGACAATGGTTATGATCTCGGTATTAATAAATATAAAGAAGTTGAGTATGTAGCTGTTGAGTATCCTCCGACATCTGAAATTATGGCTAATATACGTGAACTTGAGATGGAAATTAGCAATGAGATGGAGGAATTGGAGAGATTACTGAATTTGTAAGGCTATGAGCAGAGCACAGGCAAGACGGCAGATGCACGAGGAGAGCTTGCTCACCGGAGTGCTGATGACAGATTGGCTGTATTGTGCGACAGCAGAATATAGGCGAAGCCGTAGCGAATCGAACATATGTCCTGAAATCAAGTGGACAATAAGAACAATAATTGGATTTGTAGGGATGATGATAAATGGCAAAATATAAGCTTGGTGATATCTGTGAAATAGTATCAGGTAGTACACCTAAAACTGGAGTAGATGAATATTGGGATGGTGATATCAAATGGATAACACCTGCTGAGTTGAATGATGATACATACATTATTACTGATAGTGCGCGTAAAATTACTGAATTGGCTGTTAAGAAGACAGGATTGTCATCATTTCCAGAGGGAACGGTTATTCTTTCCTCGAGAGCTCCTATAGGGAAGGTGGCTATAGCTGGTTGCGAGATGTATTGTAACCAAGGGTTTAAGAATTTAATTTGCTCAGACAAAATCAATAATAGATATTTATATTGGTTTCTGAAGGGTAATGTGGAATATCTAAACTCTCTTGGTCGAGGAGCTACTTTTAAGGAAATATCTAAATCGATTGTATCTGAAATTGAGATAAATGTTCCTGATTTAAACGAGCAAGCGGTTGCAGTGGCAAATTTGGAAAAAATTAGTAGGATAATTGCGCTTAGAAAACAAGAATTGTCCACTTTAGATAACCTCATCAAAGCCCGATTTGTCGAGATGTTTGGGGAATGTACGAATGAGGTGTTAATTGGTGATGTTATTTCAATTAGTAGAGGAGCTTCACCAAGACCAATTCAAGCGTTTGTTACTGATGATGAGAATGGAATTAACTGGATAAAAATCGGAGATGTATCAGATAATTCACTTTATATTACAAAGACCTCGGAGAGGATAACTCAAGAAGGCGCTAAGAAATCTAGAGCAGTTCATAAGGGGGATTTTATACTTTCAAATTCGATGAGTTTTGGAAGACCTTATATCCTAGGAATTGATGGATGTGTACACGATGGTTGGCTAATTCTAGCTGAGTTTAGTACAACCTTTGATGAATTGTATTTGTACCATGCGTTAAGAAGCGAACATGTTCAGCATCAGTTTAGTGGAAAGGTTAATGGTGCTACTGTAAAGAATCTAAATAGTGATTTGGTAAAGTCAACGTATATCAAAGTTCCTGAAATGCATCAACAAAAGATTTTTGCTGATTTCGTCCGAGCGACAGACAAATCAAAAGTTGCAGTGAAAAAAGCACTGGATGAAACACAGTTATTATTTGATTCGTTGATGCAGGAATATTTTGTATAATAGAGATATCATGTAAGGGGGAAGGTTTAGTGATTTTATATCATGGTAGTAATGTACTGGTAAGTAACCCAAAAATATTGGTTACAAACCGAATGCTTGATTTCGGCGCTGGGTTTTATACTACATCAAGTAGGGAGCAAGCTGTAAAATGGGCTAAAATACAGACTATAAGACGCAAAAATGGGAGTTCGATAATTTCTATATTTGATTTTAACGAAGAGGTATTGCAAGGCGTTTCAATATTGAAATTCGATTCAGCCAATAGAGAATGGTTAAGATTTGTTACAGATAACCGAAAAGGAAGGTATATAGGGAAAAAGTATGATTTGGTAATAGGACCGGTGGCAAATGATAATACTATGCCGGTTATAAATAATTATATGTCTGGTATGATTGATGAAGAGACCGCTCTTATATTGCTGAAACCTCAAAAACTATCAGACCAATATGCGTTTTTAACAGAAAAAGGTATTTCGGTATTAAAATTTGATGGTGGTGAAAATGTATGATAAAAAAAACTGACCCTTCAATCTTGCAAAACTTTGACGTGGAAATTGCAGAATTAATAGCAAAAAATCGTGGCATTTCTGAAATGGATGCCTTGAGAATATTTTTGGCATCAAAAACACATGAAATGCTGGAAGATGACGAAATGAAGATATGGTATTTCAGTCCGCTTGCTGTTTATGATATGTGGGAAAATGAAGAAGCTACAGGAGATCCGGGAAATTCTTTGTATTTGCGAGGTGATGAAATTGAATAAAGAGTTTAGATTTTTTACTTTTTTGATTGAAAGCTATGCACAGAAAAAAAATAAAACAACGTCAGAAATCATGAAGGTATTAGATGAAAAAAATCTGACGGAGTATATTTTTAATATGTATGAATTATACCATGTTGAAGCAATAGAGAATGCATATATGGATATTGATAGCCTTATAAAAACAGGCAAAAATGCATGGTAGATAAAAAATGATTGGTTGAAGGATGCTGGTATATGTGTAAGGAGGTACCAGCATGGAAGAAAGAATTATAGAGGATTTGAGGAGGTGCATGAATGGTAGGGGAAGGAAGAGAATCTCAAAGTGACAATAATCTTTTCTTTACATGTAGTCTAATTGAATATATCGCACGTAAGACAAAAAACATTCGCGCAGAAGTAGTCAATAAGCTTGGAAAGGACAGAATTAGTAAGATTTATGAACTTGCAGATGTGTACCATTGTGAAAATATCGATAAGATAAGTGATGAGTTTATAGAAGATGCAGATATTGATTCGGGTGAATTTGACAATGTAGCAGATTGTGGCTATGCAGTGCCTTCGCATTGGGATATAGGTAAGGTATACAAGCGCTTGATAAAAATGGTCGCAGAGGACGAAAAAATAGAAATCATTGATGCGCTGATAGAAGTTTATAATTCCTTTATTGGTTCAAAGATTGATGACTATAATGGTAGTGTGTATTATGAGAATCCTAATTATATTTTTGAATGCTATAAAGAAAAAGAAATGTTATAAAATCAAAATGGTTGTGCAATGAATGAAAAAATATAAGGAGAATACCGATGACCAACTTTGATTTTTTGAAACAAGAACCAAAATTCAATAGTTTTTCGGATGTGGCAATTGCTGCTGAAAAAATCCTTAAGATTGATAAAGAATCCAGTGTGATTAATTGTCGTCGTGCTATGGAATTTGCCGTTAAATGGATGTATTCCGTTGATAAGTCATTGGAGATGCCGTATCAGGATAATCTTGTGAGTCTTATAAGTACAGAAGATTTCCATGATCTAGTGGATAATGTTTTGTGGAAACGTCTGGATTTGATTCGCAAGATTGGAAATAGAGCTGCGCATAATGGCAGAAAGATTACAGAGGACGAGGCGATTCTTTGTTTACAGAATCTGTTTATCTTTATGGACTATGTGTCATATTGCTATTCTGATTTTTATGAAGAGAGACAGTATGATGTAAATCTATTGACTGAGACACAAGAAGAGCCTGTGGCGGCTAAATCTTCAGATGATGATGTGGATTTGCAGGCATTAATTGCGGAGAATAAAGCTCTTAAGGAAGAACTGACTGCTAAACGTGCAGAGCAGCAACAGACATACGTTCCAAAGCCTCTTGATCTGTCTGAGTATAAGACAAGAAAAATCTATATTGATTCAATGCTTTTAGATGCTGGATGGACAGAAGGAAAAGACTGGTTGAATGAAGTGGAACTTCCGGGAATGCCTAATAAATCAGAGATTGGTTTTGCTGACTATGTTCTATATGACGATATGCACAGACCACTCGCTGTAGTAGAAGCTAAGAGAACCTGCGTGGATGTTGCCAAGGGAAGACAGCAGGCAAAACTATATGCTGACTTGTTAGAAGTACAATACAAGAGAAGACCGGTAGTTTTTCTAACCAATGGTTTTGAAACTAGAATTATAGATAATCAGTATCCGGAGAGGAAGGTCGCGGTCATCTATTCAAAGAGAGACCTAGAGAAGCTTTTTAATCTTCAGACAATGAAGACAAGCCTTCGTCATATCGCTGTAGATAAGAATATTGCAGGCCGTTATTATCAGGAGGGCGCAATCAAAGCAGTATGCGACGCGTTTGATAATCGTAATCGCAGAAAAGCACTTCTTGTAATGGCTACAGGTTCCGGCAAAACAAGAACTGTGATTGCCTTATGCAAGGTCCTTCTGGATGCCGGATGGGTAAAAAATATACTGTTCTTGGCGGATCGTAATTCGTTGGTTACGCAGGCAAAAAGAAATTTTGTAAATCTTTTGCCTGATTTGTCATGTTCAAATCTCGTGGAAGAAAAGGATAATTATATAGCACACTGTATTTTCTCCACATATCAGACCATGATGAACTGCATTGATTCGGTTAAGGATGATCATGGAAAACTATTTACTTGTGGACATTTTGATCTTGTAATCTGTGATGAGGCTCATAGATCCATTTATAACAAGTATAGAGATATATTTAATTATTTTGATGCACCACTGGTTGGTCTTACAGCGACGCCTAAGGATGAGATTGATAAGAACACTTATGGAATATTTGATTTGGAAAATGGTGTGCCTACCTATGGATATGAACTCGCTCAGGCTGTAAAGGATAGATATCTTGTAGACTTTATAACTGTTGAAAATAAGACGAAATTTATTGAAGAAGGTATTGCTTATGATGAATTGTCAGAAGAAGACAAGGCTGCCTATGAAGAGACGTTTGAATCTGAAAATGGTGAATTGCCTGAGAGAATTGATTCTTCTGCTCTAAATACATGGGTATTTAATGAAGATACCATTAAACAGGTGCTTCATGTGCTTATGAAGGATGGTCTGAAAATAGATTATGGTCAGAAGATTGGAAAAACAATTATTTTTGCCAAGAATCATGACCATGCAGAGAAGATACTCGAAGTGTTTAATAAGCAGTATCCGGAACTGAGTAAGGATGGACAACCTTTTGCAAAGGTAATTGATAATTATATGACATATGCACAGAGTGCAATTGATGAATTTTCTGATCCAAAGAAAATGCCTCAGATTGCAATATCTGTAGATATGCTCGATACGGGTATTGATGTGCCTGAAGTCTTGAATCTTGTTTTTTTCAAGAAAGTTATGAGTAAAGCTAAGTTCTGGCAGATGATTGGTCGTGGTACCAGACTTTGTCCTGATCTTATGGATGGAGAAGATAAAGACAAGTTCTATATCTTTGATTTCTGCGGAAACTTTGAGTTTTTCCGTATGAATCAGGGGAGACCTACAGCAAATATGATCGCTTTGCAGGGCGCAATTTTCTCACTTGAATTTGAAATTGCATATAAGCTTCAGAACATCGAATATCAGATAGATAGACTTATTACATATAGAAATAAGCTTGTCGAGATGATGGCGGGAAAGGTGCAAGAACTGAATCGTGATAACTTTGCAGTAAGGCAGCATCTTAAGTATGTAGATATATATTCCGTGGAGAATAACTATCAATCAATCACATTTGAAGATACCTTAATGGTTCGTGAAGAATTGGCACCACTTATTATGCCCGATGGTGATGAGGCAAGTGCAGTCCGTTTTGATGCATTGATGTATGGAATGGAATTAGCATATTTGGCTGGGAAAGGATACGGACGCCATAGAAGTGATCTTTTCAAAAAGGTTGAAGGCATTGCAAGTGTAGCAAATATTCCTGAGATTCAGGTGCAGTCGGAGCTTATCAATAAGATTCTTCATACAGACTATGTTGATAATGCCGGAATTGATGAATTTGAGCATATCAGAGTGAGTCTTCGTCATTTGATGAAGTATTTACCTAAGGGAATCATTAAATATGATACCGACTTTACCGATGAGATTCTGTCTACAGAGTGGAACGATTCGGAACTTGAAAATGATGAATTGAAGAATTACAAGGCAAAGGCGGAATTCTATGTTCGTCAGCATCAGGATAACATTGCAATTGCCAAGCTTAAGACTAATCAGCCGCTTACAGAGATGGACATTGAAAGCCTGGAGCAGATTCTTTGGAAAGAAGTTGGCTCAAAGGATGACTACGAGAAAGAATATGGTCATAAGCCTTTGGGTGAGTTTGTACGTGAAATCATTGGACTTGATATGAATGCTGCAAAGGAAGCATTCTCAGAGTTTTTGAACGATACAAACCTTGATAGCAGACAGATTTACTTTGTAAATCAGATTGTTGAGTACATTGTACACAACGGTATGATGAAGGATCTTTCTGTGCTTCGGGAATCACCATTTACTGACAAGGGAAGTGTTGTTGAGGTATTTACCGATCTGACAGTATGGATGGGAATCAGGAAAGTTATTGATCAGATTAATGCGAATGCGGTAGCGTAAAATATAATTTTTAGAAGAGGAGAATTGTTTATGGAAGATATAAAAATTTTGTAGTTTCAAAAATGCAGAACTTATGATACAATGAGCGCAAACGAGTCAACATGCTTGCATGATTGACGAGTGGCGAATGTCGATCATGTGCTGGGTTTGCACATGATATAATACTAGGCTGTATTAAACTGGAGAATAGGTGAATCAAAAAGATAGAAAAAGCCTCAAAAATTGTGCAGTAAAAAACAATAGAAAGGCGAAAGTGCTTGAAACAAAAGCATTTTCGGACAGGTAAAAGATAAAATGAAATTAGGCATCGTTGGTCTCCCGAACGTGGGAAAGAGTACATTATTTAATTCGCTGACCAAGGCAGGCGCATTATCTGCAAACTATCCGTTCGCTACGATCGACCCGAATGTGGGTATCGTATCCGTTCCGGATGAGCGTATCGTAAAGCTCGGTGAACTGTATCATACGAAGAAAGTGACACCCGCTACGATCGAATTCGTGGACATCGCAGGTCTGGTAAAGGGCGCGAGCAAAGGCGAGGGACTCGGCAATCAGTTTCTGGCTAATATCCGTGAGGTAGATGCGATCGTGCATGTGGTACGCTGCTTTGAAGATACCAATATCGTACATGTGGATGGCAGCATCGATCCGGCGCGTGATATCGAGACGATCAATCTGGAACTGATCTTTTCCGATATTGAGATTCTGGATCGACGGATCGCAAAGGTCGCTAAGCAGGCGCGTATGGACAAGACGCTGGCAAAGGAGATGGAACTGTTAGAGGCTGTCAAGGCACATCTGGAAGACGGTAAGATGGCGCGCACATTTGAGGTGCCCGAGGATGAGGATATGGAGAACTGGTTCGCATCCTACAATCTGCTGACCGCAAAACCGACGATCTACGCTGCAAATGTGGCAGAGGATGATCTCGCAGATGACGGAGCATCCAACCCACACGTTGCAAAGGTAAGAGAGATGGCAAAGGAAGAGGGCGCAGAGGTATTTGTTATCTGTGCACAGATCGAGCAGGAGCTTGCTGATCTCGATGAGGATGAGAAGAAAGAGTATCTTGAGGATCTCGGCGTGGAGTCAAGCGGTCTTGACAAGCTTGTAGCTGCAAGTTATTCACTTCTCGGACTTATTTCTTTCCTTACGGCAGGAGAGGATGAGTGCCGTGCATGGACTATCAAGAAGGGCACAAAGGCACCACAGGCAGCAGGAAAGATACATACTGATTTTGAGCGTGGTTTCATCAAGGCTGAGGTAGTTAATTATCAGGATCTTCTTGACAACGGAAGTCTTGCGGCAGCCAGAGAAAAAGGTATCGTAGGCATGGAAGGAAAAGATTACGTTGTAAAAGACGGAGATGTTATCCTTTTCAGATTTAACGTATAAAATAAAGGCATATATAATAAGCGTATGTCTGGTATAATATTATGTAAAAATATATACACATATTAAAGAACAAAGACGCATAAGATAGATCGAGGAGGTCTGTTTTATGCGTTTTTTGGATTTGTGTGAAAAAGAAGTGGTGAGCATCGAAGAGGGCCGGTATATAGGTCATGTGAGGGATCTCGAGCTTGATCCGAACTGCGGAAAGATATGTGCGATCATCGTGCCGGGCCCGGGGAAATACATGGGATTTTTCTGCAGGGATTATGAATATTTTATCCCGTGGGTTAAGATTGTAAAGATCGGACCCGATATAATATTAGTAAATATCTGTGAATCGGATATGAGGCGCAAGCTTACGTAGTTAATGAACAGTATAAATTATTGAAAGATTGCAGCACATGAAAAGCAATTAGAATATTGACAAGAAATTTAAGTAAATATATACTTAGTTATATATAGATTATTTACAGCTATTCAGTACTGCCAGTTACGATTATTTAAATTTTTTACGGATTTACTTGAGAATGTTTACACGGAGGGTACAGTATGAAGTGTCCATTTTGTAGCAGCGACAACACAAGAGTTATAGACTCAAGACCGGCTGATGACAACAGTTCCATCAGACGAAGGAGATTGTGCGACGATTGTGGAAAGCGTTTTACTACTTATGAGAAGGTGGAGACGATACCCCTCATAGTGATCAAGAAGGACAACAACAGAGAGCAGTATGACCGTACCAAGATAGAGAAGGGAGTTCTCTCAGCGTGCCACAAGAGGCCTATCTCGGCAGATACCATATCAAAGCTTGTTGATGATGTCGAGGTGGAGATTTTCGCCAGAGAGGAAAAGGA
>JBNMHW010000025.1:0-29322 GCA_050872965.1 bacterium | reverse complement strand
ATGTAGATACCGTTTCTCTCGGTATAGATGTAGGGAGCCATTTTAGGGTTCCATCTTCTTGTCTGATGTCCAAAATGAACACCTGCCTCCAGTAACTGTTTCATTGTGATTACGCTCATTTTTTTACCTCCATTGGTTTGTTCTTCCACGGATATCGCTCCATTACTTCACCATTTGGCACCAAAGTAATGATCCATCCGTGTGTTTTGTTAATCATAAGCTTTTCAAGAATAACATAAGCGCCTGCACAATGCAAGCGCTTTTTTCTAAAACTTAGCTTTTTTTCTTATTTTTCTGTGTCTTTTTTCCGGTTTCTTTTTCTGCGTCTTTCGTTTCCGTCGTTTTCTTTTCCGTAATCAGACGGATAATCGTATCATAATCCGCATCCTTTGGTATGATATATGTTCCCGGCTGGATGAGGCTGTCATACCCGCCTTCAGACAGATATTTGTTAAAATCATCCGCATCCTTGATCACACCGGCTCTTTTTAACTTTTTACACACATCATCCGAATACTCTCCACCGACAATCGACAATTCGACCTGTTCGACCGTTTCCGTCTCCGGCTTCGCAGCCTCCGAAGCAGATGTTCTGTCCTGCTGCGTCTGTGTCTTTTCCTTGGCATCCGAAGTGCTGTCCGGTTGTGTCTTCGTATCTGCCGGTTTGCTCTCCGGCGTGGTATCCGTCAGATCATCCTGCGGTGGATCGGTCTGATCATTCTCCGATGGGTCAGACAATTTTTCACTGCCGCCTGCAGCATCTGCCTCTACCATGCCGAGTGCACGCGCACGCGTTCGGATCTCATCATCCGTGAGTGTCTCATTCTTATGCAGCGAGAAAACGATCATAAGTATCACTGTCGTTACAATCATGCCAACGCCCATTCCCCGCAGATAATACTTTAACTTCACTGTTCTTCTTCCCCTCTGTATAACTCTACGACCAATTTGACTTCTCCGAAGCCCAGTCCGAGATTTCTCGCGATATCCGTCAGATCTTCACCTGCATGATACCGTTCCAGAATCTGTTCCCTGACACTGAGCGGTTCCGGTTCTTCTCCCGGTGCCTGTGTCTCCTCCGGCATCTGTGTCTCCTCAGCCACGACCTCACTCTGGGCAATCTGTACCGGTGCTGCGGCGGCCTCTGTCGTTTCACTGACCACAGGCTGTGTATTCTGCTCCGGCAGCGGCATCATCCGCAATGACTGATAGGTCTGTATCAGTTCATCCATCTGCTCCATCGCCTCATTCAACTGGGCATGCTTATCACCCAGCATGCTATAGAGGAAGGTCACCTCATGATTCATCTTTTTTAACTGTTCCATCGCAGAATCGGAATACTCACTGATCGCCATCATTTTCTCGTTCGTGCTGCGTTCCATCGTGCGCTGTACCTTATCGATCGTGAGATCTACCGCATCATCTACCACATCGGATACTTTTGCGCGTGCTATCTCCAGCTCCCGGTCCGCGAGCATGCGCAGTTCTTCCTGACTGAGCTCTGCAACCTTGTTCACATCAGCCGGTGAGAGCTTTTCCGTAACAAAAAAACTACCAATTAAAAATACCACACCGATCAACAGCAATACGGCTTCCACTACTGTCATTGTTTATCACCCTTCAATCAGACTGTGATGTCAAACCCGCCGGACATTCCCTTGATACGGACATGACCATCCTCCATTTTTTCCTTCTGCTTGTTCTTTTTCTTATCGCGCTGGTCGTAATACTCATTTTTGCTGCCGTCTCTGGCATCAAAACGGTACTCCTCCCCATTCAGCCCGTCCTTGTTCGTGACCTGTCTGGCTGCCGTTTCCTCATGCTTGGTCACGGTCGCAAATGCCTGCTGCTGATGCAGCAGCGGTCTCTGATCCTCATGTTGCTTTACATTTGAGACGTTTTGCTGATTCTGCATCATTCCATTAAAATCCACCGGACGTACAGACATAATTCCTCACCTCTATATCTTCGTTAAAATACCCATATAACTGCCCATTGTCTTCTGCATCTTTGACAATGCCTTTGTATGCAGTTGGGACACTCTCGACTCAGAGACCTCGAGTACCCTGCTGATCTCTTTGAGTGTCATATCTTCATAATAATACGGCAAAATGACCTTGGATTCCTTTTCAGTCAACTGCTCCATCGCTTTTGCCAGCATTTCCTTTAACTCATTTTGCTCGATCAGTTCCTCCGGCTGAATAAAATGAGAATTGCCGCGCGTCTCCATCACAGGCTCTGTACCCTGCTCGACATACTCGTTCAGGGACACAACATTTGTGATCTTTAGCTGCGACTGCCATCCCAGCAATTCATCCTCACTGAGTCCGAGTTCGGCTGCGATTTCCTCATCACTGGCATTTTTTCCGGTGCGCGTCTCGATCACACGGATCGCTTCGTCAATTTTTTTCTGTTTCTGTCGAACCGTACGCGGAATCCAGTCCATTTTTCTGATCTGATCCAGTATGGCACCTCTGATACGTAAGGATGCATATGTCTCAAACTTCACGTCCTTGGTCATATCAAACTTGTCAATCGCATCGATCAGACCGAACACTCCATAGCTGACCAGATCTTCATACTCCACATTGTATCCCAGATACATGTTCAACCGACCCGCTACCAGCTTCACAAGCGGCGCATATTCAATTATAATCTGTTCGCGCAGCTCCGGTGTCTTCGTTTTGCAATAACGTTCCCAGAGCTGTTCCTTTGATAATGTTTTCATCTGCAACCGTCCTATTTTTTACTGCTCATCGCAACGCTGCATCATTGCTGGTCTGTATAATCATCCTGATATTCGTCATCAGACATCGCCATTTCATCAATCAGATCATCATCAATATCCATACCCTCATACTCCGACAACGGATCCTGCATGACTTCAAACCCTTTATCCAGAACCAGTTTGATCACACACCCGAGGAGATAGAAAATGACCAGCACCAGCAATTCGGTCTTTACAAACCGTCCGAAACTGTAATGCTGGTAAATACTGACAATGCACGCCACAAATCCCGTAATTAACATTACGATCGCAGGAACAGGCTTTGTATTCATAAAAGCCTCCCTCCGTATATAAGCATCCGCGCTGCGGATGTATCTTTCCTTAACAACCAATCCATCAAATCGTCTTGACTGACTTGCCGACTGCCTTGATGATATAATCACCGTTTGAACAGTCCAGCTCTACCGTTCTTCCGTAATTCAGTCCGGTGTCTTCGGCTAAGATCGGAATTCCAAGCTCCTGAAGCACCTTTTTGGACGCGATTGCATTTTTCTCACCAATATTTCCGACAGAGGTCGTTCCGGACACCTCGAACATCTTTGCCCCTCCGGCAATCTTTGCAACGAGACGTCGTTTCGGCACTCCAAGCGCCTCCATCTGACGAACCAGCTCCACAATACCTGTGTCTGCAAACTTGGCGATATTTGAATTATTTCTGATCTTTGTACTGTCCGGCAGCATGATGTGCGCCAGACCACCTATTTTTGTTGTCGAATCCCACAAAGCAATGCCTATGCAGGAACCCAGACCAAGCGTCGTTAATATATCAGGGGCTTTGGCAGTCTTCAGATCTGCCATCCCCACTTTGATTACAACTCCCATATGTACGTTCCGTTTCCCTTTTAGAATGAAATTCCGAGTGATTGAAGGATCTTATCATAAGAATCCTCATCCGGCAACAGGATAAAATAACCTTCGATCATCACATCATCGCCGAATTCTGTCTCTATCAGTAACGCATTATCACCGAACTGTCCGAACTGGATCGCAGGCACGCTCAGAATCGATGCCGCCATATCTACTGCAATATAGGGTACAGACGGTGTGATCACCAGATTGGTCATGGTGGACAATGCAGACAGATAAGAGCCTGCAATAATATTACCGATCTCCTTCATCGCAGACAGCTCCATCTCTGAGAATTCGCTGTCACCCTTATCATCACTCATGCCTCCCATCAACCGGTCGACCAGATAATGTGCGGATTTCAAACGCATTAAAAACATCATGCTTCCGGAAATATCATTCTGCACTTCCAAAAAGATACCTACTATGATCTCTTCCTCCGGGCAGATCGCAGTTCCGAGATCCTCGACTGCCTTCAGTTCGACATTCGGGACCTTCATATCGATCGTCAGATTCAACATACTGGCAATCGCTGTCGTAGCATTTCCCGCTCCGATATTTCCGAGTTCGCGAAGCACATCAATGTACATACTGTTTACATTGTCAAATGAAAATTTACCCATAAAAATTACCTTTCAGTCAAGAAACAATAGATTGTCTGTGAACAGGCAATCTATTGTCGTTTTATGATTCATGATCATAGAATGTCCGCGGAACGTACACTCTATTATTTTAAATTTTCTTCCGTCATAGCATTGATATCAAACAATGAGATCAGATCGTTTCCGTTCTTTCCGATTCCGTTGATAAATGAATGCTTGTTTTCTTTTGTATCATGACTGGGCTTATCGATCTCACTGGCACCCAGATTTACGACTTCCCTGACTTCATCCACGATCACTCCGAGCTTTCCCTGATCCTCGATCTTCAAAATGATGATCCGGCTGCTGTTCGTAAATACATCATCCTCAAATCCCATTTTCAGGCGGATGCTCATGACCGGAACGATCTCACCACGCAGATTGATTACACCCTTGAAATAGCTCTGTGCCTTCGGCACACGGGTGATCTTCTGCATGCGGACGATCGTATCCACATACCGGATATCTATGCCATAGATCTCGCTGCTGAGCTTGACCGCTATGAACTGTTTCTTCTCTTCTGTCACATCATCGTTCGTTTCCACATATGCTGCCATCTTTTTACGTCCCCCTTACATCAGTGTATTCACATCAAGGATCAATGCAACTTCTCCATCGCCGAGGATGGTTGCTCCGCTGATGATCTTGGTTGAATTGTCGATATAGCTTCCGAGTGATTTGATAACGATCTCCTGCTGACCCATCAGATCGTCAACAACAAGACCTACCTGCTTATCTCCTCTGGAAATGATAACAATGGTCAGGCTCTCGAGATCCTCTTCCGGCGGTGCGATATCCAATAACTGGTTCAGCCGGATAATCGGGATCACCGTGCCACGCATATTGATGACTTCCTTTGCCTCAACATACTTGATCTCCGTGATCGGAATATCCTCGATACTTACAATCGAACCAAGTGCGATCGCATATTTTTCATCGCCGATGATGACCATCAATGCCTGAATGATCGCCAGTGTAAGCGGCAGACGTACCGTAAAGGTAGATCCCTCACCATATACACTCTTGACCTCTACATCACCGCCAAGTGCCTCGATATTGGATTTAACGACATCCAGACCTACGCCTCGTCCGGAAATATCCGTAATCTTCTTTGCCATAGAAAAGCTCGGCATAAACAGGAAATCGATGATCTCTTTTTCGGAGAGATTCTCTGCCTGTTCCGGTGTCACGAGTCCACGCTCGATCGCCTTTGACTTTACAGCTTCCGTATCGATACCGTTACCGTCATCGCCTACCTCAATGATAACGTTGTTTCCTTCCTGGAATGCTTTCAGGCGGATCGTACCTACCTCCGGCTTTCCGCGCTCCTTACGAAGCTCTGCGCTCTCAAGTCCGTGATCTGCGGAGTTACGCAGCAGATGCTGTAACGGATCACCGATCTGATCGACCACGGTACGATCCAGCTCTGTCTCCTCACCGGTCATGACCAGTTCCATCTTCTTATTCAGGGTTCTGGACAGATCTCTGATCATACGAGGGAATTTATTTACAACACTTTCAATAGGAACCATTCGTACCTTCATGACAGACTCATGTAAACCTGTCGTGATCCGCTCCAGATACTCAATCTGCTCCTGATAAGACTGGTTCTGCATGCCAACGACATTGCTGGCGCTGAGTGATACGAGTGAGTTCTTCGCAATGATCAGCTCGCTGACCTGATTCATCAGGGCATCCAGCTTCTCAATATCCACACGCACGGTACGGCTCGTCACCGGCTTCGCATTCTGCTTTTTCTGTGATGCGCTCGGCTTGGAGACAGGTTTTGCTGCCGGTGCCGTTTCCTCTGTCTTCTGTTCTTCGACATTTGCTGCCTGCAGTTCAGGTTCCGGCTGTGCCTCCTCTTCCAAAAGCTGTGCCGTCACTTCATCCGCTACCGCATTTTCGATCTCTGAGACAGCCTTCGCTGCTGCGAGTACCTTGTCTAACTCTGTCTCTGTGGTGAAGTAAATGCTGAAATCATTTTCAAACTTCTCATCCTCAATATCCTGAGAACTCGGTGAATATACAATGATCTCCGCGAACTCTTCAACTGCCTTGAACACAAGGAACGCACGCGCTGCCTTCAGCAGGCAGTCCTTACGGATATACACGGTCATGCCGTATACATGCTGTCCGTTATCCAGTGCTTCTTTGATCTTCTTTTTATCAGAGTCATTCAGCTCGATCTCAGCAAATTTCTTCGCATCTGCAGACTCTTCGGCGTTGTCTGCGGGTGCTGCTTCCGGCTCTGCGGCCACCGGCTGCGGAGGATTTTGAGCAGCGGCTTCCGCATGCTGCAAAAATCCATTCAGCTTCTGAATGATCGCTTCATTGTCATTTGTTCCCTCATCAGAGGTTGCTTTGATATTTTCCAGATATCCTTCGATCGCATCCAGACACTGGAACAGCAGATCGATCATATCACTGTCTACTTTGATCGTATCATTGCGGACTTCCTGGAACACATTCTCCATATCATGGGTCATATGCTGCATGCGCTTGAAGCCCATCGTTCCTGCCATTCCTTTTAAAGAGTGCGCCGCACGGAAGATCTCGTTTACGACATCCTTGTTATCCGGCTCATTCTCCAATGCCATAATATTATCACTCAGGCTCTGGATATGTTCGTTGGTCTCATCAATAAAAATCTCTAGATACTGACTTACATCCATTTTATTTTACCCCCACATTCTTCATAATCGTGTTTGCAATTGATTCCAGTGGAACGACTTCATCTACAAGTCCCGCCTCGGCGATCGCACGCGGCATGCCGTACACCACACAGCTTTGCGCATCCTGCGCAATGACGTGAAGCGGTTTTTTCTGATCCAGCTTTTTGATCCCGTCTGTTCCGTCTGCTCCCATTCCGGTCAGAACCACACAGATAATGTCATCATACTGGCTGTTGATCAGTGACTCATACGTGATATTCGCACAGGGCCGCAGCCCTCCGATCGGCGGTGCACTGCTCAGATGGACTTTATGTACACCTGCGGTATACACGATCTCCATATGCCAGCCTCCCGGTGCGATATATACCGTACCTTTTTCAAGTACATCACCTTCGGCCGCCTCTCTGACCCTGATCTTGCTCATATCATTCAGACGCATTGCCAGCGACTGGGTAAAGCCTACCGGCATATGCTGTACAATGATCATCGGTGCATCCATATTCGGATCAAGGAACGGAACCACCGAATGCAGTGCTTTCGGTCCTCCGGTGGAACATGCAAGCGCAACTAACCGCTGTCCTTTGCGCGGTAACGGCTGATGCACAGCACTGACACTGCGTGATGCAGCCGCAGGCGCCTGTGTCCGGATCGTCTGTGTATGAAGCACCGCCTCGAGCATACCCAGCAGCGCCACACGGAAATCCTTTCCCTTGGCCTCGATGATATTCTGGGGCTTCGTCACAAAATCAACCGCACCCAGTTCCATTGCCTGCATCGTAACTTCCGCATCCTTTGTCGTCAGTGTACTCACAACAACGACTGTCGCCTTGATGTGCTCATCGCGCAGCCGCTCCAATAACTGCAGCCCATTCATGCGCGGCATATACACATCCAGCAGTACCGCATCATACGATTGTTTTGACAGCTTTTCATAAGCCTCTAATCCGTCTCTGCATACGTCGGTCACCTGGAATTTTTCATCTGAATTGATTATATCACAGATCACGCGTCTCATGAGTGCAGAGTCATCTGCAACCAAAATGTTTTTTTTCATATACTAGACACCTACATCCCTTTTTCTGATCTTTCGATCCTCATCAAAGATATACTTGATTATGATTTCACGCAGCTTGTTACCAAGATGGATATATTCTGCCCGCGTCTCATACCGCTCGAGGTTCGGTGCGGCCTTTTTGCAGGACACGATCGACACGACAACCCAGATATCCTTTTCGATATTCTCATTGCTGAGTGTCATATGTACTGCCAGATAATCGCCCTCTTCATGCTTGCGTTCGCTGATAAAGCGGATCCCGCCACCGCTGATGTCCACGATGACCGCCTTGCTCAGTGTCTGCGCGATCTCGGGATCACTGATCCGCTGCTCCAGTCTCGGTCCCGCCAGCATCATGGCTTCTTCCTTCTTCAGCTCATATGCATCCATCCCGATAATACATTCCAGACGGAAATACTCCCGCCTCTGAAACTTCGTCAGATTAGACCGAAGCATCACCTTTACCATGAAGAAATTATCTTCTTTGTACCGGTCTGTAACCTGACAGACCGCCCGGTATAAGCCCCGCTTTGTGTAAAACATCAGTTCATACCGCGAACCGAGCGATAACAGCACGAGCTTTCCCTTATACATCGGCATCTGTATCACCAGATCTCCGTCCTCATCAATCTCTTCGAGCTGGCTCACGAGAATCGGCAGCTTTTTTCCGTCATATTTTTTCCGGTCTTCCTTTTCCAGTGAACAGATATCTATTTTATTTCCAATTTGTAATATATCCTGAATCATTTAAAAACTACCTCACACCTGCTATTTACGATTAAGGAAATTATATATCATACGCGAAAATCCGCCCTTCATCTCATAATATCTGTTTTCGCCGCTGACCAGACTCTCCGCGATCTTGGCGAACGCCTGTGACGAAACAGATTCCGGATCATAGATCGATACCACCTGCTGCTGTCGGATAGCCTTCTCGATCACGGGATCCTGCGGCACCAATCCCAGATAATTCACATTCCAGTTCAAAAACTGTGACACGACAGAACTGAGCTTGTCATAAACCGCCTGTCCGTCTGCCGCCGAATTGACTTTATTCGCGATCACATTGATCATTACATCCTCATAATTAAACTGGCGGTTCTTGTAGAGTGTCTTGATCAGTGAATAAGAATCGGTCAGTGAGCTCGGATCCGGTGTCGTGATGAGCAGCACTTCCGGGCTGGCTATCACAAACTCCATCACACTGTCTGAGATTCCCGCTCCTGTATCGATCAGTATGACATCCGCCATCGCATCCAGCTCGGACAACTTGCCGACGACGCTTAGGATCTGCTCTCTGGTCAGATTGTTCAGTTCGACAATTCCCGATCCGCCCGAGATAAACCCGATATCCATCGGTCCGCTGGAGATGATATCACGCATCGCCATTCCCTTATACAGCACATCGCTGAGATTATACTTTGGAATCGCGCCAAACATCACTTCCACATTTGCAAGCCCGATATCCGCATCAAATATAATGACCTTTTTCCCGAGACGGCTAAGCTGTACAGCCAGATTGACTGCCATATTCGATTTGCCGACACCACCCTTTCCACTTGTGATCGTGAGCACTCGTGCCTGTGATGTCTGACCGGAATGCTGCATTTTCAACACATTCCGCAGTCCTGTAGCCTGGTCCATATCAATCTCCTCCTAACAGCTTCTTTACGATCTCCTGCGGCTGGAATACCGTTATATCATCCGGCACATTCTGGCCATTCGTCGTATATGAGATATCTGCATCCGCATACAGCTTGATATTCAGCAGGTTGCCGTATGCACCTGTCTCATCAAGCTTCGTAAAGATGACCGAATAATCCGAAATGCTGCGATACATATCGCAGATCTCCTTCAGATCCCGGTATTTCGTTGTCGCTGACAATACCAGATATACAAACTGTGAAACTGAATCATCCAGCATACCGAGCAGTTTTTTCGTATCCTCGCGCTGTGCTTCATTTTTATGCGAAAATCCGGCTGTATCAACAAATATCATATCATGGTCTGACAGTTTTTCCACGGCTGCCGGCAGTTCCTCCGGCGCATAGACCACCGTCAGCGGTGCCTCTAAAATATTGGCATACGTGCGAAGCTGCTCGGTCGCAGAAATACGGTAGGTATCCGCAGTCAGAAATGCCACATGCTTTCCCTGCTCCACCTTAAACTTTGAAGCGATCTTGGCAATGGTCGTTGTCTTGCCGACACCGGTCGGCCCGATAAAGAAGATCACCTGCGGGCTCTTATTTCCCGGCTGGATCGCCTTGGGATTGCCAAACTTTAAGATCATCTTCTGATACACCTGTGACAGGATAAAATCCATACTTGAGCCGCGGCGTACCGCTTTCATCACATCATCAAGGATCTGATTGATATAGACCTCATCGACCTCATTATCCAGCAATGTCTGATATACCATACGGAAGATCTGCATGCGTTCTGCATCATCCTCGGATGTCAGATTCTCATGCTCCATATTCTTTTCCAGATCTGCGGTATCGTCTGTCAGCTTTTTCTCCAGAAACTGCTGCAGATTCTCCAGCCGCTCCTCGATCAGATCCGTGTCTGTCTCCGCACTTCTCTTTTCCGTGCGGACAGGTGCCTGCCCCTGTTCCGCTGCATGTGCACTGAGAATGTCACCGACTGCGCGTGCTGCCTCCGAGATCGGCTCTGCCACGGGCGGAACCACCCTTGCGCTGCGCGCAGTCTCCGTCTGTGCTCCCGGCAGCTCGATCTGCTCATCCGCAGCCAGATCGATCCGTCTGCGCTCTTTACTCTGTGCAGTCTCCGCAGCCGCCTGTTCCTTATCTTCCATAGCGGCAGTCACCTCGTAGTAAGGTGTCTTTAAAAAACTAAACAGTCCTTTCGGCTTCACAACGCGCACATTCATGATAACGAGTCCCTGACCCATCTCATTTCTTGCCTTTTCGAGCGCTTCTTCTTCTGTCTTTCCCTGAAACTTATTTATCGTCATTATGCTGTCACCATCCCAACAGATTCTAATTCAACATTCGATTCAATCTCATTATATGATACAACGATCAGATCCTTCAAGTATTCTTCCGTCAATTTTTTAAAGTACATGCGGACGATCGGAGAAGTCACAACGATCGCGCTCTTTCCGAGATTTTCCAGTTTTGACACCTCTGCCTCTGTCGCATCGATGATCGCACGTGTCCGCGCCGGATCCAGTGTCAGATATGCACCCTGTTCGGTCTGCTTGACTGCACCCATGATCTCCTGCTCAATCTTCGGATCAAGTGTGACAACACTCGTTTTCTCATTTGCCGGAAAATATTTATTCGAAATCGCACGCTTTAAGCTCTGGCGTACATACTCCGTCAGCACATCCGTATCTCTGGTCGTCGTCGCATGATCCGCAAGTGTCTCAAAAATAGTAAGCAGATCCCTGATCGAGATACCCTCTGCCAGGAGATTTTGCAATACCTTCTGGATCTCACCCGTACTGAGCAGCTTGGGTACCAGCTCGTCGATAAGTACCGGATTGGACTCCTTGACATTGTCGATGAGGTTCTGCACATCCTGTCTGGTGAGCAGCTCTGCGATATGGCTGCGGATCACCTCTGTCAGATGGGTAGCAATGATCGACGGCGGATCAACGACCGTATAACCAAGACTCTCTGCCCGCTCGCGCTGGCTCTCGGTGATCCAGATCGCAGGCAGATGGAACGAAGGTTCAAAGGTCGGTATACCCGTGATCTCCTCCTCCACATAGCCCGGATTCATCGCCATATAATGGTCAAACAGGATCTCGCCTTCCGTCACTTGAATTCCCTTGATCTTGATAATATACTGATTCGGATTCAACTGGATATTATCACGCAGACGGATGATCGGCACAACCGTACCCAGTTCCAGTGCGATCTGCCTTCGGATCATAACCACACGATCGAGCAGATCACCACCCTGATTGACATCCGCCAATGGAATAATTCCGTAACCGAATTCCAGCTCGATCGGATCCACTGAGAGCAGCGATACAACATTTTCCGGTTTCCGGATCTCCTCTGCCTCCGTCTCGACGGCACCGGCTTCCTCCTCGATCCGTTCGACATCCATTGTTTTATTCATATTGATACCTGCGATCAGGAAAATACTTCCCATTCCGACACACAGGATCAGATTCAGCGGTGTAAATATTCCAAGGAAACATACCACAGCACCTACCATGATCAGCACCTTCGGTATACCAAAGAGCTGACTGATCAGCACCTGTCCGAAATCCGCTTCCTTGGATGCCTTGGTCACGAGAATACCGGTAGCCATGGAGATCGCCAGTGACGGGATCTGCGAACTCAGTCCGTCACCGATCGTGAGGATGCCGTACTGCATAATCGCTTCCTGAAATCCCAGTCCGCTTCTGGTCATTCCCATGACCGTTCCACCGATCAGATTGACAAACGTGATGATCAGACCTGCGGTCGCATCTCCCTTTACATACTTGGTCGCACCATCCATAGCTCCGAAAAAGCTGCTCTCCATCTGGATCTTTTCACGGCGCTTCTTTGCTTCCTCATCCGTGATCGCTCCCGTATTCAGATCGGCATCGATCGCCATCTGTTTACCGGGCATCGCATCCAGTGTAAAACGTGCCGTTACCTCTGATACACGCTCGGAACCTTTATTGATAACCACGAACTGCACGATCAGCAGGATCACGAATATGATCGTACCGATGACCATATCATTGCCGCCCACGAAGCTTCCGAACGTGGTGACAACATTACCGGGATTTCCCGATTTGAGGATTAGTCGTGTAGATGACACATTCAGTGAAATACGGAAAATCGTCGTAAACAACAGCAATGTCGGGAAAAACGACATATCCAGCACTTCCTGCACAAACAGACAGTTGAACAGGATCACGAGTGCGACTGAAATATTAAAGATCAGCAGCACATCGAGCAGTGCAGAAGGAATCGGCACAATAAAAAAGATAATTGCCGCCATCAGATATAAAGCTACACCCACATCTGCGCCACGTTTTACCATGCGTATTTTCCTCCTTTCCTGTCGTTGTATTCATCGTGTCTATTTGTTATTTGTCCCGGTCAATCTCTATGCGATAGCGGTAACCGCTGTCTGTTACACCTTGTTACGTGCACGGTACACAGCAGCCAGGATCTCTGCCACCGCCTGATACAGCTCCGGCGGTATCTCCCGCCCGATCTCTACATTCGTATAGATCATACGGGCCAGCGGCTTGTTCTCTACGATCTCCACCTTATTTTCTTTCGCGATCTCCTTGATCCGCTGGGCGATCAGATCAGCACCCTTCGCAACGAGAATCGGAGCCGTTCCGGTTCCCGCATCATATTTTAACGCAACCGCATAATGCGTCGGGTTCGTGATAACGACATCCGCCTGCGGTACATCCTGCATCATACGGCGTCTGGAAGCCTCCTGCATCCGCTGACGCTGCCTGCTCTTGATCTGCGGATCTCCTTCGGAGTTTTTCATCTCATCCTTGACTTCCTGTTTCGTCATTTTCATGTCTTCATTAAACTCGTGTCTCTGATACAGATAATCTGCCGCACCGATCACACAGTACACAAATGCGATCTTCAGCCCGACATCGATAACGATCGTTCCTATCTGCGCGATCGCCTGATTTAATGTGATATGATACAGCACAAATATTTCCTGCGTATGCGACCGTATGGACGTATATGCAATGATCGCGATCATCACGATCTTCACGATGGACTTCAGCAGTTCAAACAGTGAATCCTTGGAAAACATCCGTTTGAAGCCATTGATCGGGTTGAATTTGTCCAGTTTCGGCTTTAACGGCTTCGTGCTGACCTTCCACTTCACCTGCACCAGATTGCTGAGAAAAGCGATCAGAAATCCGGCCGCGAAAAAAGGTCCCGCCAATTTCAGTGACAAAAGTGCGGCATGCTGCATATATGACATGACCGTAATACTCGTAAACTCTCTGGCTGCCTCTGTCTCCGGTATTTTATTATAAATATCCGAAAAGACTTCCATAAATGTCGACCCCATAGAAGAGACCGTCACCTTTAATGTCAGAAACAATCCAACCAGTGCAAGTGCCTGATCGAGTTCCCGGCTCTTACATACCTGTCCTTCGCTTCGCGCATCGCTTAATTTTTTAGAAGTCGCAGGCTCTGTTTTTTCTCCTCCCGGTCCTTCCTTCGCGAAGAACTGCAGATCATATTGAACGAAAAATGTTTGCTCAGCCAGCTCCATACATCCCCTTTACCATCACACGAAGCATCGTTTTGATCTCATTACCAATCAGATTCGCTGCCCGCGGCAGCAGAAGCACTGTCACGATCAACACGGCATAACCTGCAAAGATCTTGAGCTGGATTCCGACCGAAAACATATTCATCTGCGGTGCGACCTTTGCCATAATACCAAGAATACAATTCATGATCATACAGCATGCAAACACCGGCAGCATAATGCGGAAACCGATCACCAGCATATCCGTGACAAACCGTATCATTCCATTCACCAGATACTCCCATTGG
Source organism: bacterium (assembly GCA_050872965.1). Classification (GTDB taxonomy): domain Bacteria; phylum Bacillota; class Clostridia; order Lachnospirales; family Lachnospiraceae; genus W0P33-017. Next base: position 14,797 of record JBNMHW010000025.1, on the reverse strand, counting down.
AAGATCTGTGCATTGACCGGAATCAGTGTAAACGAATCTGCAATCGCCTTGATAATGTACTGATACAGATCTGAGATCAACAGCAGCAGCATGATCGAATAATAATACAGATTACCGGTCACACTCTCCTCTGTCCGGGTGAGCGGATTATACTCCTGCGCCATCGACAGTCCGATCTGCATATCCATCAACTGTCCCGCAAAACCTATAATATAAGTACAGCAGTTCGCCGTCATCCCGATCAGCAGCCCGGTAAGTGCCTCTTTTCCCACGATGACACCGTATTCGAGCATCCCATCATAAGTGACACTGCCAGGTATTGCCTGCACGACCAGAATCGCCAGCACCGCCGAAAATCCGATCTTGACACGCGTCGGTACACTTCCAAGTCCAAAAAAAGGTGCCACCGCAATAAAGCTGGCGATGCGCACCAGTACCAACAGGTAATATTCAAATGTAAGTAATGAAAACGTATAATTAATCATCCGATATACAAGCTGAAATTATTCCACAACTGCGTCATAAACTCTGTCATCTTCTCGAGCATCCAGCCGCCCAGCAGCATCAATGTCACGAAAACCGCTATGATCTTCGGTACAAACGTCAACGTCTGTTCCTGAATCGATGTCACCGTCTGAAAAATACTGATCACCAGACCGATGATCAGGGACACCAGCAGCGCCGGTGCCGAAGTGACGATGATCGTCGTAAACGCCTGTCTGGCGATATCCAATACAACAGCTTCTGATAACATACCGTATCACCCTCCTTGTCCTGACCACACTAATAAAACGTCTTTACCAAATTGCCGATCACCAGATTCCATCCATCTGCCAGAATAAACAGCAGAATCTTGAACGGCATGGAAATCGTCGTTGGTGGCAGCATCATCATACCCATAGACATGAGGATCGATGATACGACCATATCTATCACAATAAACGGAATATAAATTACAAAACCGATGATAAACGCACTGCGCAGCTCGCTCACGATAAAGCTCGGGATCAGCACCGAAGTCGGAATATCCTCATTCGTCTCGTAGGTCACATTGGCGATATCACAGAACAGATCCACATCCTTGCGTTCGGTCTGCTGATACATAAACTCACGGAGCGGCTCGATCGCCGCCGTCAGAGCCTCCTCCTGCGTGATCGTCCCCGCATCCAGCGGTTTGATCGCATTCTCATTGATCTGTGTAAATACCGGAGACATGATCATAAACGTCAAAAACAGCGCCAGCCCGATAAGTACCTGATTCGGTGGCGTTGTCTGTGTACCAAGCGCTGTACGAAGAAAATGCAGTACAACGATAATTCTGGTAAAGGATATCATCATGATGAGAATTGACGGAGCCAATGACAGAATCGTAAGTATCAGGACAATACGCACAGTCGCAGACATCGTTCCATTCTCATTATTATAAATAACCGAAAGCCCATTCACATCATCACTGCGGATATCCGTCATCGGCTGATCCTGCTCGGATGACAAGGAGCCTGCGTTATTCGTCAGATCTGTCGTAGACGCATATACGGTCCGTCCGGTCACTGACAACACCAGAACCGTCGAAAAGACAAGGACCGCAACTATAAATGAAACAAGACAATAGATCTTTTTTGCTTTACTTCTCATGTTTCTTCTTCAATTCCTCCAGTATTTCCGCAAATCCCTTTCCCGTTTTTGCGGAAACCCCTGTCTGCACAGGGGGCAATTCCTGTAATTCTTCCTGTGTAAGCGTGGCAAGCAGCGTCATACGATCCTTGCTCACTCCTACTACAAGATACTTTTCTTTTCCCGCACGTACAATATGTACATACTGATTGTTTGAAATACGGATTGCTTCGATCACAGATAAATTTCCCTGTGCCGTCTTTGTCTTCTGATAACCTGCGAGCCATCGGGTCACATAGTAAGTCAGGGCAAGAACGAAAAGGAAGATAACCAGTACTGTGATCAATTCAATCACACTATTCATAAAATTGCCTGTTGTCGCTATGATCATAGTTTATTTTACAATCTCGGTAATCCGCACACCAAAGCTCTCCTCGATGACTACTACCTCTCCCTTTGCTACAAATTTGCCGTTTACAAGCACGTCGATCGGTTCACCGGCAATACGGTTTAACTCAATGATCGTTCCGGGCGCAAACTCGAGAATCTCTGAAATAGATTTTGTTGTCCTGCCCAGTTCTACCGTCACTTCAAGCGGGACATCCATGATCAGGTCGATATTTTCTTTTGCAAACTGTGCCGCAAATTCTCCGGAAAACGGAGTAAACTGTGCCGGTTGTACATTGACCGGCTGCTGGTACATCTGTGGATTCATCATTTGCGGGTTCATCATCTGTGGATTCATCATCTGCTGGTTCATCATTTGTTGATTCATCATCTGTTGGTTCATCATCTGCGGATTCATCATCTGTGGATTCATCGGCTGGGCAGGTGCCGCATTCTGATTCATCTGCGGCTGCTGCGGCTCGGATGTCGGCTGTACATGATCCATACCAATCTGCGCCTCCTCCGCATCCATCTCCATATTTTTAGCAATCGCGTGACACATCTCACGCGCAAAAGAAACCGGATACAACTGCATGATCTCACTGTCTACGAGATCTCCGATCTCCATTTTAAAAGAAATCTTAACAAAACTGCCTTCCAGAAATTCATCGATCGCTCCTTCGTCCACGCTCTCCTGTAAGTCAACCAGATCCGCTACCGGCGGTGAGATATCGATCGTTTTGCTGAGCATGGATGACAGAGAGGTTGCCGAGCTTCCCATCATCTGGTTCATTGCTTCACTGATCGCACTCAGATGAAGCTCTCCGAGTTCCTCCGATGTATTGGTTCCGTCACCGCCCATCATCAGGTCTGTGATGATCTTGACATCGTTCTCTTTTAAAACTAGAATATTGCTGCCGTCCAGACCTACCGTATATGCAATTCTGATAAATACACACGGCCGCTCATAATTCTGGACCACATCATCCCATGTCGCCATTGACACAACCGGTGTAGAGATCTCTACCTTACGATTCACAAGTGAAAACAGTGTTGTCGCCGCTGTTCCCATACTGATATTGGCGATCTCTCCGATCGCATCCTTTTCCTCCGGCGTCAGCGTCTGATCTGAATCAGAACCGCCTGCGGATGCTGCGCTGGCCGCTCCTCCCGACGAACCGCCGGGATTATTTAACAGCGCATTGATTTCTTCCTGTGATAATACTCCATCCATCTGCCTATTCTTCCTCTCTGATCACTGATGTCACACGCACTGCGTAATTTGGTCCGGACGAACCCGGCAATGCGGTGAACTTTCTCATATTTCCGACGTATATATCCAACTCATCTTCTACATCCGTATCTACCCGGATGATATCTCCCGGCTGCAGATTCACAAAATCGGATACCGAGATCAGGCTCTTGCCAAGCACTGCCTTCACAGATACCGGCGCATGATCGATCAGATCCTCGATCACATCCTGATACGTCTCCTCATCCCTGATCTGCATATTGGAATACCAGAATTTCGTATTCAGCTTGTCCATCACTGGCTCTAACGTGATGAATGGAAGACAGATGTTCATCAATCCTTCCGCATCACCGATCTTCAGATTGATCGTCACGATCGCGATCATCTCACCCGGTGAAATAATCTGCGCGAACTGGGAATTTGTCTCTATTCGCTGCAGGCGCGGATGGATCTCAGTCACATTCTCCCACGGTTCCCGCAGCAGATTGACACATACATTCATAATCCGCTCAATAATCAAAAGCTCTATCTCCGAAAAATCTCTCGTCTTTTCGAGCGGCACTCCGACTCCTCCGAGCATTCGGTCAACAATCGCATAACCGAGCGAGGAAGCCAGCTCCATCAGAATATCTCCACGGAGTGGGGCAAATTCCACGACTCCGAGCAGCACCGGATTTGACAATGCATTAGAAAATTCCGAATAGGTCACCGCCTCTGAATTCATGACCTCAACCTGAATATTTTTTCTCAGATAGACAGGTAAATTTGTCGATAACAGTCTGCCGTAATGCTCGAAGATGATCTCCAGCGTTCGCAGATGCTCTTTGGAGAATTTGGACGGACGTGCAAAATCATAATTTTTAACCTGTTTATCACTATTATCCTTGATCTCTTCCGCATCAATCTCGCCGCTGCTCAACTGCTGCAGCAGCGAGTCTATTTCGCCCTGTGACAGTACGTCACCCATTCATTCTCACCACCTTTAGTACCTAAATACGCTGTATATAAAACGTTCATTTTTCTGCATTTACTCGCAGGTAATGCTCGGGAATCCGACATCAACGATCATATTGGAATCAAAGAATCCCTGCAGCTTTTCGAGTATCTCTTTCTGAGCCTTTTCCGGCTGATTGTGGATCTCTTCATATGTATAAGTTCTGACCACATCATTGATGATACTCTTAATATTGGAATCATACAGCCCGGCTTCTACACCTTCCTGTCCAAGCTTCGTATAGTCCTCATTGGTTTTATCCATTGAGATCACGACTGTCAGCACCGCATAGTGTGAGCTTCCGTCCTCGCTGTCCCTGAGGTTGATCGTCATGGTATCACCCAGCGTGTAGGACTGGAGATTTTCGATCGGGACACTGGAAAGATTGGCATTTCTTCCACTCGCCAGTTCCAGATTCAAAGCGGTACAGATCTGCGTAATCAGTTCATTGCTCTTTTTTGCAGACGGTACAATGCTGATCATTGTGATCGCCGTCAATACAAGATTTACAACGAGCAGTGCCAATATAAGCACCGACATCAGATTTTTCTTCATGGCTCAACTACCTTAGACTGTGTCTGCCGACAGTCATCCTTTCTTTCGCGTTTATTTTACATTATTATGATCTTTATGTATAACCGGCTCAATCCTGTGAATTGTAGGAATTATATATCTTCACCACAACACGCCGGTTCAGCGCACGGCCTTCTGCCGTCGAATTATCCGCGATCGGCACATAATCACCGCGTCCGGAAGACTTGATGTGCGCCGGATCCAGTTGTGTCACTTCACGCAGGCGATCTGCGACAGATAATGCACGGTACATGGATAATACATTGTTATCCTCAAACCTTCCGTTGTGGATCGGCACATTATCGGTGTGTCCCTCCACTTCAATGATATTATCCTTATAATGGTTCACGATCCTTCCGATCTTGTCAACCAGCGGAATCGCATCTTCTCTGATCGCTTCCGATCCGGTATCGAAAAGTATCGCGCCGTTCAGCGTGATCATCACATACTGCGCATTGAAGGATACTTCCACCTGATCCTGTATTCCGTATTTTGCTGCGTTTTCTTTCACTTCATCTGCGATCGCATCCGATTCATCCAGACCTTTCTGCTCATATTGTTCCTGTAACTGTTCCTCTGTCAGTTGTGCCTGATTCGGATTGTCACTTTGATCCGGATTATCGCCGCCCTGACTGGTGCCATCTTCCGGATCTGCCCGGTCGATCACGCTGTTATCCGCATTCGTGCGATGGCCTTCCTCCTCAAACTCACCCTTTCCGGAGCTGTTCGCGTCCGGGTTGTAAAAGGTATCGTAATACGGCAACTGATTGATACCGGCGCCGACCATTTCTCCGTCACCGATGGATGATCCGCCTCCCTGCAGCACACTGAAATGTGACTGGAACGAAGCGATGATGACCTCAAACTTTTCCGCATCAACCGTAGACATGGAGAACAGCAGCACGAAAAAGCACAGTAGCAGATTCATCAGATCGGAGAACGTGGACATCCACGCGGGAGAACCTGCGGGCGCCTCTTCCTGTTTTTTCTGCTTGGCCACTACTCTTCACCTCCACCTGCTGCGGCGAGCGCTTCACGCTCCCTCGGTGTAATAAATGTCTTTAATTTTTCTTCTATGACATGCGGATTCTCTCCTGCCTGAATAGACAGTAAGCCTTCCACGATGATCTGCTTGATAATCATCTCATTGGCATTGTTCAGTTTCAGCTTAGATGCTGTCGGATTACACAGCCAGTTCGCGATCAATGATCCATACAGAGTCGTCAGCAATGCGACCGCCATATTCGGTCCGATCGTTGACGCATCCTCCAGATTCTTTAACATGTTTACCAGACCGATCAGAGTACCGATCATTCCCCATGCAGGACCCAGCTCTGCCCATTTTTCCCAGAATCCGATAACCTGCTTGTGACGATCCTCTGTACACGTCAGATCCGTCTCCAGAATGCCGCGCACCAGCTCCGGGTCTGTTCCGTCGACGATCAGCATGATACCTTTTTTCAAAAACGCATCCTCGATATCGGCAGCCGCCTCCTCCAATGCCAGAAGTCCTTCCTTTCTCGCAACATTCGAGAGATTGATAATATTTGTGATCATAGATGCCGGATCATACGAGGGCTCCTTCATACTCAGCCCCAGACCTTTAAAACCGGTACCCATAAACGACAGCTTGTTACAGGCCAGAACACCTGCCAGCGAACCACCAATCGTAATGAGAACCGACGGTATATCGATAAAGTTTGGCAGCAGCGTAAATCCACCGTCACCGGTCACGATACCGAAAATAACCATTGCAAACCCTATTACCATACCAAGCAGAGACGCTATATCCAAATCTACTCACCCATCCCATCTTTGAATTTTTTACCTATTTTAAATGAAAAATCGGTACGATTATGGTCGAATTTCCCCTAATCATACCGATTATACCATATGTTGGGGAAGAATGTAAACCCATTCCCCAACATATTATATTTTAAAATTGTTATCGTTCAGCCCGCGCCATTCGCAAAGACGCCTATCGGCGTTTTCCCACTGCTTCGCAGTTAACTTTGCTCATAAAAAGGCGCTCACCTCATCACCTGTGAAATGTGCTCATTCATGCAAGCATGACTCGCACATTTTCCCAGTGATGGCTGAACTGTTACTTAAAATTATCTCTTCAGGTTAATCAATTCTTCCAGCATTGAGTCGGAAGTTGTGATTACACGTGAGTTTGCCTGGAAACCACGCTGGGTCGTGATCATGGATGTAAATTCTCCTGCCAGATCGACATTCGACATTTCCAGCTCACCGGAAGTGATCGAGCTGCCGTCCGCATCGATCTCAACACCGATACCGTCAAACTCACCGGAATTTAACGTTGCGCGGTAGCAGTTATCACCGGTTGCTTCAAGACCGGACGCATTGGCAAACTGGGCAACCGAAATCTGTCCGAGCAGTACGGTATTTCCGTTATCATAGGATGCATAGATCTTACCGCTCTGGTCAACACTCAGACCGGTCATGGCTCCGAGCTTTTTACCCTTTCCGACCGTATCAGCGTCTCCGCCGCTCATCGCAGCCGTGGTCGATCCGCTGTTGTTGTAGTTCAGCAGGGACGAAAAATCGATCGTCACATCTTTAAAACCGTCATATCCGGCAGCCGTGAGCTTTGATAAGTTCAAGGTCTGCGTCGTATTGCTTCCGCCGCCGACACTCGTCAATGTACCGTCTACCGTGTTGAACTGTAAGGTAAATCCGTCCTTGGAAGGAGTCACGATGTTGTAGTTGCCGCTAAACATGTTATAGCGGACCTCCGCATCGCTCGGCAGCTCCTCGGTAAAGATCGCTCCGGTATCGGCTGTCGCTGTCGCAAGGTCACCACCGGTAATTGTCGTGTAGGAATAATCTTTTAAGAGTTCCTCCGGTCCGACCGTTCTGCTCGGATTGGGCACTGCATCTCCGTTTTCGAGTGCAACCATACTCTTAAATGTCTTCGTACCAGAAGCATCTGTCAATGTAATATCACCACTTGAATAGGTCGGCCAATAGTAAATGACAGAGTTTTTCGGATAATTCGTCTCGTCTAATGCCAATGCCTCCCGGATATCCTCTACATTAAATTTATAACCGGTCACACCATCCGTACTCGTCACAACCGTTCCGAGTGAGGTATAATCCTCTAATGTCTGCTTCTTCGTCAGTGTATAATCGGCTGCTTTCTCAGCACCGTTTGCATCCGTATCTGCGACAAACGCGCCGGAGGTATCGACCTTGCCCTCAACAAACTTCCACGTCACACCGGAGGTAATTGTAGCGTCTTTTACCTTTGTGGTCGGCGCTGCTGTTTCCTCTGCCGTTCCTCTCGCAACGATATTTCCAGCAGCATCCTCAACATAGATATAATCATTGGTTCCGGTTCCCTTGGAATCCTTCAGATCTTCTAACGCATCCTTATAGTTGATCTTCTCGGATGTGAATTTAATCCGGTAGCCATCCGGAAGCGCCTGCTTATCCGTCAGCCCAAGCTGTGCATTGATATCCTTTGCATCGATATAATATGTATATGTCGGTGTCGTAGCCGGATTCGCAGCATTTGCCTTTGTCGTAGCAGATGTCTGGATCGCACGGTTGATATCTGTCTTGCTCTTTCCGCTTGCAAATGCATAGTTGTCAGTGATCACCGTATTACTGCCCTGCGCACTGCTGCTACCGCTGGGTCCAAACAGATCACTGAGTGCTACTTTGGAAGACAGAATGGAATTGCCCTGTGAATCAATGATATCTGTCAGATTGACCGCATACTTTCCACCTGTGGCATCCTGTGCCTGAATCGAAAAGCGCGCGGTGTACGGATAACCGAGATTATCGTAGATCAACAGGTTCATAACTGATCCGGTCGAAGAAGTCACCTGTGTGCTCTTGCTGTCGATGACACCGGTACAACGGGCCTTTGTCGTTGCTTCCGGCTCGGATGTCATGTTTTCCGGTGACATGACTTTGAGTGCTGTCACGGTATCTTTCTTGATCGTCTGGGTCTCTGAGTCTACGCCCCAGCCCATGACGGTATATCCGGTAGACTTCATACACAGGTTACCTGCGCCGTCTACATAGAAAGAACCTGCCTTTGTGAATACATTTTCTGATCCGTTGTTCACCACGAAGAAGCTGCTCGTGCTCTTATCCGTGATTCTTAAATCAAACGGCAATCCGGTCGTCTCAGACGCACCTGCCGAAGTGATACTCATAGAAGTAGAACCCGTCGTAACACCGAGTCCGACCTGCTTTGCGTTCACACCACCGGTTCCCATCTCAGCGTTCGCTCCGGAAGCGCTGGATAATGTCTGATACATAATGGAACTGAATGTAACGCTGGAAGATTTGAATGCCACGGTATTGACATTGGAAATGTTGTTACCGATGACATCCATCTTGGTCTGATGTGTCTTCAAACCTGACACAGCAGAGTAAAGTGATCTCATCATAATGAAATGACCTCCATTCTTTGGCGCTTGTCTACCCTGCTTCGTCTCATCTGTCAGTCAGAGACGTCCGCCCCCTGATAAGGTCCGGCGATTATGCGATGACTGCGCCATCAATATTCGTAAAGATATTTTCGCCTGCATCCGACTGGTCCATTGCTGTGACGACCGTTTTATTCGGCACATTCACGATAAATGCCAGCGAATCTACAAGCACCAGTGATTCGTTGATTCCCTTCTCACCGGCTTTTGATACACCATCCGCGAGACGTCTGCTCTGATCTGCGGAAAGGCTGATGTTTCGATCATTCAGGCGGTTTGTGGCATGCTTGGAAAATTTGAGTGGATCCAACGCCTGCTGTTTTGCCCGCAACACCTCATCAAAAGATATTTCGGCTGTTTTTTCCGATTCCTTGATACCCTTTTTCAGATAAGTGTCTGTGACCTGTTCGATCGAGTGAAATCCATTTCGGATCGCTCCTGTCTGATTGATCTGATTCATATGCTCACTCCCATCCCGGAAGCTGTCCTATTCCGTCGGAGTCGTGGCTTCCGTTCCATCTCCCGACGCCGTATTGTCCTTATCCCCATCCGTGGTACTGTCATCCTTTTTTCCACCGTTCAACTGATCCCGCAATGCGATGAGTGCATTGAGCGCGGTCTCGGCTGCGAGGAATTTATCGAGCGATTCCTTGCTGTATTTTGAGATATATTCTTTCTGATAATCCGTCAGCTTGTCATACTGTTCACGGACATGCTTGAAGGTGTCCTCATCCATCAGCGATACATGGTCTGCATCCGGCATCTGACTGATCGTTGTCTCAAAATCATCTGCGATAACAACTGCATCCATGTATTCAGTGTCTGCAACCGTATACAGGTCATCCAGATTGTACAGTGCACCGTTGACTGACAGATAGACATTGCTGCCTTCCTTCATCACATAATCCACAACACCCATGACATCACTCGTCTCTCCGGTCGTGGAATTGGTCGGGCGCATGATGACTGTCTTTCCGATCAGGTTATTCGCCTGTACATTTTCTGCCGTATTTGCCATGTTCTCTGTCGCCTCTACCTGTGTAAAGGTAGCTAACTGGGATACATACTCGGTATTGGACTGCGGCTCTAGCGGATCCTGATATTTCATCTGTGCCACGAGAAGATTCAGGAAATCATCTTTATCCAGATTATTATTTTTCTTTTCCTTGGATGATGAGGTTGCACTTGCCGAAGTATCTACAACCTTTCCATTCTCGATCTTCTGCCATAAAGCCATATCGTCTTTCTCCTTTCAAATTATTTTCTGATCTTTTGTGTTATGCGGTATAATCGACGCTGCCGCCGTTATCACGCATCAATTGTGCTGCCAGAGACTCTTCCTCTGTCAACGATCCGCCGATGCCCTCCATCTCCAGCATGCCGCGATCCAGATTCCTCCGGCCGTTTCCCTGTCCGTTGTCGGACTGTGAGCTGTTCTGTTCCTGCATCTGCGCATTTGCGGATGTATTACCATCCAGATTCTGTTCAAATTCGTGGGTAGCGACTGTGACCTCTACCGCTTCGACTTTGATGCCCTGTGCCTGCAATGTGGAATGCAATTCTACCATCTGTGTCTGCAGTGCTTCCTTGACCTGTTCATTGGTCGCGGCGATCTGTGCGGTTACATTGCCGTGTTTTTCCGTCACGGTGAGTACCAGTCTGCCGAGGCTCTCCGGGTTCAACTGCATCTGAAGCGTCGTGCCCTCGGATGATGCGAATGCACGTGCGAGACCCTCCATCTGATTCATCAGTGATTCATAGCGGATCATCGGATCTGCCTGCGGTACTTCTGCTGTCTGCAGCACCGGCTCTGTCTGCGTTGTTGTCTGTTCCCCAAACATAATATGCTGTGAGTGATCTGTCAGATCCATCTGCTCGTCAAAACCGTGATCTGTCTGTGATTTCGCATCCGCATCTGTCATGCCGGAGTTTTCTTCCCCGCTCGTCTGCGCGGCGGTCTGTTGTGTCTGCGGCTCCACCTGCCGGATACCTGCATCGCTATCTGACGTCTGCTGTACCTGCGGATCCGTCGTCTGTTCCACAGTCTCCTGTGTCTGTGCCTGCCGTAGAACGGAAGAAACCACTCCGGTCTGCTCCGTCTCCTGCTCCGGTACGATCTCATCCTGCTGCATCTGTGCACTCAGATCTTCTGTCGGCACAACCGTCTGCGCATCATCTGTGATGCCAAGCTGTGCTTTGATCTGCTCCTCCAGTTCATCAATATTCATGGAGAGCTGTGCCAGCAGGTCAGAAAAATCACTGCTGCTGATCCCGTTCTGCTGCTGAAAATCCGTAAACAGTTCCGTCACATTCTGCATGAGCTGCTGTACACCGTCATTTGTGAGCAGTGCACTGACATCCTCACTGCCTGTGAGCTGTCCGACAAGCTGCATCAGATTCTGCGGCTGAAGCAGATCCATGTCACTCAGTCCCAGAAGCTCCATTGCCTGTGTCAGTTCCTCTTCAGAGACATCCATCGTCTCCTGTACGGCATTCTTCACATCTTTACCTAGTGTCTGTGCCTTTTGCAGAAGATCCGTGGCTGTTTTTCCGGTATCGGAACGGTCTGCCTGACTGATCTTCCGGCTGCTGCTGCGAAATGCCGCATAGTTTTGTCCGGATACGTCCGTACGGCCATCTGCCTTCGTACTCTGTGCCAGACCTTCATAGGTACTGCTGTCCGCTTTGAATCCGAAATAGCCCTGTGCATTCTGATTCATGATGCTGGCAAACTGTTCAAAGACTTCCTTTGCCGGTTCGGCTGCGGCTGTTTTTCCGGCAGCTACATTGGCTGTACCCATACCCAACCCTGCGATCTGTGTCATTGTCTTCTTCCTCCTTTCCTGTTTTGATGGTTTATATCTTAAAAGCCTATGGCTCTAAGATCTCAGTAATGATCGCCGCATTATCGGCATTCATCGCCGCGAGAATATCCGCACGCGGCTGTGCATCCATGCCCTTTAAAATGTCTGCAACAAGCTGTGAATTATCTCCTACCATGGTATCGAAAATCGCTGCCGCATTTTTGGCTTTCATGGATGAATACGTGGTCACATAATCCTCGAGTTCTTCACTCGTCTTCTGCTGTTCGAGCACCTGTCTGTATATGATCTGTGCATTCGTCGGATCAATCGACTCATAGTATTCCTGATAATTACTTATATCGGGCGCATTGTCTGAAAACACAACCTCCTCATCGAATTTTTGTTTGAGTTCTTCGAATTCCGCCTCTTTTTGCTCATATACGGACAATTTTTCCAACTGTGCTTTCAATTCTTTGATCTTGTCGTTTTTCTTGTCAAGCTTCTTCTGCGTCTTTGCCAGTTCCTGTTCCAACTGCTTCACATAGGTAGTCGCCTCGTCCAGCGTGGTATACGGATACTGCTCCTGTTCGATCGGTTCCTCTACATCCGGAAGAATCTTATTGATATACGGCACATCCTTTAAGATCGGATACATCACTGTGGAACCAAACCCACCGACATCCCATTTAATGACGAGCACCAGTATTCCCAGCCAGATCGCGATGATGATCACTGTCGCCAGCGCTACTGCCAGCTTTCCACCTACGCCTCCGTCGTCATCAAAGTCCGGATCATCCGGATCCAGTCCCTTTTTACGCAGCTTTTCCCTGCGTTTTTCTTCTTTTGCCGCAGCTTTTTCAGCTTTTTTCGCTGCCTTTTCCTGTATCAGTTCCGCTTTTGTCTTCTTTACTTCATTTTCCTCTGCCATATCTGACACCGCCTTTACGTTTCATCTGTGTGATCGTGATAGGTAAAACTGACGAGCTGGTCGATCTCTTTTGCTTCTTCCGCCGCCAGTTCCTGTTTAAATTGTTCAAATGCCTTTTCCCGCAGCTTCTCATGCGCCTTCCGCTCAACCATGACTGCATTCAGCCGTTTACGCGCCAGTTCCACATTTTTCTCCGCCGCATGCACCTTCATGATCTGGTCACGGATCAGTGATTTCATCACATCGATCGCATGCTTGTTCTGCCGGATTTCCCGTACATCAATGCGTCCGGTAGCCAGCTCTGCGGCATGTTTTTCATACTCCATACGCCGGAGCATCAACTGCTGGAGCTTTCCGTTCTCCTCCTGAAGCTTCTGGCTGGCAATTCCGTAAGCTGTCCGCTCCTGCTCCTCCAGTTTATATTTAATATCCAGAATGCTCTGCATCCGGTATACAAACTTTGCCATAATTCATAGTTCCTTACTCTGCAAAGATCTGTTGCAGCATCTGTACTTCCTGTTCAAACTCAAACTTCTCATCCGTCCGCTGAAGCAGATACTCGTTGACTGCCTGATTTTTTGCGATCGCATAATCAATCTCACGGTTTGAGCCGTTTTTGTATGCTCCGATATTGATCAGATCCTCAGCCTCCGCGTAGGTCGCCATGACATTTTTGAGTTTACCCGCATATTCCTTCTGTTCCTTTGAAGCGATAGAACTCATCACACGGGAAATGCTCGCGAGCACATCGATCGCCGGGTAGTGATTCTTCTGCGCAAGCTTACGATTCAGCACGATATGTCCGTCCAAAATACCGCGGGCCGTATCTGTGATCGGCTCATTAAAATCGTCTCCATCCACCAATACGGTATAGAGTCCGGTGATCGAACCGCGGTCGAACGTTCCCGCCCGCTCCAACAGCTTCGGCAATTCGGCATACACACTCGGCGGATAACCGCGTGTCACCGGCGGTTCTCCGGATGCCAGTCCGATCTCACGCTGTGCCATGGAAAAACGGGTCAGCGAGTCCATCATCAGCAGTACATCCCGACCCTGATCGCGGAAATATTCTGCGATCGCCGTCGCTGTCATCGCTGCTTTTTTCCGGATCAATGCCGGTTTATCAGAGGTCGCCACGACAACGACCGAACGTGCCATACCTTCCGGGCCGAGATCACGCTCAATAAATTCACGTACCTCCCTGCCTCGCTCTCCGATCAGTGCGATCACATTGATATTCGCCTTTGTATTGCGGGCAAACATACCCATCAGTGTACTCTTTCCGACACCAGAACCGGCGAAAATACCGATACGCTGTCCCCTGCCGACCGTGAGCAGTCCATCCACTGCCTTGACTCCCAGCGGCAGCACCTGATCGATGATCTTTCGTTTCATCGGATCCGGCGGCAGACAGTCTGCCGGATACTGCGTTGGAAGCAGGATCTCTTCATCGGTATCTGTCGGTCTGCCAAGTCCGTCCAAGGTATGTCCCAGCAGTTCATTTCCCACAGAAACAGTAAGTGGATGCCCCGTATTCTCTACGACACATCCAACTCCGATCCCATCCATGCTCTCATAAGGCATGAGCAGTAAGCGGTTGTCGTGAAAACCAACGACCTCCGCCATGACATAAATGCCTGCATCTTTATCCACAACTATACGGCAAAGATCACCCAGCTTTGCTTCCGGTCCGATTGATTCTACCGTCAAGCCGACAACCTTTGCCACTTTTCCATAACAATTATAAAAAAAACGGTCTGTGACCTGCAGATATCTGCT
>JBNMHW010000024.1:0-29633 GCA_050872965.1 bacterium | reverse complement strand
TTTGGTCGGCCAGATAATCTTACGAAATTCAGCCTTCAGACCTGTGAACCAACTTGTTTTCTGGGTTTCGATGTTTTTCTCTGATCCCATGTTATCACTTCCTTTGCTCAGTCTCGGTTAAATGGATACTAGACTATTTTGTCTCCTTATGCAGGGTATGAGTCTTGCAGAATCTGCAATACTTCTTAGTCTCCATTCTGTCCGGATGAGTCTTCTTGTCTTTCGTCATGTTGTAATTACGCTGCTTGCACTCTGTGCATGCTAAAGTAATTCTAGTGCGCACAACTTCCACCTCCGTTATTCTACTTGATTTTAGGCATAAAAAAAAGACCTACTTCCATCGCAAGCATAAATATATCACGATTATTTTGCACCGTCAATCTTTTTTTCAACATTTTAAAAATATATTTGCAAATCTTCTTATATTTATGCCATTCCCAACCGATAAAAGTCTTATAGGAGCCGCAAAAAGCGCCGTTTTTCAGGGCAGGCAGGTGACAAATACGCCTGTTTGTGCTATGATGATAATGTATAAATGGATTTAATATACGATCCCCGCGCAGATGCGTAGATTTCACGGAAGAAAGGAGGGGACATCTATGGCCGGTAATGTCATGTCGATTGCATACAACCACCTGAATGCCACATACGGCATCTCGATGGGTACGAGTAATAAGTACGACTCGCACAAGCGAAGCGAGCTGCGTTCGACTTATAACCGTATCGTAAAGTCTAATAAAGAATCCCCTCTGTACAAGATCAAAGCGGGAGATAATGTTCAGAAGTTCGCGATCGATATCAAGGATCAGGCACATACGATCAAAAACGTAGTCGCTTCTTTGTCTGAAAATGGCGAGGGTCTGGAAAGTGCGTTCCGCAAACGGATCGCCTCCAGCAATGATCCCGATGTCGTGACAGCGGAATACGTCGGCAATGACGATGATATCATTGATATGCCAAGTGCCGGTTTTAAGCTGGAGGTTCAGCAGCTCGCCACACCTCAGGTCAACACCGGACACTATCTGCGGCGCGCCGGGCATGATTTTGCGACCGGCAGCTACAGCTTTGACCTGAACACGAATACTACATCCTACGAGTTCCAGTTCAACGTTAATGAAGATGACACGAACGAGGATGTCCTTAATAAACTGCGCAAGCTCATCAACAATGCCAATATCGGATTACAGGCAGATCTGCTCTACGACGAGCGCGGCACGAGCAAAGCGCTTCAGATCGAGTCCAAGCAGACAGGTCTCGGCGAAGGCGAAGATCATCTGTTCCAGATCGTTCCCGCGAGAGACAGGGGATCACAGGAAGCCATGGAACGGCTGGGGATCGATAAGATTTCCTCTCCGGCAGAGAATTCCTCCTTCCTGCTAAACGGCAACAGACATTCTTCTTATTCTAATACGTTCACAGTCAACAATATGTTCTCCGTGACCTTAAACGGTGTCAGCCTGCCCGGTCAGGCCGCATCGGTCGGCTTTAAGCCAAGTGCAGATGCAGTCACAGACAATATCGAACGGCTCGCCGCCGCTTACAACGGCATTATCAATACCGCACACCGTTATGCCGACACACAGGAAACGAGCAGTCTGCTGCTACGCGATATCAGCAATATTGCTAAGAAATTCTCCTCCGATTTTGCAGATATCGGCTTGAACATACAAGAAGACAGCACGATGACCGTTGACCGTGACGCACTGACCGCCGCGATCAGCTCCGGAGATATCCCGCACACGTTCAATGTGCTCAACAAATTCCGCGATGCACTCGGCGCCAAAGCGGATCAGGCATCGATCAATCCGATGAACTACGTAGACAAAGTGGTCGTCGCCTACAAGAATCCGAACCCTGATAAGAACTTCGCGACACCGTATATCACGAGCATGTATGCGGGGATGATGCTGGACCGGATCTGTTAACAGGTAATCAAACAAGTCATAACCAAAATGGGAAGCGGAAAATAATCATATAGATTATTTTCCGCTTCCCATTTTTTAAATCATTTTTAGTTCACAAGAAAAAACAAATTCCTACCAATGCAGCCAATATCAATACCAACACAATTATGTATGCTATGTGAAAGCCATTTTTTTCTTTCCTATTTATGATAATATGCAGCAAGCCAAAAAATACTGACAGCGCAAATATCAATGATAAATTCATCGTCAATATGAATTTAATATCTAGCTGCGCCTTGGCGAATGCTTCAAAATTCAATGTAATAATCGCGAATACTGCTGCCACAATACCCATCAATGTCAACACATTCGCATATATCTGTGTTTCTTTGTTCTCAATACTGTCACGAACTTTTTCGATTTTTGTTACATATTTCTCATATTCCCTCTTATATGTACTAAGTCCGCGATACTCCTTCTCATCCGCAAATGCTTTATGGGTGTCCTGTCCATACAGATGATCCGGTGTCTGGGTGAGTTGTTCAAACACAATCTGAGCAATCTGTTGTCCCTGTTCAATGCGTATACTGTCTGCGGAAATATTACGTACACGAAGAAACGCATATGTCTCATGCCCCGGATGATAATGAGGACCATCCACATATAATCCCATACGCATTCGAGAATTCTTCTGCGCGATACGCCCCATCATATTTTCCGGTATTCTCAAAAGCTCTTTCGTTTTGATAAAAACAATTCCATCAGGATCCAGCGTAACTGCTTTCAAATGCGTATCCTGATCGGATATGATCTCATCTATCGTGAGGTCACAAGAAACACTGCCAACATTTGCCTCATCATACCCTTCGGCAATCAGCAGTCCCCTACTCGCCAGATCTTTTATATCCTTATCTACTAAGATCATATATATCACCTCTTTTTTAGGTTACCACAACCAATGGCATCCGTCAACAAACATCACTTCTGACACATGCGGAAAAATATCATTCAACGGCAAACAGCAGTCACGATTCAACTGCCATCTTCACCACACAATGCTTTTTGCAAAAACATATTCCGTATTTCAATATTTCCTGATAGCCCTCATCCAACAGTTCCCTGGTATATTGCTTTTCTTCAATCTGCTGTAACGCACGGTCGCACATCTGCTCCATCCGGGCAAATGATGTGGCACGTTTCAGTTCTATCACGATCGCAGGCTGTTTCGGTGAAAAAGGCTTGATCACCAAATCCGGCCGCCCATCCCCCTGTTCCTTATTTGACTGTATCTCACATCCGTTCATTCCACTCAATACACCCAGCATATAGCCATGATAGAATTGTTCTGCACTGTCATAATAGCTGATGCTCTCTTCTAACTGACGATTCAGGAACCGTTCCATCTGATCACTCTGACCATCGCAGATTGCTTCGTATAATTGCGAAAAATCATTCCCTTTTTGTTTTGCTTCAAACCATTCGCGTATCGTATTCTGATAAATATAACGCACTTCCTCATTCGGGATCGCCAGCGTCACATACACCAGATTGCCCTCCATACGCTGTGTCATCATCTTCAGATATCCGGTAAAAAACAAGAAATTCCACAGATAATCCTGTGAACGATCAATATCCTCGTACGTGATCTCCTCATGTACCGGCTTCTCGATCGACTGACCGGAGATCAAACGCTCCAGTTCCATCCGCACCTGTTCATCCGCACGATCCACCAGTTCCCGGATAATACTATTCGAAGAAGTATTTGACCAATACGGTCTCGGATATGCCACCTGATTCGTCACAGCCGTCTTCACATAATTCGTAACACTCCAGGGATTATACACCTCCGTTTGTCCGAACCGATAACCATCATACCACTGCTGAACCTCTGTATATTTATCCAATATACCATAAAATGCCAGCATCTGCTCCACCTCTGCCTGGGTAAAGCCAAAATATTCCGCAAAATTATCATTCAAAACTGAATTGATCTCCAGATTATTCAGACCGGTAAAAATACTTTCCCTACCCACACGCAGACATCCGGTAACTACCGCAAATTCCAGATCATCATTGGTCTTTAATACCGACTCGAACAACGAGCGGATAAAGTCGATCATCCGGTCATAAAATCCCCAATATGCATTTTCCAGCGGCACATCATACTCGTCCAGCAAGACTACGACCTGTCTTCCATGATATTGTCTCAGACACGCCGCAAGAAAAGCCAGCGCAGTCACATAATCGCCAGCCTGTGCTCTGCGTCCCATGATCGCGCGGTACTTCTCCTTATCTTCCGATAAAATATGAGGATCATCCAATACATACGCATGGCGCTTATACTCGATCGCAATCTGCTCAATCAGGCAGTCATACGCAGTCTGAAAATCCGGTTGTTTTCCCGATTTCAGAGATATAGAAATAACCGGGTAACGTCCCATATGCTGCGTATATGCATCCCCTGCTCTCAATATCTGTGTCCCTTCAAAATAATGGCTGTTATCGATCGGTGTCCCATCCGGCCCTATCTCCTGCTCAAAAAAAGTCTTGAGCATACTAAGCCCCAATGTCTTACCAAACCGACGTGGCCGTGTAAACAGATATACTTTTCCTCCATTGTCCAGAAGTTCCCTGATCAGCAAGGTCTTATCTACATAATAATAGGATTTTTCAACGATCTCCTTATAATTCTCGATTCCCACCGCGATAGGGCATTTCCTATTTCCCACTTTATTATAAATCTTTTCCCGTTTACCTTTTCCCGGTCGTACAGCATCTGCCGGTATCATCCATCGGTAACCATCCTTATATGCTCCGGCGACACGTCCCTTCTGGCACAACGAATTTACCATTCGTTTGGTCAAGCCCCATTTTTCAGCAGTCTGTGCAGATGTCAGATATCCCATGGCGATCCCCCCTTCTGCCTTTTATTATAAACCAGGAAGTGGGAAATAATCAATACAATTATTTCCCACTTCCCATTTCCTTTTATACATTATAAATATCTGCCTTATAAGCATCCATATGCTCCCGCATCCAGGCAATCGTCTGCGCGATACCTTCCGCAAACGTATACTGCTGTTTCCAGTCTGTCAGCTCATGGATCTTGGCATTGCATCCGAGCAGGCGGTTGACCTCGCTCTTTTCCGGGCGCAGGCGCTGCTCATCGCAGATGATGCGTGCATTCGGATTGATCTGCGAGATGATCTCACGCGCCAGATCACCGATGGAGATTTCCTGCTGTGTCGCGATATTGATCTCCTCACCGATCGTACGGTTCGATTCTGCGATCGCGATAAATCCTGCTGCCGTATCTTTTACGTAGTTAAAATCTCTCGTCGGTGTCAGTGAGCCGAGCTTGATCTCTTCTTTTCCGGCTAGTAACTGTGAGATGATCGTCGGAATGACCGCCCGTGCAGACTGTCTCGGCCCGAATGTATTAAACGGACGGACGATCGACACCGGCAGCCCGAAACTGCGATAAAAGCTCTCTGCCAGCCGGTCTGCACCGATCTTGGTCGCAGAATACGGAGACTGTCCCTGATACGGATGTTTTTCATCGATCGGCACATACTGCGCCGTGCCGTAGACTTCCGAGGTAGAAGTCACCATGATCCGCTCCGTGCCGAGATCCCTCGCCGCCTGCAGCACATTCAGCGTTCCCTTGATATTGGTATCCACATACGAATCCGGTGAGTGATAACTGAACGGAATCGCGATCAGCGCCGCCAGATGGAACACACCGTCCACACCTTTCATCGCCTCACGTACACCATTCGGATCACGGATATCACCGGTAAATACCTCGATCTGATCCCGTTTCTCCTTAGGCAGTGTATCAAGCCATCCCCATGTATTAAATGAATTATAATAGGCAAATGCCTTGACATCATACCCTTTTTCCAACAAACTCTCCGTCAGATGGCTGCCGATAAAACCATCCGCTCCGGTCACAAGTACTTTTTTCATAATAATCTCCTATCTGTAGCTGTCACTCTTCGCAATCATCTGCTCATAAATGTTTCTTCATCAGCACATGTGCGATCTCAAAATCCATCTCGTCATCGATATCAACGGAACGTTCCTTAGGCATCACATACGCATAGGTACCCTCGTGATAGAGCCCCGGTGCGCCCTCTGCCAACAGTCCGGTCTGCAGCATATAGATCGCACCGTTGATCCGGTAATAGGTTGGCAGGCTCTGTCTGCCTGCATTCGCTGCCCGGTTCAGAAAACCGTTCATACAGCCATCCTCCGGCAGCGTATTGCTCCAGAGCGGCGAATGATCCATCTCGCACACCGACACGACCGCATCCGCTGATTTTTCCGTAAAAATCCGGTATGCCTGCCTGATATCCTCCGCCTCACGCAGCGGTGAAGTCGGCTGCAATAATGTCACCATATCAAACTCCTGCCCACGCGCCGCATATTGAGCGAGCACCCAGCGCACAACATCCCAACTGCCTGCAGTATCACTTGACAACTCTTCACTACGCAAAAACAGCACATCCGCACCAGCTTCACGCGCAATCTGCGCATACTGCTCACTGTCTGTAGACACATGGATGCAATCATATAAGTTCGATTGTTCCGCGGCCTCTATCGCATAGCCGATGAGCGGCTTGCCATGCAGCAGCTTAATATTCTTATCCGGCAATCCCTTAGACCCACTGCGGGCAGGGATGATAGCAATTGATCTCATACAAAACCTCCTCGTCATACATGATTTACGCTCAGATCATAGAACTTTTTCTTCAGATCCAGATGATCCCGACCCAGATATTGCTTCAGAATCTCTATGATCCGTTCCGATGTATGTCCGCTGCCATACGGATTGTGCGCTGACAATTCATCGCAAAACTCTCTGTCACCACGAATCCGCTCCGACATCATCAGTGCGCGATCTATCGCCTCTGTAATCGAGTTACATTCCGGCTGACACCCGATCACACTCGCTGCCAGAATCCGTCCCTGCTGCCGATCCCCGATATTGACTGTCGGCACACAGAGCGCAGGTGCCTCTATGATGCCGCTGGAAGAATTACCCAGTACAAACCGCGCATGTTTCACGGCACTCAGATAGCGTTTCATTCCCAGCGACGCGACCAGCTTCATATTCGGATATTTCGCCACCTCTGTCTCCAGCAGTTCATTGATCCGTCTGCCACCAACATCCGAATTGGCCTTAGTAATAAGAAAAAACAGATCTGTCCGTTCTGCCATGGCATCTAATAATTCCTGCATCTGACAAACCGCGGCATCTTTCTGCACATCCTGCCTCTGCTCCAGCGTCACCGGATGAAATGTTACGACCGCATATGGCCGGTCTGCCGGAAATTCAACCGATTCTGCCAGTTCCTCCCGTGTCAGCAGCGTCTCCTGCAGGATATTTTCCACGCCCAGTGCACCTACATTATAGACACGTGACGGATCCTCTCCCATCTGAATGATCCGGTTCCGGTACTCCTCTGCTGCCGCAAAATGCAGATAACTCATCTTGGTCAGCGCATGACGCACGCAGTCGTCTACCGCGCCCTGCGTGAGTTCCCCACCGTGCAGATGTGCAATCGGGATCTGCTCATTCATTGCAGCCGCCGCGATCGCCAGCATTTCGGTACGATCCCCCAGTATGATCAGCAGATCAGGATGCTCCTCCTGAAAATATGCACCAAATCCCCGCAACGCATTCGCCATTGTCAATGTGACCGCATATGCATCCTTCACGCGATCTTCCGGATCTTGCGGCTGCAGAATCGGAATGCGTCGATAGATCGGAATCCCGTCTGCTTCGATCTCCCGGTAAGTGTTGCCAAAGGCTGCTTCCAGATGTGTACCTGTAGCGATCACCTGTGTCTCCCACTCATCATGAGCCAGCAAACGACAGATGAGCGGTTTTAATATTCCATATTCTGCTCTGGTCGCAGTCACAACACTGATCTTTTTCATCTACGCCTCCCCGATTGTCTACTCCAATTCACCTTCATCGATCAACTCATCCTCCGCGTAATCTCTGTCTGCGGTCTTTCCTAATATCTCATTCCAGCGCATCGGCGAGATTCCGTTTCCGGGGCGTTTGACTGTGAGATTTGTTTCATCAAAGATCTCTCCCCTGCGAATCTCTCGTCGTGCCACGATACTCTTGCGCGCCACTGCGCGATTATCTGACTCCGAAGCCGTCACCGCCTTAGCCGAATCACCCAACGCGACCTCTATATGACGGATCGCAGCGACCATTGCCCGCAGTTCATCCGGCTCCAGACTCGCCCGGTGATCCGGTCCCTCCATCGTATGATCCAGTGTAAAATGCTTCTCGATCACCGTCGCCTGGAGTGCTGCTGCCGCGATCGGCACTTCGATACCTACCGTATGATCCGAATATCCGACCGGCACACCAAAGTGCTCCCGCAATGTGTGCATAACGCGCAGATTCACATCCTCCATCGGTGTCGGATACTGCGTATTGCAATGCAACAGTGTGATCGCACCTGCGCCATTTTTCTGTAAAATATCTATCGCAGCTTCTATATCTGTGATGCTGCACATGCCGGTAGACATCACGATCTCCCGTCCGGTACGCGCGATACGGACCAGATATGGCAGATTCGTGATCTCCCCGGAAGGAATCTTCCAGAAATCCATGTGCAATCCCTCCAGAAAATCAATACTTTCCAGATCAAACGGGGTAGACAGGAAACCGATTCCCACCTGCTCACAATATTTTTTCAACTCACAAAACTGTTCCTGCGTCAATGCCAGCTTCTGCAGCATCTCCAGCTGACTCTCGCCTGCTCCGGTCGTCTCCTTCTGATAGGCCGCCTTCTCAGCATACTTCGACACCAGAGCTTCCGGCCGGAATGTCTGGAACTTGATATAATCCGCTCCGGCTGCCTTCGCCTGTTCTATCATCTGTTTTGCCAATCCTATACTGCCGTTGTGATTCACACCGGCTTCCGCGATAATCCTGATACTCATATACGATCCTGCTCCTGTTTTCTGATCACATGCGCCGGTACTCCGACCGCGGTACATGCATCGGGCAGATCCCGAACGACCACACTGCCCGCTCCGGTGATCACCTGTGTACCGACGCGGACACCCTGGATCACGCGCGTACCCATACCCAGATTACTGCCACTGCCGACCGACACATTTCCGGCTAACCGCGCATCCGGGCTCAGCGTCACATAATCTCCCAGCCTGCCGTCATGACACACGACTGATCCGATATTTAAAAATGCAAAATCTCCGATCCGGACATTCGTAGATACTCTGCAATCCATCGAAATGATCACACCCTGTCCCAGATGCACATCCGGGCAGATTCTGGCATCACCCATAATCAGATTCGGAAATACAATATATGGATTGACCATCAGTTTTTTTGTGATCTTCTCACGCAGCTTCGGATCACCGACACAGACCGCCACATTTGTCTGTTCCGTCTGATTCAATAAATACTCATCATCACCCAGATACGGATATATTTTCTCGCCGACGCGGATATCTCCGGCCTCATCCGAGATATCCACATAACCGATGACATCCCATGTATCCTGCTGCCGGTTCAGTTCTCCGATCTGCCACAATAACTCTCGCATACATCCGCCGGCTCCGGTTAAAATCAATCTCTGTCCCATACTCATGCCCTTTTATTCTGCCTTCAGATTCAGCTTCGTCTCCATCCGGTGCATCTCCTCAAATTCACCCATATCGAGGAACGAATCCTCGCTGATCGGGTACATGCCGACCTTGCGCCCCTGCTTTAACAGCTTATCCGACAGATCCGTCATGTGGAAAAATGTATCCTCCGGTATCTCGTTCAACAGTTCCGGATTCAGGATATACATGCCTGTATTGACGAAATAGGACAACCGGGGCTTCTCCTCCATCGACATCACAGCGCCATTCTCACTCGAATGGATCACACCATAGGGAACCACGATATTTTTGAGCGCCGTCACGATCGTCAGTTCATTTCCGGACTGCTCATGATAGTGATACAGATCCTCATAATCCGCATCGATCAGGATATCACAATTCGTCACGATAAACGGCCGGTCGAACGTCCCCTCTATGAGCCGCAGGCTGCCCGCCGTACCCAAAGGCTGATTCTCCTCCACATAAGAGATCCGGTAGTCATGCTCATTTTCAGAAAAATAGGACTTGATCATGCTCTTTTTATAATTCACCGTCGCCCAGAAATCATGCACGCCATATGCACGAAACCGCTCGATAATACGCTCCATGATCGGAATGTCGCCGATCGGGATCAGCGGCTTGGGCAGGATCTTCGTATACGGATAGAGCCGCGTGCCTTTTCCACCCGCCATGATCACAACCGGAATGTCCTGCAGTCCATGCTTTGCATGTACCTCGATATTTTCCTCACGCTCCCTGAAAAGGATGTCTGTGATACATCCCTTTGCCGATACGACCGGAAGCGCCGTGATCGAATACCGGATCATCGTCTGCTGTGCCAGTGCAATATCCCTGCGATAGATCACCTTCGGCGAGCATGACATAAAACGCTCCACATGTCCCTCCAAATTGCCCGTCTTGATCAGCCAGCGCCTGATATCACCGTCCGTCACGACACCGATCAGATGCTGATTATCTTCCACGACAAACAAAATACCCCTCGCATTACGATCAATGTGCTCCATCGCTTCAACGACCGTACTGTCGGGGGATATTAAAAAATTCGCCAACTGCTCTGTATTCATATCGCAACCTCCATGTTTCAAGCCACTTACCGTCCATGATAAGCACTACCTGTCAATCTGATCAATCTACAGAGTATATCGGACAGGGAGGCGGATATATTTATAGATAAAAAAATTGCAAATTATCCCAATGCTTCCAGAATCATATCTGCCATCGCATCAATCATCGCATCTGTCATTCCCGGATAAACGCCGATCCAGAAGCTGCGCTCCATGATCTGATTCGTATGACTCAGGTCTCCGATGACACGATATCCGGTCTGTGCCGCCCGCAATTCATCAAAACAGGGCTGTTTGAGCAGATTTCCGGAAAAAAGCATACGCGTCTGCACACCCTGTGCCTCCAGATACTGCACGATATGATTCTTGTCCACACCTTCTCCACATGTGATCAGGAATCCAAACCACGAAGGTCTGGAATCCGGACATGCCTGCGGCAGGATTAATCGCCCCTCTGCCGCTGACAATTTCTCATATAACCGGGCAAAATTATTCCTGCGCTGCTCCACAAATCCCGGCAGTTTCTTCAACTGGGCGCATCCGATCGCCGCCTGCATATCTGTGGCTTTCAGATTATACCCAAAATGAGAATATACATATTTATGATCATATCCAAGCGGCAATTCGCCATACTGACGGTCAAACCGATGTCCGCACACATTGTCGCGGCCGGAAGGACACATACAGTCTCTGCCCCAGTCACGCATCGACCGGATGATCTTGTGCAACAAGGGATTGTCCGTATATACGGCACCGCCCTCGCCCATTGTCATATGATGCGGCGGGTAAAAACTGCTCGTACCGATATCTCCGATACTTCCTGTCTTCTTCCACTCACCGTTCATACAATACTCACTGCCCAGCGCATCACAGTTATCCTCGATCAGCCAGAGTCCATGTCTGTCGCAAAATGTCTGCACTGCCGCCAGATCAAACGGATTACCCAGCGTATGGGCGATCATCACCGCCTTTGTTTTCTCCGACAGCGCCTGTTCCAACTGCTCTACGTCAATATTGTACTGCGGGATCGTCAGATCCAGAAATACCGGAACCGCCCCGTACTGCAGATACGGTGTCACTGTCGTCGGAAATCCTGCTGCCACGGTGATGATCTCATCCCCGCGATTCACACGCCGTTCGCCCAACAGAGGTGACGTAAGAGCCATAAATGCCAGCAGATTCGCCGATGATCCAGAATTGACCAGCGAGCAGTAACGCACACCGATATACTGCGCCAATTCCCGCTCAAACTGCTCGGTATAACGACCGGAAGTCAGCCAGAATTCCAGCGAACTGTCCACAAGATTGCACATTTCCTGTGCATCGTATACACGGGACGCATATGGGATCCGATCCCCTTTCTGATAGCTGTCATCCTTTTGATGAAACGCACGGTAATAGTCCTCCACCATATCAAGGATCATCTCACGCGCTTCCTGTTCTGTTTTATCTTCAAACATACCCGTAAACCTCTTTCCTATACAAATCTATTATCAATTTTTTGAAGTGACATCTCCGATGCGAGGCGCAGCATCTCCCGTATCAAGCCTGTAATGCTCACCCGCTGAAAAGCCTTCTCTCTCGAATAATACAGAAAAAAGAATTTCTCACCCTTACTCTTCTCCGATTTTAACACATTCGATACCGCCCCAAAACGGCTCGGCAGCTTCAGTTCCGGAAATATAATTTCTATATTCTCAAACTCCTGTTTACGAAAACCACTGTTAAACTGATCTGTATAGATAATCAAAAATTCAAACTCGATCTTCTGTTCACTCGCAAACCGGTCAAAAATCTCCATCCAGCGTATATGCGCCTCTCTAACCGCAATCGCGCTTTTGATTTTTTCATACGCCACTCCTGTACTCTCTGCCAGATCAGCCTGTAGCTGCTCGACCTCTGCCCTGCATGACGCTAACGCCTCATCGTTGATCAAAAATGGCAAACCCTGCGAACGCAAAAAAACTTTTAAACTATCAAACTCTTCTTTAATGATAGATAAATCTTGCTCTCTACCCTGAAAAATTGCCTGAAACTCCGCCTCCGTTTTCCAAATAGGATGCTTTCGCAATCTGCGATCATAGTATTCTTCACACAAAAGACTCTTGGGTAAATTTTTCATCAGATAGCGCACATCTGCATCACTCATCAGACGCACTCGTCCGATTCCTTCTACTACTTTTCCTTCATCAGTCAGATAGTTCTCTTTTAAATATTCCTCTTTAAATATATCATGGACAATAGCCGTCATCATCTCTTCAATCAGATGTGCATCATATAAAACAATCGGATGATTCTGTATCCACTTTCGTTCCGAATCATGTGCATAAACCACATTTTCAATCACACTGACTGCCGATTTATAATAGCAGACCGTATACAAACCCTGAGCATTTTTCCTAAAACGAATGCTTTCCAGCAGACGCTTATAATCGATCGAAACGGTATCAAATCCTGTCATATACGCATCGCGCAACAGATAGTCCAATTTATCTACATCTATAATCTTAGAATTCAGCAGCTCAATCAGGCAATTCATATAGCTTTTTTCCAAATCGACCGCATCTGTATATTTATAACCACATATACACCTTGCAAAAAAAGATCTCTTTTCTTTCGGAATCTCATCCGCAAATGATCTCAATGACACGATCGCACTCATTAACTCATGCGGAGCTGCCTTATATGCGTTACGCGCAATCTCCGTTCCAAGACTCTCATCACAGGTAAGCTCCACCAGCTCATTATGTAAAATGCCTCTATCACCTTCTTTTAGATAAAGCATTTCACCTGTATGCGAAAACGGAGCATGTCCCACATCATGAAGCAGACAGGCTAATTCAAATATTTCATTGTATTGTTTGAAATTGTTGATAGAATCATCATTTAAGGATGTCGAAATTGTCTGTGTAACCATCTTTCCAAGATGATATACACCAATAGAATGAACAAAACGATTATGCACCGCCGATGAATACAGTGGTGCATAGCTCGTTTGAATAATGTCTCTTAATCGCTGGAAAATTGATGTATCAATAATATGCTCTATGAGATTCTCATCAACCGCAATATATCCATAGATCGGGTCACGAAACTTTTTATTGCCCATAAGCTACTCCTAACGCCCCCTTGGATTTTTCAGACTGAAATGCCTTGATCACTTTCAGAGACAGCGATGCACAGAATCGATTCCATAGCTTAAGCGTATCGATCCCCTCCTTCAAGCGTATTCCCATTGCGCCGTCAACGTCATAAAATGTCTCAAACATATCCGAATAATCTTCGACCACGGCCAACTGGCTCTCTCTGGATACAACGAGAACTGCCGTCGTTGCTTCATCCTCACTCAGGACCTCTATCACACGTGCACCATAATCATCCAATTGCTTAAAAAGGACTTCTCCACGCTTTCCGTTCTCTATTAACTCAATCAATGCATTTGCAACCAAATCTTTCATTTCAATGTATATATACATAGCGATCCCTCATTCATCTAAATTAAAAACACTTTATATATTTTATCATAAGTATATGCACAACGCAACTGACGGTATACGTTAATTACAGTTTATGTCCTACACCTTCCACGGTGCCTCTCCGCTATTCCACAGCTTCTCCAGATATTCTCTGTCGTGAACCGTATCCATCGGCGACCAGAAACCGGTATGCCGATATGCCGCCACCTGCCCGTCTGCCGCGAGCCGCTCAAACGGCTCTGCCTCCAGCATCGTGCTGCCATCGCCCAGATAATCATACACCGAAGGCTCCATAACCATAAATCCCATATTCACCCAGGCCTGATCTTCCCTCGCCTTTTCCTTGAAGCCAAGCACCTGATTCGTCTGCTCATCCAGTCGCAGTGCCCCAAAACGACCGATCGGCTGGGTCGTCGAGATCGTGACGATCTTCTGCTGTTGTCTGTGAAAGTCAATCAGCCGGTTCAGATCCACATCAGAGACACCATCTCCGTAAGTCAGCATGAACGGTTCCTCACCAATATATCTTCTCGCCTTCAGAATCCTGCCGGCAGTCAGCGTCTCCAATCCGGTATCCACGAGTGTCACCTTCCACGGCTCTGTATCCGCGCCGAGCACCTGAATCTTCTGATCCTGCAGCCGTATCTGCAACTGGCTGTTGTGCTGATAATAATTGACAAAATATTCCTTGATCATATGCCCCTTATAACCACAGCATACGACAAACTCCGCAAAACCATAGGACGCATAGTGGCGCATAATATGCCACAGAATCGGCTTGCCACCGATCTCCACCATCGGCTTGGGGCGAAGCCTTGACTCCTCGCTGATCCGCGTCCCTTTTCCTCCCGCTAAGATCACTACCTTCATCTGTCCGCTCTCTCATTCAAAAAATCTGTAATCTGGTGTTCCATACATGCATGTATATCCTGATGCGCACGATATGCTTTGCTCCACTCGACTGTCTTTTCCACTGCCTCACGGATATTCCACACCGGCCGCCAGCCAAATATCTGCCGGATCAGCGAACAATCCAGCTTCAAAAAAGACGCTTCATGCGGTCCTTCGTCAGAAATGTTCTTCCAGCGCACGCCCTCCTGCCAGGCATCGCAGAATAACGTTGCCAGTTCTCCGACAGTGATGCAATCCGCTTCTGCCGGTCCGACATTATAATAGCCCTGACGTGATACATCCCTCGCCTGTCCTGCCGCTATCATCAGATATGCATACAACGGCTCCAATACATGCTGAAACGGACGAACTGCATATGGATTGCGCAGGATGATATCCATTCCTGCGATCGCAGCACGTACACAATCCGGGATAATGCGGTCTTTCGCAAAATCACCGCCCCCGATGACATTGCCTGCCCGCGCAGTCGATACAGCGATCCCCATATTGTCAAAGAACGATTTTTTATAACTGTGCGTCACGAGCTCTGAACACGATTTGCTGTTCGAATAGGGATCATAGCCGTCCAGCGGATCGATCTCACGGTATCCCCAGCTCCACTCCTTATTTTCATAGACTTTATCGGTAGTAATATTTAAGACAGAACGCACGCCGGGCACGGATCTGACACATTCGAGCACATTCACGGTTCCCATGACGTTTGTCTCGTATGTACCGACCGGATCACGGTAGCTCTCTCTCACGATCGGCTGCGCGGCAAGATGAAAGACCACCTCCGGCCGGTATTCCTCAAATACCTCCCGCAGATGTCCCATATCACGCACATCACCCTCGATCGAATGCATCCCCCTCGCCACACCGGAAAGTGTAAACAGATTGTCCCCTTCCTGCGGCGGTAATGCATAGCCAACCACCTTTGCACCTGCCATTTCCAGCATCATGCAAAGCCAGCTACCCTTGAACCCGGTATGTCCTGTCACCAGTACAGTTCTGTCTTTATAATAATCGAAATCATTTGTAATATCATCATTCACTGATATCACCCTCCATGGTTATTGTGACATCGTCCCTGATGTCGGTTGTTATGTGAAAATGCCTGCTTATAACTGCTCGCAGACCACCATGCACCGCTTTTTGCAGAAAGCAATGCCATACGCCAATATATCCTCTCTGCCATCCTCACGCAGCAGTTCATCATACCGGCGTTCTTTGATCTGGGCAATCGCTTTATCGCAGGCAGCTTCAAGACCCTTCATCGTATCGGAATATTTGACCTTGATCACAATCCCGCTCTCCGGGTCTTCCGGTTTGATCAAAATATCGCTAAAACCATCTCCCGATTCCCGATTAGAACCGATCTCCCAGTCCGGATCGCTCCGCAGTAATCCCAACAGCAGTCCATGATAGAAGTTCTCTTTCTGGCTCTCACGCGCCTTGGTATCCAGAATGCTGATCATTTTAACCAGTATGCAGTTCAGACTATTTTGAATCCGTGCTGCATCTCCTTCTAAAAATGCATTGCACATATCCTGCATTGGCTGTGAATCCTTGACCACCGTCTGCTTGAACCATTCCCGTATCTGGAAAATAAATACATCCCTGACTTCCCGGTTCGGGATGACCAGCTTATAGGCCAAGCCACCGCCATCCGGCAGGTCAACTTCCCCTGCACTCGTGAGGTATCCGGTCGTAAAAAGTACACTCCATATATTGTCAATGCTGTTATCTATCTCATCATAT
Organism: bacterium; assembly: GCA_050872965.1. GTDB lineage: Bacteria > Bacillota > Clostridia > Lachnospirales > Lachnospiraceae > W0P33-017. The sequence continues at coordinate 12,878 of JBNMHW010000024.1, read as the reverse complement.
GTGAGTTCCAGACGCACTGCTTTCTCGACCGCTTCACCTGCGATCAGCTTCTCTATCTCACTCTTTGTCGTTTTATCAGCCAGATGAACAAATCGCCTGACCAGACCATTCCCACTGCTATTGATCCAATATGCCTGCGGTCTGGCAGCCGGATCTGCCCGCAAATGATCCACATAGTTGATCACATCCCACGGACAGTACACATCTGCTTTGCCAAAATGGTAACCATCATACCACTCCTTTGCCTCAGCAAAATGAGATTCCAGTCCATAATCCTCCAGCAGTTTCTTCACTTCACCATCCGTAAAACCGAACTGCTCATCAAATCTGGCATCCGCGATCGAAAGCACCTTAAAATTATTCAACCCCGTAAAGATACTCTCCTTCGATATGCGTAAACAGCCTGTCAACACCGCAAACTGCAGAAATTCATTCGTCTTTAATGCCTGTCCGAATATTCCACGGATCAATGAAACCATTTCCCGGTAATAACCATTCTGAAATGCCTTATCCAGCGGGACATCGTATTCATCAATAATGATCACCACTTTTTGACCATAATGCCTATATAACAGTCTCGAAAGCATTCTGATACTGTCCACCATCGTATCATCAGACGCAAGCAACATCTTATCAAACTGCTTTTTATCCTCATTCGTGAGGTGAGTGCTTGTCTTCAAATAATAATGCCGGTCTGCCTCATTGCTGATAATGGTTCCCAGCATCCTACGTGCATCATCAAACGTCAGTCCTTCGACTCCCTTTAATGACATAAAAATCACCGGATACTTTCCCATGTATGTGTCACACAATTCCTGATTCTGCGCAATATACAATTCCTCGAACAGCGACTGATCCGCTCCAATCTCAAAGAAATTCTTCAACATGCTCATATTCAGTGTTTTTCCAAAACGACGCGGGCGTGTAAACAGGTTTACTTCTCCCCAGTTCTGCAGCAACTGCTCAATTAACCGTGTTTTATCTACATAGTAAAAATCGGATTGACGCAATTTTTTAAAATCATCAATCCCTACCGGCAATTTTAAATCATGCTCCATAATGGCCTCCAATGATGAAAAGAATCCGCTCTACTAATATCCTTAGTATAGCGGATTCTTACCGGAAATACAATCTCAATCCTCCCACACCTTCCACGGTGCGCATCCCTTTGACCAGAGTCCCTCCAGCCACACCTTATCACGAATCGTCTCAACCGGAGACCAGAAACCGGCATGGCGATAGGTAGCGACACTGCCCGCCCCGGCAAGACAATCCAATACCGATCCTCCCTGCCTATGATCTACCGCCTGCCGCAAAACCTCAAACGCCTCCGGCTCCAATACCATACTGCATGCATTGACCCATGCATCCGGCTGATACCCAGGCTGCACAGCATTCGTTCCTGCATAGCAGCCATCCGAACCGATCGACAGTATCTCATTTCTTCCGGTCGGATACGCGATCGCAAGCGTCGCGATCGCATCAGACTGTTCATGCTGACGAACCAACTGCTCCACATCAATATCCGATAAACAGTCTCCATATGCGACCAGTACCGGCTCATCACCAACATAATCCCCGGCTTTACATAACCGTTCCATGACTGAAGCATCTCTGCCGGTATCGATCACAGACACCTTCCAGTCCTCGGTCTGCTTTCTGTGAATCTGTACCTCATTAGTCTGCAGATCCACCGTAATATCAGACTGGTAAATATAAAAGTTCATGAAATAATCCTTGATGACCTCACCCTTATAGCCTGTGCATATCACAAAATCATTATGACCATAATGCGCATACTGCTTCATGATATGCCATAATAAGGGTCTGCCACCGATCTCAGCCATCGGCTTTGGCAGTTTTTCATCTTCTTCAATTAATGTACTCGGCAAACCACCGGCAAGTATAATAACCTTCATATAATATGTTTCTATCTCCTACTCAATATCCACATTAAAATACTGCTGTGCTTTACACTGTTTCTTTCTTCTATCCCTCACTATAATTGAACCGTTAGGTGCACGCTCTACAACCTGATCATCCTGCACAGTTTGATTGTAAATAACTGCATCAACCCCTATTGATACGCGATCCCCCACTGGCTCATTACCAATTATTTTCGCTCCAGCAGCTAAATATAATCCCTTTCCCAGCTTTGGTCTCAACTCAGTATCCATCGCTATCCCTGTATTCACCGTTACATTCTGCGAAACAACCAAAAAGTTACTGTATTCTGCATTACCAAGTACAGTTCCAACCGGATGCGTCAAAAAGAAAATATCTGGTAACTTTCCTTTATAAGAATAAAAAAAGCCATTCAGCGCCTTATTTAAGTAAATTATTTTATCACAAATAGGTTTATTTTGAGATATATTCCACAAAGAGTTCGATAAATAATATAAAAACTGCGCATACTGGTCGGAATGCAAATGTGAAAAATATGTTTTTCCGTTTCCATCTGTATACGCCGTATTATTTATATATGAAAAACAATACTCCGTTCTCTCTAATGCAAGTTCAAACGCCTGATCAATATCCTCCCCACGAAAAACATGTCCATCCGGAAAACAATGATTTAACTGCCAGTCTATATATTGTTTTAACATTTCCTTCGATAATGAGATTTGCATTTTGTTCTCCTTTTGTGATTCTTATCTAGTTAGCTCATTATTTCATTTACTGTTCGCTACAAACACTCCAATATATCCTGTGCATATATATCAATATTATCAATTGTATTCGCCGATAAGCTCTCGCAATTTTTACAAATTGAAATCTGATCTTTTTTCATCATTAAATGTAATTTCTGGTACTGCCGCAATTTTTCTCCATTCCATATATCTGCAATATGTTCTTTCTTCAAATCTCCTAAAATATATTGGTTCTTCCAGTCCACACAACAAAGATGCGCTATTCCACAATCATTGATTACCATTGTTGTAAAAAGAAATGGACATACCTGCTTCTGTTGTAGTTCCTGTCCATAAGTCCCTCGTCCCATATCACAAATATTCTCACTGATATTTGTATCCTGCCATAGTGTAGATGATATGGTTTCTACAAACATCTCATCACAAATGTCACCAAACTTTGCATAGAAGGTTTTCTTTTCTTCATCCGAATATCCAATATCGCTATATTTTAAGTATAGCTTACAATCATTTTTATTCCGGTAAAAAAATTCTATATTCTTTCTAAATTTCTCAAAGTCAAGTCTGCATTTGCAAACATCCATATATTGTTGTTCATTAATGCCATTCACCGATATATTCAGGATATCAAGGCCGGCTTCTATAAGCCCTAAACTCATCTCTTCACTTAACAACGTACCATTTGTAGTTATTTCTATGCACTCTGCGACATCAGCTTTCTTTGCATATTCAACCATCCGGCACACATTGGGATTTAAAAGAGGTTCGCCTATCTTAAATAATCGCAGCTTTTTGATCTTTTTTTCTCCCCATCCTTCTCTCATATCGTCTATTATTTTCTGATATGTTTCCCAATGCATAACTCCAAATTTAAGATTCGCATTTCGAATTGCCGTTTCATCTGAATGAAAGCAAAAATCACATCGCAAATTACATATACTACAAATATCTATTTGAACCGAAAACGGCGCTGCCAAAGGAATGACCTGTTCTAAAGGAGTTCTTTCTCTGGCATATATTTTTGCTCTCTTTATCGCACTCATACTACTACCTCAATCCTTGTTGCACATTAACCGCCTCATCTCATCCTGTTCTAAAAACGGATACATATCATGTAATGCCGGCGTCAGCATCTTTCCGTTTTCATCCTGACGTGACATGACTTTAGGTATCACAGGATCATCAAATGCCTGCCTCACTTCTAATAATACACGTTCATCATTATCAAATAAATGCCGCACACACTCTTCGACCTCCGAATTATTATGACAGCATCTATATTGAAAACCAAATGTTTCCGCTACCTTTTTAAAATCAGGGAAACTCACTCCGGTATCCGGTGTGCATCCTATGTATGCCCCTTGAAAGAAATTTTTGCTTGTCTGACGAATCGCGCCATACCCATCATTTGAAAATACAACGACATGGATTGGCAAATCATACTGTGCGACTGTCTGTAATTCCTGCAAATTCATCATAATACTGCCATCACCTGTCACGCAATACACTCGTTTTTTCGAGGCTATTGCAGCCCCTATTGCAGCCGGTACATCATATCCCATCGACCCACAAGTATAATTCGTCATCACACGCTGTTTCTTCTTTTGAATCCCAATCTGAAGCTTTGCCGTGTTTGCGGTATTGTTCCCCAATGCTAAAATACTATCCTCCGGCTCATATTGCTGAAATATTTTCCAAAAATAATACGAGCACACCCGTTCCTCCATTTTTACACCACAATCAAGTGCTTCAAAAGGAGAAAATCGTCTTTTTAGATTATTACAATAATCTATCCATTCTGTCGGACAGTTAATTTTACTATCTATTTTGTTCGCCTCATTAAAAAAATCATGCAAATCTGCATATATAAAATGGTCCGTATGCACTCCCGGTTTTTTTGACTCATTCTCATCTATATCTACCATATAGATTTTTGCATGTGGAGCAAAACCCTCCTGATAAAATCCAGTCTGCCGAAATCCCAAACTATTTCCTAATGTAAGAATCACGTCTGCATTCTGTAAAATAAAGTTTCCGGTTCGTGGTCCGATATTCCCTGACAATCCATAGTACAATGGGTGTTCAAAATAAAAATTGTCAGCAACCCAAGCTCCACCTATCACAGGAATTTTCATGTTATCCACAAATTCTTCAAAGGCATACATTGAATCACTGCTGCGTATTCCGGAACCAGCTAATATACAAGGTCTCTTTGCTGATCGAAGCGCCTCTATTACGTTTCGTACCTCGTCCTCCGCAACCGTATGCTTCGACACTTCTGCTTCAATTTGATACAGCTCATTTTCATCAACCTTGGCACATTGAATATCCTGCGGTATATCCAGCCAGACAGGTCCCCTTCGTCCGCTCATGGCTATACGAATAGCCTTCACCAGTTCCCTTTTTACAGCTAACGGATCTGTTATCATAACCGCATATTTTGTCATATTTTTTACTGCTGGGATAATCTCAAATTCCTGTATCCCCCGGTAACGTAAATCCAATCCCGTCTTGGGAACAGATATTTCATATCGCACCTGACCAGAAAGTACAATCATCGGCAAACTATCCTGCCAAGCCCCTACTACACCCGTCAAAGTATTTGTAGCGCCCGGTCCGGAGGTCACACAGACCACTGCCATCTTTCCACTGTAACGTGCATATGCCTCTGCAGCCATAGCGCATGCCTGTTCATGATGATTAAAGTACTTATTCATCTTTTCGCATACAAGTAATGCATTGTCCAAATGCATTGCCCCGCCTCCAACTACGGCAAAGCAATCCGATATGCCATACTCTATCAGAGTATCCATTATTATATCTGCTACTCGTTTCTTCATTACAATGTTATCTCTCTTAATATATTAATTTATACAAATCAATCTCTTGATCATGCTCTCTGTACCAACCATACAACTGCCGAACGGCTTCTTCTAGCAGAGTATATTCAAACCCCGTCATTTCCTCTGCAATTCTTACATTTGATGCAGTGTACTCATTTGCCCATCCCTCTGAACAAATGTAAATAGGCAATTGTTTTTTACTTATCTTTAATACAATCTGGCAAATCTCTTCCAAACTGATTTTTTTCCCGGATACCGCGTGATAAGTATGATATTGTGGCTCATGATGCAAAAAATATTGAATCATCTTGGCAAAATCGTCAACCCACAAATAATCAAAATATACGTTTTTCCGTATGCTTAACGGCAATCCCTTGATTGCTTTGCAGCAAACATTTGATATAAATTTTGTAGGATAATATTCGTACTTACCAAAAATCCCCCACAATCTAAAGTTATATACGTTATCTGATTGTTCAATCAACCGACCAATAGTATATTTCATCAGACCATACTGGTCAACCGGAATGGTATTTCCAATCTGATCTTCTCTGACATCAATAATATCGAATCGTTTGTCAAATTCTGCACCAGATCCTGTATAAAACATTTTTCCATACAAACTTGAATTTTTATAAAAATTCAAAAATATCCGCAAATTGTACTCCAGTATTTTTGTGCCGTCCTTACTCTTGTCAATACCATCACCATATACCGCAAAGTGTAAAATATAATCAAACTTATGGCATCTCAAATATTCTGTTACTGCCACCTCGTCCAAACAATTTAATTCCTGACTTGACGGGGTAAATAGCTCATATCCCTCATTATTCTTTTGCAAATACTCTGATACATTTTTACCAACAAATCCACTGGCACCGGTTATTAATATTTTCAACATAATTATTCTCGTAAAGTGATTTTTTCTCTGCTACTATTAATTCACAACATTATTCGCCACTTCCAAGCACTCCCATTCTATTTTTTTCATAAGGTATCCTATCTGCATTTCAACCAATTCAAATGTCTGTCCCGGTACGGGATCATTCAAATCAGATATTTGTTCCCATACATATGATCCAATTTGTAATTCCGGGAAATCTAAGATCAACCTATCTGTTATTTTCTTCAACTGTGAAACAACGTAATTATAGTCCTTGGCTCGAATTATTTTTCTTGTAGTTCCCGAGTGAAATGACTGCAATATCTGATCCGTATCCTTCAGCTCTACCAACACATTTTGAGCCACTGATTTTCTATGCGCACCTTGTTGCTGTATATTTAGTTCTATACCCATTCCTTCTAATGGAATCGTATCTATTATTTCTTCTCTCAAAGTCTTTGCCATATCTTCAGCCAATTCTTCCCATCTGAACTTCTGCATAGCAATCTTTTTCCCTTTTTGAGCGATGACTTTTGCTTCATTCACATGTGATAATAGATAATTTATTTTCTTCGAAATTTCTTCTATATGACTCAAATAGAAAATGGCTATATCATCCATATCCGTAAAATTTGCTTCTATGTATTCGCTAGAATCAGTCAGCAATATTGCTCCACTTAACATGCTCAATGTTGCACGATCATGAAAACCCGCTTTAAACCAAGGCATAACATTCAGTGAAATTTTAGCATTTGCCACCATTTTTCTAGCCGTATACCAGTCATTGTTCTCAATTACGAGATAATCGATATATTCTGATTGAAAATTTTCCCATCCATTTCCAGACACATGTAATATGATTTTATTCTGTATAATTTCACGAACAACCTTATCTCTAAAATAAGACCTGATATATCGATTAACTATACAGAACTCCCCTGCAACGTCATTAAATTTGTCATCTACAATATCATATAGTCCAAAGTCATCCAATGTTTTTCGCAAGGCATTCTCATATGTTAAGTTCGGATACTCTATCAATTTATTTATAAATGCCTTCACCAAATCAAGTATTTGTCCCGTATACATTTGGCAAATAGAAACATATATATCCTCCGGATTATTATATCCCCCTATAAAGACAACATCAAATATACGATCTTCAAACGCTACATCTTCTTCAAGATACTCTGCTGATCCACTCATTGAAAAATCAACTTTACCTATATTGGGATAATACTGTTTCACATAATTGTAGTCATATCGATCCCCACACCAAACAATCACATTTTCTCTTGCGGATTTCAATCGACTTTCATGCCAAATCGGATGATCACATAATGATGATATGAATTTTTTTCCAATATGATCAATGCCCTCCATACCATATCCAACTAGATTGTAAGAGATAACCGCATCAAATTCGTAACGCTGTCTGGATGTATTAATTTGTTGATACCAGTCTTCTTCCAAGAGATCTATTACTACTGTATTATACCCAATTTCCCGAAATGCACTTGATAAATTCTCCATAAATCTTCTAAGTGCACCATATTGCGATTGACCCATTAAAAACATAATATTATGACATTTCTTCCGCTGTTGAATATTTTCTATTATGTTTAAATATCTTTCTGCATTTTCTGCATTTTCTGCATTTTCTGCAATTACTTGTTTCGGCAGATACTCAAATGGTTGCTCAAAGAAAAACTTTCTCATAGATGCCTCGTCATAGAACAATTTAATTTTTTCTATGCAAAGCTCTGCAAACATAGGTAATTTTAAGAAAGAAACAAATTCTTTTTTATATTTATCCAAATATAAATACACATTCCCATAATTCTTCTCATACACATGCTTTACTATCTCACGCACATCCCATGTATCTACATACAACGCACTCCTTGAACAATCTTTTTGTCCGAATGATAACTTATCCAGTGATATTTTTCCTCCAAATATTTTTGATTCACGGTTAAAAATATAAAAATTCTGTTCGTCAACCGGAATAAAATCCAAAACACAATCTGCATAAGTAAGTTCTGCAACCCAATTATTATTTTGTTGGAAATTATTTCTGAATTCATTTTCATTTGGCAATATAAAACATTGATATAAATTATCTAATATTTCTCCCCTATTGTAATTCAGTTCATATGCACAAATCCAGTTCTGGACTGCTTGCTCATATTGATCTAATTCAAAGTAGCAAATAGCTCGTCTATAATACAGTTCTCCTTCATTGCTCACAAGCATTCTCTCCTAACTTAAAAGATTATCATTACGTTACTTATTCGTTATATGTTCCTTCGCATACGATATAATTGTCTCATTTACAATTGAGCTAATCTCATCAACACCTGCACATACGGCTGTCAACATAAACTCCCCCTGCTGTGCTACTTCTTGCAATTCATCGTTTCTATCATCTTTCACCTTGTATATTCCACTCCTAAAAATATACTCGATACCCTGTAGACTAGCCACGACTGTCTCTGCCATATAATCCTGCTCGATATAGTTATTGACTTTCTTAATTCGTTTCAAAAGTTTATGCAGTTCGCTGTCGGTAATCACCGATTTATACATCAGTTTTTCCAGACGTTCATAGTAACGAATACCTTCTTTGGCTTTCTTTTTTACCTCTTGTAATTTCTTTTCAGAATTAAGGAAAAAATCTATTGCAATATGCTCGTTTTCTTTTGAAAACAGCTTTTTGCAGTGATCAATATGCCACTTCACATTATAGTCACGTTTACAATATTTTTTAATCGCATATTTAAGGGTCATAACCTTACTTCCATGAATCAACGCACCCCCTTCAGTCGCGTCTACCATCGTAATATGTTTCCATTCCTTCGCACGATCCTCAAACCATATACGATAACGGTTAAAGTCTTCTCTTGTGAGTACCTTTCCGCCATCGACTGCTTCTACCTCAAAATATTCGCTGCTGTGTACATCAATTTCATCCATTTTTTCCTTGAATGTACCATCCGCATGTGTACGATTTCCAGTCATCGCCAGATCCTGACCTATCAGAATGATCGTCCGTGCACCCATATATACAGCCGTTGAATAAGCGTTATTTGCCACTGATCCACCTGTCGGGATGTTTGGAAGCGACATATCGCATCCCACCTTGCTGCTAAGCAGGTTCAGCATCTCGTCTTCAAACTGCGAATCACTATAGTAGAAAAACTTTTTCCCTTTATGAGCATCCATTGGCTCTACCGATACACCGGTCATCGTAACCATCGGCACTTTAGAAAGATCCTTGTGTTCAAACAATAATCCCGGTTTCAATCCATCAATAATCACAAACAGATTGGGGATGATACCCGCATTGAGTAACGGCTTCATTGCTGTATCTGTCGCTATAATGCAAGCCTTTCCCACCGCTTTTTTCAAATCCATGATATTCTTATTCAAAGACGGTCCTGCAGACACTACAATCGCCGGCACATCCGCAGGCAAAATTCCCCTCAATGCCTCTATGCTATATCCCTCACATAAATATGGAAGATTATGAAACGTATTTTTTGCCTTTACGTTCGTATAACGGACATATGTGTTCCATTGAACTTCTTGATCTTCTACATGCTTTTTCAGTTTTTTTATAAAGCCTTCCACTTGCTCCGGAAACAACACTTTATAATTTCCTGAAATATAGTATTTCAAAGAGGTCATATTATCAAATGAGATCATATAATGAAAATAAGCTTGCATCTCACTCTCATTCAGACCTTCAACAATAATTCCAATTGGTTTATTCAATTCAAATAAAAATGAAAGATCCACCTCTTCCATTTCTCTGCGAAACAACTCCAAGGAAGGCTCATAGATTAAAATATTCGAGGTTTTGGGCACACTCTCCATAATTCTTTTTATATGAACGCCATTAGAAATCCCCACAATAACAATCGGACTATACTCCTCCATTTTTCCCTGTTTTTCAAGCCATCGCTCAACTGACATCATGGGCGCATACTTTCCATTCAGATATAGCTGTCTGCCATTCGAGCAGACTTTCAAAATCGTATCACCCATCATACTTTGTTCAACAATCACATCAAAATTACGCTTTTTTCGTTTTTTTTCTGCAAGAATCTCTGCCCACGCCGGATACTTTCCCTTCAAAGCATCCATATTTTTCTTATAAACAGGTGTATTCATTCTATCCCTCACTTTGTAACTCTGATGTCACATAATCAAACAGCTCTGCTAATCCATATCTTAAAACGTCTGCTAAGCAGACGGAATCTTCATTTTCAATTCCATATATAATATCGTTTAATACCTGCAACACAAAATCCGGATTAACTTCAATCGCAGCCTCATTCTGCATGAGTTCAAATAATGTTGAAATCGTCTGCGTCAATGTTGGCAAATATGCTTTTAATTCGTCCATATATGCCTCTTCATCCTCTATTTTATTTGCTAAATCTACCGCGGTCTCACGTTGATATTTTAATTCAACTAAAAAATCATTCATATACTCGTCCTAATATTTATCTTACAAAAAAAGAGTTGGCAAAATGCCAACTCTTTTTCGGTTACACAATTACTGCAATAAAGATAATACTCCCTGTGTAGACTGATTTGCCTGAGCCAGCATAGACTGTCCTGCCTGAGCAAGAATATTGTTCTTGCTGTAGTTAACCATTTCAGAAGCAATATCTGTATCACGGATACGAGACTCTGCTGACTGGGTATTCTCAGATACGTTATCCAAGTTTGCGATCGTATGCTCTAATCTGTTCTGCAATGCACCAAGTGCAGATCTCTGGCTGGAAACGTTGTTAATAGCGTTCTGAACCATTGTGATCGTAGCCTGAGCTTTATTGTAGTTATCTACATTCGGTGAGCTTACAATTGCTCCACATGTAGCATCCACCTTAAAAATCTGTGCTGCACACATAGCAATTTTCGCGGTTTCTTTACGTGCATCAGCCGAAGCTGTGAAATTACGCCCTCCAACAGCAAATCCTGACTGAACCGATCCATCGATAGATTTGAAAGTAATCTTTGTCAGGACTGCGTTCTTTCCAGCCTTTGATCCAATCTTATTTCTAAGTGTACCAGATGCTGCCGCTGTTTGCTTATCAACAGCCTCATTAGTCGTATAATACGCTTTTGTTCCACATACCGCGGTTTCCTTCAAACCAATTGCTCTTGCATTCATTGCCGCAATATTGATGGTAATCTTCTGGCTTTCGTTTGCACCTACCTGAAGATTTCTTCCCACAAAACCACCATCCAATAAATTCTGCTTATTGAACTGTGTAGTCTGAGAAATACGATCAATTTCGTCTGTCAGCGCTGATAACTCCTGATTGATAGCATCACGGTCGATAGACTGGTTGGTATCATTTGCGCCCTGTACTGCCAGCTCATTCATACGCTGCAGGATAGAGTGAGTCTCATTCAACGCACCTTCTGCGGTCTGGATTAATGATACACCATCCTGTGCATTTGTAGATGCCTTGTCAAGTCCACGGATCTGGCTTCTCATCTTCTCAGAAATCTTTAATCCGGCTGCGTCATCGCCTGCGCGGTTGATTCTGTAACCAGAAGATAACTTCTCTGAAGACTTTGCCTGAGCGCTTGTTGTAACACCTAACTGACGGTTAGAGTTCATTGCTGTAAGATTGTGCTGTACTACCATTGCCATAATATATTCCTCCTTGAATTTAATGCATCGTCCATGATGCATATGTTTTAACATTTTCCTATCGTATCAGTCCCTAGGTTAACTGATACTTTAGGAAAATAACAACACTCTTTGTTGTTACACTATCTATATCGGTACGTGATCTGGATACTTTAGGGTTTTTTGAAATTTCTCTCAAAAAAATTAAACTACTTTTTCTCATCCAAGTAATATATGTGATGTCTGACATTGTTCCCAACGCTCAGATCAACATTTTTTCCTGCACATCTTTCACTTCCTGAAGATCATAACCACAGAAATCGACGATCTCCTCCGGTGTTTTTTGTCTTAACAGCATGGATTTAATTCTTAACACTCTTTCTTGCGCTCTTCCCTCTGCTCTTCCCTCTGCTCGGCCTTTTACAATTTCTTTTGCTTCGCTTTCTTCCATTTCCTTTGCTATGATTGCTCCGACTTTTGTCATGCTCAGACACCTCCTGATCTCATTTGCTAACTTTTTATCGATGATCTTATCCGAAAAGCTCAATATTCCTGCCAGCGCCATTTCCTGCATCGCTTCGTCTTCAATCTCTTTTGCAATGTTGACCGCTTCCTGCGCTGCACTTCTCTGTTTTTCTTTTCCCTTATAGGTTAGCGGCAGCACTATGAGTTCCATCAAATCCCGTTCATCTAACGCCTTCTTCCCCTGCACCTTTTTCTGAATCCGCTCTTTCACTTCTTCTGATGCTAACTCCAACAGAAATGCCTCTGTCGTAGAGACGATCACATCTCCTACGTTTAACATATCCTGTGTTTGCGCCCTGGTGACATCCGCTGTATAGATAATG
>JBNMHW010000023.1:0-29678 GCA_050872965.1 bacterium | reverse complement strand
CAGTATAATGTAAAGGCACCGTTAGATGAGTCAATCATCATCGTTGACCAGGTCAAGGAAAAACTGAGTCAGCATATCGGTGCGCCGGCAGTACCGGTCGTAAAGGTCGGAGATGTCGTAAAAGAAGGACAGAAGATCGCTGAGGCGGCAGAGAATGCACTCAGTCTTCCGATACATGCATCGATTGACGGCGTGGTCACAGATGTGACGAACCGTGACATTACCATTCGGGCACAGAAATAGTACATTATCATAGCCACAGGCTACGGAAGGAACAGAGAGGAAATACAGTATGGGTAGAGCATTAGGAATGGTGGAGTACAAGACAGTATCCACAGGTGTTTTAGCAGCAGATCTGGTGTTGAAGACCGCAGACGTTAAGATCATCGAGGCACAGACGGTCTGCCCCGGAAAATATATTGTGATTTTTGAAGGAGATATCAGTGCGGTACGCGCATCTGTAGATGCGGCAGCCACCCGTTATCCGGAACAGCTGATCGACAGCTTCCTGCTGGGTAATCCGCATGACGGCATTTTCCCTGCGATCTATGGAACGGTAGATATTAAAAATCATAACGCACTTGGTGTGTTAGAGACTTTCGATGCATCCTCCATCTTTGTAGCAGCGGATGAGGCAGCGAAGACTGCGGAGGTAGATCTGATCGAGATCCGTGTGGCACGTGGTATGTGTGGTAAATCATATGTATTCCTGACCGGAGAGGTCGCAGCAGTTACAGCAGCGATCAAGAAGGCAGAGGCCGCTGTCAGTGAACGCGGCATGTATCTGGACAGCTCTGTGATCGCGAGTCCGGATGCCCAACTGTGGGATACGATCTTATAATTGAATGAATATGAATTATGCAACGGCTGTCGGTAACCCCGACAGCCATTCTTGACAACAATGAAAATGAATATAATGGGAATAATGGGAGGTTTGCCTGATGCTGGCAGCTGAGAGAAGAAATGAGATATTAGAACTGTTACGTGAAGAGGGACGGGTGATCGTTGCAGATCTGAGTAAAAAATATGATGTGACAGAGGAGACGATCCGACGCGATCTGGAGAAGCTTGAAAATGACGGTTATGCAGAGCGTACTTATGGCGGTGCGGTCGTAAAGGGCAGCGAGAAGGACGAGATACCGTTTCTGGTGCGTAAACGTGAGAATGTGGAAGCAAAGATGCATATCGCGCAGATCATCTCGCAGATGATCCATGACGGTGACCGTCTGATGCTGGATGCGAGCACGACTGCATTGTTTGTAGCAAAACAGATCAAGGAGAAGAAAAATATTACAGTGATCACGAATTCAATCGAGATCCTGTTAGAACTGGCGGATGTTCAGGATTGGAAAGTGTTGTCTACCGGTGGTTCACTGAAGGGACGCGCATTATCGCTGCTCGGTTATCAGGCAGAGCGTATGGTAGATGGATTTTTCGTAGATAAAGCAATTATCTCCTGCAAAGGTGCAGATCTGCAGAAGGGATTTACGGATTCCAACGAATTAGATGCCGGAATCAAGAAACAAATGTTAAATTCCGCCACAAAACGCATCATGGCTGTTGACAATGCCAAGTTCAATCATTTATCATTTACACAGGTAGTTGATTTTTCAGGAGTAGATGTGCTCGCCACAGACAGGAAGCTCTCACCGGAGTGGGAGGCACGTCTGCGTCAGAGCGATGTGGAGATCTTATATACAGATGAGCAGAACTGACAGATACTATGTGATTATTAATGAGAAAGCCGGAAGCGGACAGAGAAAGCAGATCTGGCAAAAACAATTAAAACCGGAGCTGATCCGTCGCGGGGTTCATTTCCGTGCATACGAGTGTGTATGTGTGGGAGACAGCGCAAAGGCGATGGAACTGATCCAGAAGGAAAAAGATGAACAACTGACGATCATAGTCATAGGCGGAGACGGTACTTTTAATGAGGTACTGAATCATGTCTATGACTTTTCGCGCATTACATTCGGTTTTATACCGATGGGATCGGCAAATGATCTGGGTTATGCGCTCGACATTCCGGATGATCCGATGCAGGCACTCATACATATCCTCAGAGGCGATAAATGCCGTGCGATCGATCTGGGCAAGTCGGTCTACCGGTCTGGAGAAGAAGAACATACACGTTATTTTGCGATCAGTTCGGGTGTCGGACTGGATGCCGAGGCATGCAGAGTCTCTATCAAAAGTGATCTGAAGTCATTTTTGAACCGCATCCATCTGGGACGGCTGATCTATCTGATCAATGCACTGAAGATGCTGTTTACCCAGCCACTCACGAGTGGAAGGATCACATTTTATGATGGCAGGGGGCGTGAAAGTGTACGGGAAGTGCATCGCCTGTATTTTCTGGCAGGCATGAACCAGCCGAATGAGGGTGGACATCTGATCATGGCAGCGAAAGCCAGACCGACAGACGCTAAGCTGTCTTTTGCACTGGCATGGGATATGAACCGGCTGCAGGCGCTTTTTAGTCTGATGCTGCTGGTGCTGCGTCATACCGACCATATCTCCGGCTATGAGGTGATCGATGCACGCGGATGCCGGATCGAACTGGAGAATCCGCTGGAACTGCATACAGATGGTGAGACACATGGCAGGCATGCACAGGTGGCCATCGAATGCATGCCCGGTACATTAAAGATGCTTTTGTAATTTACATGTATAGTTACAGTCATAAACGGAGTACCCCTTTCATACGATAGAGTAGGATAAGTATCGTAGAAAGGGGTTTTTTATGTCTGATAGATCACAAACAGAGTACAATCTGTATAAGGACATTCGTGACCGGACCGGTGGGGATATCTATATCGGAGTGGTAGGAGCAGTCCGCACGGGAAAGTCTACATTCATCAAACGTTTCATGGAACTGATGGTGCTGCCGTATCTGCAGGATGAGCATGAGAAGGAACGGCTCACCGATGAACTGCCGCAGGCTGCGACAGGCAAGACAGTGATGACGACCGAACCAAAGTTTATACCCAAGGAGGCTGCACAGATCCATGTTGCAGAGGAACTGGATATGCGTGTGCGCATGATCGACTGCGTGGGGTATATGGTTGACGGTGCGAGTGGCCATATCGAGAACGGAAAGGAGCGCATGGTCAAAACGCCTTGGATGGACGAGGAGATCCCGTTTACGAGGGCGGCGGAACTTGGCACACAGAAAGTCATCCGGGATCATGCGACGATCGGTATCGTGATGACAACAGATGGATCGTTTACCGATATTCCGCGGGTATCCTATGAACCGGCAGAGCAGCGCACGGTCACGGAATTGAAGCAGAGCGGAAAGCCGTTTCTGATCGTACTCAATACGAACAAACCATACAGTGATGCGACCAGAATGCTGGTAAAACAGATGCAGGAGACATATGGGGTGGCTGTGCTGCCGATGAACTGCGACCAGTTACATATCGAGGATGTCAATCATCTGCTCGAGGAGCTTTTGTATGAATTTCCGGTGAGCCGGATGAACTTCTACCTTCCCAAATGGGTCGATATGTTATCAATGGATGATCCGGTGAAGCAGAGTCTGTTTACATATGCAAGATCGCTGCTGGATGCGGTGACCAATGTGCGTGATTTCAGGGAACTGCAGACCGCCGAGCCGGAGGCGCCGATCGCAGCGGTGCGGAAGGAAAATATCTGTCTGGCGGACGGAGTCGGAAACTGGCGGATGGAGGTGGATGATCAGTATTATTACGAAAACATCAGCTGTATGGCAGGTGTACCTGTCAAAAATGAGTATGAACTGATCGCGCTCGTGAGGGATCTGGCCGAGAAAAAACAGGAATATGAGAAAGTATCGGATGCGATCGAAGCAGTGCGCCGCCGCGGCTATGGCGTGGTGACACCGACGCTCGCGGAGATCGATATGGAAGAACCGCAGCTCATGAAGCATGGCAGCAAATACGGTGTCCGCATGAAGGCGAGCTCTCCGTCGATCCATATGATCCGTGCAAACATCGAGACTGAGATCGCACCGATCGTTGGCAGTGAAGACCAGGCAAAGGATCTGATCAGCTATATCAAGGCGGGAAAGACCGAGGATGGCGGTGTATGGAATACGAATATCTTCGGAAAGACCGTGGGAGAACTGATGGAGGACGGTATCCGCAGTAAGATCAGCCGCATGGATGATGAGTGTCAGAGTAAGCTGCAGGATACGATGCAGAAGGTAGTCAATGATAATAATGGAGGACTGGTGTGCATTATACTGTAATGTGGGGCCGGGGATCATTCACGATCCCCGGCTTGTTTTTTTGCCGGGATATCAGTATAATGGGCATATGTGTAGGAAATGCAGAAAAGGTGCAATAATAATGATGAGTTGATTGGAGGTTTGCATAAATGGAATTATTGAATGGTTCAGATGGTTTTGAACAGAATATAGAAAAGATGCGTGTTGAGAATTTAGGATTGGAGTATGAGGAAGAAAATGAATATCAGTCGCTAGATCAGGAAAGTGAATACGAGGAAGATGAACAACCGTTTAATCCAGAAAAAATTCGAGTGGATCAGCAAATGTTGTCCGTAAAATATATGCTGGAATTGATGGAAGAAGGATTGATAGAGTTAAATCCGGGATATCAAAGAAACCGAGTTTGGAAAGATAATAGAAGAAAATCATTGCTTATAGAATCATTAATGTTAAGAATTCCTATTCCAGCGTTTTACTTTTATGAGAATGAAGATGGTGAATATCAGGTAATTGATGGTCAGCAGCGTCTTACAACTATCAGAGAATTTGTTAGTGGAAAATTTAAGTTGTCCGGATTGGAATATTTGGGAAAGGAATGTAATAAAAGAGGATTTAAAGAGTTAGATGTAAAATATGTGCAGAGAATTTACAGAACACAGATTGCAGTAAATATTTTGGATGCCCGTTCTCCTAAAAAAGTTATTTATGATATCTTTAGGAGAGTTAATACTGGCGGTGTTAATTTAAATCCACAGGAAATGAGAAATGCAATTTGCAAGCAGGAAACCAGAGATTTTTTGATAAAGAGTACAAAAAATGACAATTATTTGATGGCTACCAGAGGAAAAGTTAAAGATGAAAGGATGGATGCACAGGAGTTAGTTTTAAGATTTTATGCGTTTTATATGGCATATAATTATGAAAAAGAATATGTATATTATGATTATAAGAATATATCTACGATGCTTGATGATCAAATAGAAACCTTAAACAAATATAGCTCTGAGAAACTGGATGAATTATATAAAAAATTTGATGAGTCAATGAGACGTTGCTATTTACTTTTTGGGGAATATGCGTTTTCTAAAATCGGATGGAATAATAATGAGATTATCAGGAAAGTTGATTATATTAATAAATCGTTATTTTCTTCATTTTCCATTCTGATCATGCATCCTAAATTTGATAATATAGATTTGAAAAAAAATCGGAAAAAAATTTTAAAGGAATTGGCTCTTAAATTAACAGAAGATCATATGTATTTTAACTCTTTAACAGCAGGCACAGGAGACAAAAGGAATGTATACAAAAATTTTGAGGTTTCAAAGGAGGTATTAGAGATATGCTTAAAATAGAACAAATAAGTGCTAAGAACTTTAAATGTCATAAAGACTTGGAATTGGAGTTGTTGTCATTTAATATCCTAACAGGAAGCAATGCGGCCGGAAAATCAAGTTTAATACAAGCAATTCTTCTAGGATATAAAAGTTGGAAAGAGTATGAAAAAAAGAAAGTAAATACAAATAGCATTATGGGAATCAATTTAGGAATACCTATTAATATCGTTTCTGAACAGGGAGGACAACGAGAGGTTGAAATTTGTTTTCAGACAGGCGGGATTCAGAACTCTATAGAATTGGAACTGGCAGAAGATGATGAAATGTATTTCGATATATTAAATTATAATGATATATTGCAGCAAAGTTTAGAGAAGAACAGCTTAAAAAAAATCAATTTATTTTTCTTGAATGCAGAAAGAATAGGACCGAGAATCGTTTCTGCAATTAATGAACCTTTGTCATATTCTGTAGGGTATCATGGAGAGAATACGGCGTATTTGATTTGCAAAATGGACAGAGAGCAAAAATTAAAAAATATAAAGTTGCCGGCTGATTTAAAGATATCCGAGTTAGAAAGGTTTTCAGCAAATTGTGAAGAATGGTTAAACGTTATTATTCCAGAAACTGAAATACAATATAGTGTCGATATTGAGAAAAATATAGCAGCTTTGAAATACAAAAATGAAGGAGAATTTTATGAACCGACAGCTACAGGTTTTGGGATTTCTTATGTAATTCCGATTGTTGTTCAGGCATTGGTTGCATCGACGATGAATAATTCTGTTTTGATTATAGAAAATCCGGAGGCTCATTTACATCCTTATAGTCAATCTCAATTAGGCAAATTCTTAACATTGGTTGCGTTGAATGGAGTACAGATTATTGTAGAAACACATAGCGAACATATTATAGATGGTGCGAGAATACAAGCAGCAAAAGAAAAAAAATGTAATGAATTGCAAGTGTTATTTTTTGAAAAGAAGGATGAGTGTAGTAGGTGTAAAAGAATAATGGTAAATGATAATGGGGACTTGGATGAATGGCCGGCTGGTTTTTTTGATCAAAAGAGGCAAGATTTACGAGAATTATTGGAGATGAGGAGATGTCAAAATTAAATTTTTATTTGCATCCATCGGTAAGTTACTGTCAAATAACAAGTGAAGAGGCAGCAAATTTAGATAAAGTGGTTGAATATTTGCAAAATCACGAAAAAATATTTGTTCCAACAGAGTTTTGGGATAAGAAAGATAAATTTGATGTTTCTGCAATGGATTATCTGCTGGGTGAAAATCAAAATGAAATCACAGATTTATTGCTGGAAACTATATCAAAAACGAGAACCTGCGAAAATTCGTATACAGAAATAATGGAGTTTAAAGAAAAAGGATATGCTGTAATATCTAAGAATGATATTGATGTGAAGATTGAAAATATATGTGTATTTGATGTTTGCGATAAAGAAGAGGATAAAAAAATAATAGTGAATGATATAACAAAGACGAAAAGATATTATCTTTTGCAAACGGATACATATGAAGAGTATAAAAAATTAGTAGATGAATGTTTTAGCAGATTGATATTTCACGACGATGCTTTTAAAAATATAAATAAACTGGGAAAGATAAAAGATATACGTGAAGAATTAACGAGGCATTTAAGTGTTTTAAATGATGTGGCAGGAAAACTTTATCAATATTATAGTGGAAATGAAAAAGCAATATTTGCAGATTTAAATGCAGAATGGCAGATTATATGTTCTGGTAAAGGATCAAAGGAAGAAACGGAATTTAATAAAAAAATACAATGGATGGAAAAAGAGTATATTTTAACATGTAATCCACACACGAAATTGTATAAAAAATATACGGATCAAAGAATTTATTTTTGTTGGGGAAGAAAAGAGATTGACAATCATAAAATCATTATTGTTAGGATTGGAGATCATTGGAAATAATTTTGTAGATTGCAAGTTTTAAGAGATATAAGCCAATAAGAAAATGGTATATATAAAATGTATATCATCAGGTGAGCGATAAAAGAAGGAACTGTGGAGGTAGTAATATGGCAGAGGTGAAAGAATCTTTTTTTTGGAATAGACGATAAAACTTTAGATATTGTGGGAATGGATGTAGATAATATCTATAAAACGATAAAGGGCATGTACAGACAGGATGTATATGAGCTGCCTACAAGCGGTATCAGAGAGTTGATTGTAAACGCCGTGGCTCATCGTAGTTACCTTGAACCGGAATACCAAGGTTATTAAAGGCTTGTGAGGAGTATGGTTTTCCGAAGCCGGAACTGATTGATTTTGATGGCGATTTCAGAGTAAATATGTATCGGAAAAGAGATACTGACACAGAAACTCATACAAGGGTGAATAAAAAGGTGAATGATTGGGTGAACAATTTGTTGGATGATTTGAAAAATCATCCTGATTACACAGTTACTGAGCTGCAGAACACCATAAAGTGAGTAGAAAAACAATAGCAGCCGGATTGAAGAAATTGAAAGAAAAAGGATATATTGAAAGAGTAGGTTCTTCAAGAAAAGGATTTTAGAAAGTAAAATAGGACGAAAACTACTCAAAAACTCCAAACTACCCAAACGCACCAAAAATGTTCAAGGGTGAACAATGGAGGTGAATAATAAGGGTGAATGATTTATAAGCCAATTATACAAGGTTTGGAATGGAAGCGTTGCTTCCTCTATGAGACATTGGAGTTGACAGATGACTTTTGATATCTTTTGAAAGTAAAGAGAATGTGGATGTATGTACTTTATGATTTGTGATGATAAGGAACAGGAGAGAAGTCTAAAATGATGAACACACAGATAAATATCCGAAAAAAGTTCGCAAAATACGTCTCGCTGAACGTATGCGGAATGGTTGGTATCTCATTATATATTCTGGCAGATACATTTTTTATCGCACAGGCGGTCGGAGCGGACGGTATCACAGCACTCAATCTGGTGCTGCCGCTCTACAGTCTGATCTTTGCGATCGGACAGATGATCGGTGTCGGCAGTGCGATCCGTTTTTCGGTAGAGAATGCACAGGGCAGGGAGAGCCGGTATCCGTGGTTTTCGAACGCCATTCTCTGGGCGGGTATTCTGGGATTGATGTTCTCGGTGCTGGGGCTTGTCTTTGCGGAGCAGATCGTGGCATTGCTGGGTGCGGATGCATCAATCGTAGCGGTGGGCGCACCTTATACGAGAATATTCATGAGTTTCTCTCCGTTTTTTATGTGGAATCATGTGTGCAATGCTTTTGTGCGCAATGATGGCAGACCGATGGTGGCGATGGCAGCGACATTGATCAGCAGTCTGTTCAATATCGTCTTTGACTATATTTTGATGTATCCGTTTGGCCTGGGAATGGCCGGAGCTGCGCTGGCAACGGCATGTTCACCGGTCGTAGGTATCCTGATCTGCCTGATCCATCTGTTGTCAAAGCGTTCTTCGCTTCGCTTTTCGTGGATCGTTCCGAGCTTCAGGCGTCTCATCCGTGCCTGTCAGGTCGGTGTATCGGCATTTGTCGGTGAGATCTCATCCGGTGTGACGACTGCGGTGTTTAATTTTCTGATTCTGGGGCTGGCTGGTAATACCGGTGTGGCAGCCTACGGAGTCGTAGCCAATCTGTCGATCGTGGCGGTCGCGATGTTCAACGGTATCGCGCAGGGTACACAGCCGCTGATCAGTGATTTTTACGGACGTGGGGAGCGTACGGCAGTCCATCGCGTGATCCGCATGGGCATGGGACTGTCGCTGGTCTTTGCGTTGCTGATCGTAATCGTGACATGGGGCTGCAGTGCACCGATCGTGTCTGTGTTTAATAAGAGTGCGGATCCGGTGCTTGCGTCATATGCGACGGAGGGATTGCGGCTCTATATGCTGGGATTTTTCTTCGCCGGATGGAATATGATCGCATCGTCTGTGTTCAGTTCCATGGAGCAGGCGCGGGCAGCGTTTCTGACATCTGTCCTGCGTGGGTTTGTCATGATCGTGCTGTGTGCGCTGGTGCTCGCGGCGCTGTTTGACATGACAGGTGTGTGGCTGGCGTTTCCAGTGGCGGAGGCACTGACGCTGGCGGTGACATTGTGGTATATGAGGAAGCTTTCTTTTTGAGCGGACTTATGTTAAGATTAACTGCGAGAATATAGTTTATGTGTATCGGAGACATGCGAGCACATAGTTTTTTGAAAACGCAGCTCCCGCAAGCAGATCTGACTTTTGCTTTATTGCGCGGTTCATTCCGATGAGCCTTAGAAAAGCCAGACTCGTGTTCAGCAAGGGCTTCCACGAGTCATAAGTCTCATCTCCATCGCGCAAAGGCAGCAAAATCAGACATGACTTGCTCGCGCTGCCGATGTTTTATGTGATGAGTGCTCGCATGTCCCAATTTATGCAGTGAATAAGTTTTGCAAACAATATGTAGCGCAGGGCTGGCAGCCATGGTCAGCCGGCCGGACGAAAAATAGTTTTACAACCACTGATCGAAAGAATGAAGTAAAGGAGAATCACTATGAACGAAGTATACGAAAAACTGTTAAAATGCTATGAAAGTGTCAAGGCAAAGATCGATTTCAAACCAGAGATCGCGCTGATCTTAGGATCCGGTCTCGGAGATTATGCGGATCAGATCGATGTCGTGGCTACGTTGGATTACAAGGACATCGAAGGCTTTCCGGTATCTACCGTGCCGCTGCACAAGGGACGCTTTGTGTTCGGTTATGTAGAGGGCGTGCCGGTCGTGATCATGCAGGGACGCGTGCATTATTATGAGGGATATTCCATGACAGATGTCGTACTGCCGACCAGACTGATGAAGCTGATGGGAGCGAAGGTATTGTTCCTCACAAACGCATCCGGCGGTATCAGACAGGGCTTCCATGCCGGAGATTTCATGCTGATCAGGGATCATATCTCATGCTTTGTCCCGTCACCGCTGATCGGTGCCAATATCGAAGAACTCGGAACGAGATTCCCCGATATGAGCCATATCTATGACGAGGATCTGCAGCAGATCGTGCGGAAAGCAGCCTGTGATCTGGACATTCATTTAAAAGAAGGTGTCTATATCCAGCTGACAGGACCGGCCTATGAGACACCGGCAGAGATCCATATGTGCCGGGCAATGGGAGCGGATGCAGTCGGCATGTCTACCGCATGCGAAGCACAGGCAGCAAAGCATATGGGTATGAAGGTCGTCGGTGTGTCATGTATCTCCAATCTGGCAGCAGGCATCTCACCGAAGCCGCTGACACATGCGGAGATCACAGAGACAGCGGATGCGGTCGCACCGATGTTCAAGCAGTTGCTCACGGAGTCCATCAAACATATTGCAGAGACACTGTAAGATTACAAGGAGAATAGAATCACATGAATATACGTTTTTTTAATGCAAAGATCCTGTGCCTGAAGGACGATGCGGCACACGAGTACCAGATCATAGAGGGAGAGTTGTGGGTGCGTGGCACCGAGATCGCATACATCGGTGATGGCAGCGATACGAGCGGTGTTTTACAGCCCGGTGAGGTCATTCTGTGGGATCGCGAGATCGATGCGGAGGGCAAGCTCATCATGTCGGGCTTTAAAAATGCGCATACACATACCGCGATGACATTTCTGCGTTCGTATGCGGATGATCTGCCGCTGCAGGACTGGCTGAATGATCAGGTATTTCCGCGCGAGGGACAGCTCACGGAGGATGATGTATACTGGCTCAATATATTAGGTATCATGGAGTATCTGACGAGCGGTATCACCTCGAATTTTGACATGTATTTCTTTCCGCCTGTGGATGCAAAGGCATCGGTCGATACAGGATTCCGTACCGTGCAGACGAGTGGACTCAACAACTTTGGCGGCACGGTAGAGCTCATGGAGGAAAACTATCATATCGTCAATGAGATGAGCGACCTGACAAGCTTTATCGTAGGTTTCCATGCAGAGTATACGACTTCCATGGAACTCATGCAGGGTGTAGCCGGACTCGCACAGAAGTTAAAATCACCGGTATTTATGCACAATTCCGAGACAAAACTCGAGGTCGAGGAGTGTATCGGCAGATATGGAAAGACACCGACACAGCTTACGGATGAACTTGGCATGTATGAGTATGGCGGCGGCGGTTATCACTGTGTATGGGTGGATGATAAGGATTTTGAGATCTTCAGGCAGCGTGGGCTGACCGCAGTCACGAATCCGTCATCCAATCTGAAACTGGCGAGCGGTATTGCTCCGATCAGCCGTTATATAGCGGAAGGCATTCCGGTAGCGATCGGTACGGACGGACCTGCGAGCAACAACTGTCTGGATATGTTCCGAGAGATGTTCTTAACGACCGGACTTGCCAAGGTGCGTGAGATGGATGCTGCGGCAGTGCCGGCCAATGACGTGCTCTATATGGCAACGACAGCTGGTGCGCGCGCGATGGGACTGAATGACTGTGATGATCTGGCGGTCGGCAAAAAGGCAGACCTGATCCTGATCGATCTCATGCAGCCGAACATGCAGCCGGAAAATAATCTGGTGAAAAATGTCGTCTACAGCGGCAGCAAACAGAATGTAGTACTGACGATGGTCAATGGACGGATCCTCTATGAGAACGGCAGTTTTGAGATCGGTTTTGATCCGAAGGAGATCTATACAAAGGCAAATGCGATCATCGGCAGGATGAAATAAGAGGTTAGGACAGGATAAGATATGATGAACGTATTATTTATCCATCACAGTTGTTTTGTGGTGGAACTCGATACCAAGGTGCTCGTGTTTGACTATTTTAACGGCGATCGTGTGAATGGTTATCATTTCGGCGGCAAGCTGCCGGTCTACGATGCGGATACGCCGATGTATTTTTTCGCGAGTCATAAGCATCAGGATCATTTTGATATGGATATTTACCGTTTTGCGGAGCGCTATGAGAACATTCACTATATCATTTCCAAGGATGCGAAGCTCAGCCCCAATTTTTTGAAAAAGCACGGCATTGATCCTGCGATCCGCGAGAAGATCACCTATGTGACACACGGAGAGGATTATGTGATCGATGATGTCAAGGTGCACACCTATCTGTCGACGGATGTCGGTGTGGCTTTTGCGGTGGAAGCCGACGGACGGCATATCTATCATGCCGGAGATCTGAACAACTGGAAATGGGAGGGCGCCGGAGATCTGATCAACGGCAAGATAGAGCGCACCTATAAGCATCAGATCAATCTGATGTCGGATACTTATTTTGACGCGGCATTTGTCGTGCTCGATCCGAGACTGGCACAGCACAAGTTCAAGGGCTTTGATTATTTTATGAAAAATGTATCAGCCAAATATGTCTTCCCGATGCACTGCTGGCAGGAGTTCGGTGTGATCGATGAGTATCTGAGCCGGATCGCCAATCCGACATTTACGGGGCGCATCATGCGCATCACGCAGGAAAACCAGTATTTTGAAGAGTTGGAGTAGAATAGCATGAAGGTAACGATATTTACGGACGGAGCGGCGCGGGGCAACCCGGATGGGCCGGGCGGTTACGGAGCCATCCTACGCTATGTGGACAGCCGTGGAGAAGTGCATGAAAAGGAATTGTCCGCCGGATATAAAAAGACGACGAATAACCGTATGGAGCTCATGGCGGCGATCCGCGGTCTCCAGCAGCTCAACCGCCCCTGTGAGGTGGATCTGTATTCGGATTCCAAATACCTCACGGATGCATTTAACCAGCACTGGATCGATAGCTGGCAGAAAAAGGGCTGGGTCAAGTCCGATAAAAAGCCGGTCAAAAATATCGATCTGTGGAAGGCACTGCTGGCAGCAATGCAGCCACATCAGGTGAAATACATCTGGGTCAAGGGACACGACGGTCATCCGGAGAACGAGCGTTGTGACGAGCTCGCAACGGGTGCTGCGGATGGTGACGGGCTGCTCGATGATGTGGAACTGGCGGAACCATAGTGAATATGAGAAACATATTGAAAATACGCATAAAATCGTTTATAATTTGATAGGTTATAGGTTATTTTTATTCGCAGGTGCGCAGTTCATGAAGTGGACTGTGCATATCGGAGAGCAGATAGGAGGTTTTACTATGATAGCAATTCTGGGGAGCTTTTTACAATATGTAATTATCATGGTTATACTGGCAGCAATCGGTGTGGGCGGCGTATTCGCAGGAAAAAAGCTGCGTGAGCGCAAGGATGCACAGACCGCTGCACAGGCTGCAGAGGACAAGCAGTAAAAAATAGTAACTGTGAAGGTACAAAGCGGTTACAAAAAAATACACGAACGTGTAAACTGGAGGAAACACTGTGAAAAAGAAGTATGGCGTAAATGAACTGCGCAAAATGTATCTGGAATTTTTTGAGAGCAAGGGACATCTGGCGATGAACAGCTTCTCCCTCGTTCCGCATAATGACAACAGCCTGCTGCTGATCAACGCAGGTATGGCACCGTTAAAGCCTTATTTTACCGGACAGGAGATCCCGCCGAGAAGACGTGTGACGACCTGTCAGAAATGCGTGCGTACCGGTGATATCGAGAACGTAGGAAAGACAGCCAGACATCTGACCTTTTTCGAGATGCTCGGCAACTTCTCTTTCGGAGATTATTTCAAGCATGAGGCGATCGCATGGTCATGGGAGTTTCTGACCAAAGTGCTGGGACTGGAAGAGGATCGTCTGTATCCTTCCATCTATGGCGAGGATGAAGAGGCATTTGACATCTGGACCAAGGAGATCGGTGTTGCTCCTGAGCGCATCACACGTTTTTATCGTGATCCCGAGACCGGAGAGTGCGATAATTTCTGGGAGCATGGCGCAGGCCCCTGCGGACCGTGTTCTGAGATCTATTACGACCGCGGAGAAAAATACGGCTGCGGCAAGCCCGACTGTAAGGTAGGCTGCGACTGTGACCGTTTTATGGAAGTATGGAATAACGTATTTACACAGTTCAACGGTGACGGCCACGGCGGTTATGAAGAACTGGAGAATAAAAATATCGATACCGGTATGGGACTGGAGCGTCTGGCAGTTGTGATGCAGGATGTAGACTCTGTCTTTGATATCGATACGATGAAAGCGATCCGTGATCATATCTGCAAGCTGTGCGGCAAGACCTATCAGCAGGATGCGCTGGATGATATCAGCATCCGTCTGATCACAGATCATATCCGTTCTACCACATTCCTGATCTCTGACGGTGTTATGCCGACCAACGAGGGACGCGGTTATGTACTCCGCCGTCTGATCCGCAGAGCTGCCAGACACGGCAGAATGCTCGGTATCCAGGGAACCTTTATGGCAGATCTCGCAGCTACCGTGATCCGTGAGAGCAAGGACGGATATCCGGAGCTTGAGGAGAAGAAAGATTTTATCTTCAAGGTGCTCACACAGGAAGAAGAGCAGTTTAATAAGACGATCGATCAGGGTCTGAAGATCTTAGCTGATATGGAAAAGGATATGCAGGCAGCAGGAGAGAAGGTGCTCTCCGGCGAGAATGCATTCAAGTTATATGACACGTACGGATTCCCGGTAGATCTGACTGCCGAGATCCTTGAGGAAAAAGGATATACGCTCGATCAGGCAGGATTTGATGCCTGCATGAACGAGCAGAAGGAAAAAGCCCGTGCAGCCCGCAAGGAGACCAATTACATGGGTGCGGATGCAACGGTTTATGATGAGATCGATCCGGCGATCACCTCGGCATTTGTAGGCTATGACCACACCACTGCCAAGTCAAAGATCACCGTATTGACGACCGAGACCGAACTGGCCGAGGCATTGACCGAAGGCGTGAACGGCACGATCATCGTGGATGAGACTCCGTTCTATGCGACGATGGGTGGACAGATCGGAGATACCGGTGTGATCACGACAGCAGAAGGTGAGTTTGCCGTATCTGATACGATCAAGTTAAAAGGCGGCAAGATCGGACATGTCGGAACATGCACCAAGGGTATGATCAAGGTCGGAGATGAGGCAGCACTTAACATCGATACCGCACGCA
The DNA here is from genome assembly GCA_050872965.1 of bacterium. GTDB lineage: Bacteria > Bacillota > Clostridia > Lachnospirales > Lachnospiraceae > W0P33-017. The sequence continues at coordinate 14,126 of JBNMHW010000023.1, read as the reverse complement.
GAGCAAAGATCTGCAAGAACCACTCCGCAACACATTTATTACAGAAAGCATTGCGTGAAGTACTCGGTACACATGTTGAGCAGAAGGGATCCAACCAGGATGCGGACCGTACCAGATTTGACTTCTCTCATTTCTCTGCAATGACACCTGAGGAACTGCAGCAGGTAGAAGACATCGTCAATGCCAAGATCAATGAGGCACTTCCGGTCGTGACAGAGGTCATGAGTGTGGATGAGGCGAAAAAGTCCGGTGCAATGGCACTGTTTGGTGAGAAATACGGCGAGAGTGTCCGTGTCGTATCTATGGGTGATTTCTCCAAGGAATTATGTGGTGGTACACACGTAGCCAATACTGCAGATATCAAAGCATTCAAGATCATTTCCGAGTCCGGTGTCGCAGCAGGTGTGCGCCGTATCGAGGCGATCACGGCTGACGGTGTATTTGCATATTATGATACGATCGAGAAGCAGTTAGAGGAAGCAGCAAAACTGTTAAAGACGAACCCGGCAGGCGTCATAGAGAAGATCACACATTTACAGGCGGAGATCAAGAGCCTGAACGCAGAGATTGAATCCATGAAGTCTAAGGCAGCCAAGGATGCGTTAGGAGATGTCATGGATCAGGTACAGGATGTCAAGGGCGTGAAGTTCTTAGCTACCAAGCTCGAAGGCGTAGACATGAACGGTCTGCGTGATCTTGGCGACCAGCTGAAAAATAAACTCGGCGAAGGCGTGATCCTGTTGGCATCCGTGGCGGATGGCAAGGTCAATCTCGTAGCTATGGCTACCGATGAAGCACAGAAGGCAGGTGCACATGCCGGTAACCTGATCAAGAGTATCGCTTCAATCGTAGGCGGAGGCGGCGGTGGACGCCCGAATATGGCACAGGCAGGCGGTAAGAATCCGGCCGGTGTCGATGACGCATTGGCAGAGGCAGTCAATGCACTGAGCGGACAGATTAAATAATAGTTTCCGATTAAATTTTTTCGTAAAATTTTTTCTAAGAAACAATCTTGACGAACAGAAAAAATATGGTATAATTATTTGCAGTGCAATTAGGATATAACCTTACAGTTGATATGCACAATTTACAACTGGAGGGAGGTTAGGTGTAAGAATGTCTAGTGTTACAGTTAAAGAGAACGAGACTTTAGATAGCGCTTTACGCAGATTTAAGAGAAACTGCGCAAAGGCAGGTATTCAGCAGGAGATTCGTAAAAGAGAGCATTATGAGAAGCCCTCTGTAAAGCGCAAGAAAAAATCTGAAGCAGCTAGAAAGCGTAAGTATAACTAATTTGATGTAGTTATGAGCGACAAAACCCCGGAGCGGATGCGCCGGGGTTTTTTTCTGCGAGTATGCGCACCTCGTGTGGAAGAAGCATATGCTGCGCATACCGCTCGGACGCGAAAGAGCCGTAAGCGGCTCATGTTTGTTTAATGGAAGGGTTATAGACAATGAAAATAGTTGATCAATGGATGGATTGTGACCGGAATTTCACGATCTTGGGCAAATGGTTACGGCGCTTTCTGGTCTGCACGGTGAGTGCCTGTTGTGTATTCGCTGCTGTGGAGCCGGTATTTGCCGATACTGTAGCAGAGGCAGAATCAGCAGATGATTCACAGGGTACAGACAATTCGGAGGATGTGTCTGACCCTGAGGATAAGGATACACCGGAAGATGGGGATGAGGATGCAGCCGAACCGGAACCGCCGGAGGCAGTACAGAAGCTGTGTACCACGCGGCTTTCAAAAAGCGCTGTCAGACTTGCGTGGGAGGAAAGTGCGTCTGGCGAACAGTATCTCATTTATCGAAAAACAGGTTCCGGATCCTATCGGAAGATAGGAGATACGGAGGATACGCATTATACGGACCGGTCATTAGAATGGAACCGGAAATATCATTATAAAGTATATGCGGTCAATGAAGACGGCTTGCGCTCCGAGGCTGCGACGATCACATACACACCAAAGCAGGCGGTCAATATCTCACAGCAAACATATACCTATGTCCAGATGAAAGAGGACATGGAAGAATTGGCGGCAATGTATAGTGATTATTGTACGCTGACTTCGGTCGGCACCTCGCGGCAGGGACGGCAGATCTATGATCTGGCGCTTGGAAATCCAAAGGCACCGGAATCGATGCTCATTGTGTGCACGCTCCATGCCAGAGAGTATATTTGTGCTACAGTTGCCATGCAGCAGATCGAATATTATCTGTCACATTATCGTCAGGATGTGAATGGTGTGGTTCCGGAGAAGCTGTTGGATCAGATCCAGCTTCATTATATTGTTATGGCGAATCCGGATGGAGTGACGATCTCGCAGACGAAAAACGCCCGTTGGAAGTCCAATGCGAATGGTGTGGATCTGAATTGCAATTTTCCTGCGTCACCATTTAAAAAAGGAGGCACGAAGGGCAGTCAGGGCTATTCCGGTCCATATGCCCTCAGTGAGCCGGAGAGTCAGGCGGTCGCTGCACTGACCAAACGTTTGATCAAAAAGCAGCGGCTGCAGGGAGTGTTGAATTATCATGCGATGGGGCAGATCATCTATGCTGATTGCAGCAACAAACAGATCAGTAAGGATACACAGAAAATGTATACCATCGCAAAAAAACTCACAGGATATCAGTATGTAGCTTCTGGCAGTGCGACACCATCGCACGGAGGATATTACCGGGAATATGTCATGTATAAGCTGGGCATTCCATCTATCACGATCGAGGTAGGGGCAACGACAGCTCCGTGTGCTTTCTGGGAATATCGTACTGCCTTCCGGAAAAACCGGGATGTACCGTTAAAAATCGCAAATGCGTTGAAATAGTTGAAAGACAAGACCCCGGAGCGGATGCGCCGGGGTTTTTGTACGAATTACGATAAATAGTCATAAAATTTTCTTTCGCTCATAAGTAATATATTAGGCGATTGCGAAACAAGTATGTTGATTCAATCCCTAAAATATGAAAAGGGAGAATTATTGTGTGGTTGAAATTATTTGGCGCAGGCTGCATCCTGTTATCATGTATCGGTTTTGTATTATCCAAAGAGCGGGAGTTCACAGAGCACAAAAGACAGTTGGACGAGCTCTCATTTCTTCTGTCGCTGCTGCAAAACGAGATATGTCGGCTGCGTTTTCCATTATCGGTCGTGCTGGAGCATTGTGCTATGAAAGTGGATGATCCGTACTGCACGTTGTGCAGGCAGGTGAGGGAGATTTTGATCCGGCAGGAGCGGGGCGACGCATCGGCGATCTGGCGGGCACAGACAGAGACAGACAGGAACTTGTTTTTGCTGGACGATACGCAGCAGCAGTTATTAGCTGAGATCGGTGAGGTACTGCGGATGGACAATGTTGAACTCAAAGAGGAATTATTTGAGGGCTATCAAAAGCGGCTGGCGGGGCTGACGAAGGATTATGAGGCGAGTCTTGTGAGCAGGCGCAGGCTGAACCGCTACGGAACGATGTTGGCAGGGATCTTTGTGATCATACTCCTGCTCTGAAAATAATTGCAGGTTTGAGTCAGATGAAGTATACTAATCAGGTACAACATAAGCGGATAGGAGCGAAATACATGGATACCATGCCGATTGATGAGATCATACAAAGAGTTACAGATATATGCAAAAAGAATCAGGTGCAGCATTTGTCGCTGTTTGGATCGTTTGCCACAGGAACAGCGTTACCTACCAGTGATATTGATTTTGTCGTATACGGATGTACGGATATGATTCGGCTGGAGGATGATATCGCAACGATTGAGACTCTGAGAAAAATAGATCTGTTTGACTATGATCATATCTTAAATAAATATTTGCTGGAGGATATCGATAAGTATGGAAAACAAATTTATTAACCGCTATCATTCATTTTGCAGATGTCTGGATAATCTGAAAAAAAGCCTGACGGCGAATCCCGCAGACGATTTCGTATTGGAAGGAACAACGCAGAATTTTAATCTGACATTTGATCTGTCATGGAAAGTGATGAAAGACGTTCTGGTAAAGTCAATGGGAATCACGGATTTTGCGATTGGATCACCCCGGGAGGTGTTGCAGACTGCTTTCACAAATGGTCTGATAGACAGTGATACGTGGCTGCAGATGCTAAAATGCAGGAATGCGCTGGCACATGATTATGACGGTGAGTATGCGATGGCTGTATTTTCGCAGATTATAACGGAATATTATGGGTTGTTTGTAAAATTAAAGAATACACTTGAAAAATATTATGTCGGTGATTTAGATTCTACAGATACTTTTAAATAATTAAAAAAATAAGCATAACCTCCCCTGATCGTTCATATAGTGATGTATGGACAATCAGGGGAGGTTTTTTATGTTGGAAGAGCAGTTGATCAAATTATTTCCGGTACATATGCGTGAAAAACTAACGTGTGCAGATATTGACCAGCAGACACTCGAGGAGATCCGCGTGCGGGCGGGACAACCTCTCATGTTTTTGTATGGTGACAGAGAGTATTTTTTCGATGAAGTACATGGTGCACTCGTGACAGATCAAGCGGTTGCCTATCGCATGCGTCCCGGCGATCTCGAGGAGATGGTGAGCTTCCTGTGCAGTTATTCGATCTATGCATATGAAGAACAGCTTCGCGTCGGATATCTCACACTGCGCGGCGGCCACCGGGTCGGGGTAGCCGGAGAGGCAGCGCTCGGGCAGGGACGGATCGTGCGCCTGCAGCATATTTATTTTTTGAATATCCGGATCGCCCGCGAGCGAAAGGGCTGTGCGAAGGAACTCGTGGAAGCTGTGCGTGGTGAGGGCGGGATCTATAATACGCTGATCCTCTCACCGCCGGGCGTGGGCAAAACGACGTATCTGAGGGATGCGATCCGTATTTTATCGGAGGGAGACGCGCTGCATGCGGGCATGAAGGTCGGCGTGGTGGACGAGCGTTCGGAGCTGGGAGCCGGGTATCTGGGCATTCCGCAAAACGATCTCGGACCGCGCACGGATGTATTGGAGGGAGCCGGAAAGAGTGAGGGAATCTATATGCTGCTGCGGTCGATGTCGCCGCAGGTGATCGCGGTGGATGAGCTCGGTGCCAGGGAGGATTTTGAGGCTGTGACGCGGGCATTTCACAGCGGCTGTCGTCTGATCGGGACGGTGCACGGTGAAAATATCGGGAGCCTGCAGCATCTGTGTGGATTTTTTAACTGGAGCGGAAAGGGCGAGATCGGGCGTTTTATCGTGCTGGAGAAGGATGCGCATGGAAAGCGCCGGATGCAGATCTATGACAGCCGTATGGAACTGGTGACGGAAGTACAGTGAAGGGGTATATATGAGTGTAAATATGATATTCAAGATAGCAGCAGTCGGTATTCTGGTCACGATTCTCGGACAGGTACTCAAACACAGCGGGCGTGAGGAGCATGCGTTCCTCATCAGTCTGGCGGGGCTCGTGCTCGTGCTGCTGTGGGTTGTGCCGTATATCTATGAACTGTTTGCGACGATGCAGACATTATTTGAACTGTGAGGCGGCTGTATGAATGTGGTGCAGATGTCCTTGCTGGCGGTGGCGGGTGTGCTGCTGGCAATGGTGTTCAAAAAGGAGCGCCCGGAATTCGGGATCGTGATCAGTATTGTCGTATGCGTCTGTATCTTTTTTAGCATCCTCGGCAGACTGTCGATTCTGTTAGAGTCGGTCGGCAGGCTGCGCGATCTGGCAGCACTGGATGTCGGATATTTCCGCACGATCTTAAAAATGATCGGCATTACCTATGTGGCGGAGTTCGCGGTCAGCCTGTGCAGGGATGCCGGATATGCGACGATCGCCTCCCAGATCGAGATGTTTTCCAAGATATCGATCCTGCTGCTGGCGCTGCCGGTGATCGAGGCGTTTTTGCAGTTAATCGCGACGGTGGTGACATGAAGGACACGAAAAAAAAGAAAAATAAAAAAATGTTATGCGTATGCATAAATACAAGCATGACGCTGCTCATAGCGCTGCTGCTGACGGCGACCATGACTGCGGAGCCGCTCCTGGCTGCCGGGATTCAGGCAGAGGGGACGACAGATCCGGACAATCTGACCGATGAACTGCTCGGTGAGCTGGAAACGGATGATCTGGATGATTTTCTGCGTGGGCAGCAGGAGGAAACCGACGTAGATCTGAGTTTTATGCAGTTGTTAAAACAGATCCTCCGGGGAGATCTGCGCCCGGACGGAGCGATGATCTGGGACTGGCTGGTCGATCACTGCTTTGATACGATCCAAAGCAACCGGGTGTATCTGGCACAGATGCTGGTGCTGCTTCTGGCATTTGTGCTGCTTCAAGGGATCACAGGTATTTTCACGGATGCATTTTTATCAGACATGAGCTTTCTGGCAGTCTATTTTCTGTTTTTGTACAATGCACTGCGGGTATTTTCGTCGATGCAGGAGGTGACGTACCGGTGTCTGGACCGGATCACGGAATTTACGATGCTGATCCAGCCGGTATTCTGTATGGCGATGGTGTTCTCCTCCGGGGTCAATTCGGCAGGACTGACCTATGAGATCCTGCTGCTGGTACTGTATCTGGTTGAGAATCTGCTGCAAAAGGTGTTGTTTCCGCTGGTTTTTATCTATCTGATCACACAGTTTGCCAATTATGCGTGGAAGGAAGAACGATTTTCCAGCATGTCGCATCTGCTGGAGAGCGGCGTGCTCTGTGCACAGAAAATTCTGGTGGCATTTGTGCTGGGACTGAATCTGATCCAGGGCATGGTCGCCCCGGCGGTCGATCAACTGCGCAGGAGTGCCACGGTGCGGACAATCGGTATTATACCGGGTATTGGTGGAGCGATGAACAGTGTGAGTGAACTGCTGCTGGGCACCGGAATTCTGATCAAAAACAGCGTGGGAGCAGCAGTGGTGGTCATTCTGGTGTTAATATGTGCCAAACCGCTGCTGGAGATCGGTGTACTGGCGTTTGTATACCGGGTACTGGCAGCAGTAGCGGAGCCGGTGACAGACCAGCGGATCAGCGGTGTGCTGGGTGCGCTGGCAAAGACAGGCATGCTCTATGCCAGACTGGTCGTGACGGCGATCCTGATGCTGTTTTTATCGGTCACGGTTGTCTGCATGGCATCCGGTGCACTCGCACGGTAGATGGTCACGGAGAGGAGGGCGTATGCAGAGTCTGGTCGATTGGATCCGCTCGGTGCTGATCTTATATTTTCTGATGATGATCGTACTGTATTTTTCGGCGGGAGAGTCTTATAAAAAATTTATCCGTTTTTTCATGGGTCTGGTATTTGCCCTGACACTGCTGGCACCACTGCTTCGCCTGTCCGGACAGACGGATACGCTGCGGGAGGGCATCTCCTATGAGCAGTTCCGGCAGGATCTGGAGGAGGCGCAGCTCGACGTTTCCCATATGGAGCAGACGCAGGCGCAGGTGTACCGCAGGCATTATGAACGGGCGCTGGAGGAGCAGTTCGGTGAGGCTGCGAAGGAGCGGCTGCTGGAGATCGGGAGCATTACGGTGACTCTGGATGAGAATTACGAGCCGGAGCAGGTGCGTATCGAGGAAAAACTGGCCGGGGACGGCGAACGGCTGCGGGACTATTTGTGTGAGGTATATGGATTACAGAAAGGGCAGGTAGTGGTGGAATGAGCACGGAAAAATGGATAGATAGGTGGAAAGAGCTGTATCGGGAAAAATCAAAAAATAAAACGACATGGCTGACGATCGGGATCGTCGGATTGCTGCTCCTCGTGATCGCATTGCCGACCGGAAAAACGGATGGCGGCAGAACAGACGATCCGGCCAGAGGCGGTATCGCGGTGGAAAGGGAAGCGTCTGATACAGATCCGGCAGAAACGGATGCAGAAACGGACGCCACAGAAAGCAGCCCGGCGGAAACTGCCACAGCAGAGCTGGAGCGGCGGCTGGAGGAGACACTGTCCATGATCGACGGAGCAGGGCAGGTGCGCGTCATGCTCACCTTAAAGGATACCGGGGAAAAGGTGGTGGAAAAGGATACCACGCACCGCAGCGGCACCGGGGATGCTGCGACAGACGATTCCGAGAGTACCGTGTATACGAAAAACGGCAGTGATGAGACCCCCTATGTATCGAACAGGCTGACCCCGCAGGTGGAGGGTGTGCTGGTGGTCGCGCAGGGCGGCGGAGATTCGCTCGTAAAGCAGAATATTTTGCAGAGTGTCATGGCATTATTCCCACTGGAAGCGCATAAGATTACAATAGTCAAGATGTCGATGCAGGAGGTTAGCGAGCATGAAAATTTTTAAGAAAAACCAGATGATCATCACAGCATTAGCCCTGATGATCGCTGCGGCAGGGTACGTGAGTTATACATATGGAAATGAGAGTGATCTTGCCGAGGCGACGAGTCAGGACGTAGCGGAGGAGATGTACGATATCTCGGATGAGGATGCGATCTTAAATGATGAGATATTTACGGATACCGAAGATCCGGCGCTGGATACGGCAAAAAACGAGACAAAGGAGACTGCGGAGAGTGACGGGGAGCAGACGGATACGGATGCAGCACAGGAGACCACAGAGACGAGTGTCGAGAATCCGGGTGAGACCGTGCTGACCGGAGCTGTCGTGGATAATGTCAATTTTGCTGTAGAGATGAAGATGAACCGTGAACAGGTGCGCTCGGAGAATAAGGAGCGTCTGCTCGCGATCATAGACAGCGAATCGCTCTCAGAGGCGCAGAAGCAGGATGCCGTTGATAAAATGGTGGCATTGACGGACATTGCGGAAAAGGAAGCAGCGGCAGAGATGCTGCTGGAGGCCAAGGGATTTACGGATGTCGTTGTCAGCATGAGCTCGGACGGCGGTGCGGATGTTGTGCTGAATATGGGTGAAGTGACGGATGCCAAACGTGCACAGGTGGAGGATATCGTTGCACGAAAGACCGAGGTCGCACCGGAGCATATCGTGATCACGCCGATCGTACAGCCGGAATAGAATAAAAATCAGATTGTTTATGGGATGGGATCCGGCAGATGCCGGGTCCCATCTGCGTCCTGATAGCGCTTGACAAATGCGGGAGTGACCGATAATATAAATAATTGCGGATATAATTATAACTAACATACAACATACCGATTTGGAGGAAGCTTTTGTGGCAGATAACACAGCAAGTATTAGAAAAAATGAGATAGAAAAAAGACGTACCTTTGCGATCATTTCCCACCCGGATGCAGGAAAGACGACACTGACAGAGAAATTCCTGCTCTACGGCGGAGCCATCAATGAGGCAGGTTCCGTAAAGGGAAAGGCGACAGCAAAGCATGCGGTATCCGACTGGATGGAGATCGAGAAGCAGAGAGGTATTTCTGTCACTTCATCCGTTTTGCAGTTCCATTATGATAATTATTGTATCAATATTCTGGATACTCCGGGACACCAGGATTTCTCGGAGGATACTTACCGTACACTGATGGCGGCGGATTCTGCGGTCATGGTCATTGATGGATCAAAGGGTGTCGAGGCACAGACGAGAAAGCTGTTCAAGGTATGCGTGATGCGTCATATTCCGATCTTCACCTTTATCAACAAGATGGATCGTGATGCCAATGATACCTTTGAATTATTGGACGAGATCGAGAACGAGCTGGGGATCGCGACCTGTCCGGTCAACTGGCCGATCGGCTCGGGAAAAGGATTTAAGGGTGTCTATGACCGCAATACAAGAAGTGTGCGTATCTTCTCCGATACCAGAAAGGGTACGAAAGAGGGAGAGGAGCAGATCATTCCGATCGATGCACCTGAATTAGAATCCGTAATTGGGGCAGAATATAAGCAGCAGCTATTAGAAGAAGTCGAGCTGTTAGACGGCGCGAGTGCGGAATTTGATCAGGAGCTGGTCACAAAGGGTGAGCTGTCGCCGGTATTTTTCGGTTCGGCACTGACCAACTTCGGTGTAGAGACATTTTTGCAGCACTTTTTGCAGATGACCTATGCACCGCTGCCGAGACAGTCCAATATCGGTCAGATCGATCCGTTTTCCGAGGATTTCAGCGGATTTATTTTCAAGATACAGGCAAATATGAACAAAAATCACCGTGATCGTGTCGCGTTCATGCGTATCGTATCCGGAAAATTCGATGCGGGCATGGAAGTATATCATGTGCAGGGCGGCAAGCAGATCAAGCTGTCACAGCCGCAGCAGATGATGGCGCAGGAGCGCAAGATCGTTGACGAGGCGTATGCCGGTGATATCATCGGACTGTTCGATCCGGGTATTTTCTCAATCGGAGATACGCTCACGACTGCAAAAGAAAAATTTGAGTTTGAAGGAATCCCGACCTTTGCACCCGAACATTTTGCCAGAGTGCGTCTGATCGATTCCATGAAGCGCAAGCAGTTCGTCAAGGGTGTCAATCAGATCGCGCAGGAGGGTGCGATCCAGATCTTTCAGGAGTATAAGGGCGGCATGGAAGAGATCATCGTCGGCGTTGTCGGCGTCCTTCAGTTTGATGTCTTGAAATTCCGTCTGGAAAATGAGTATAATGTAGATATCCGGTTAGAAAATCTGCCGTATGAACATATCCGCTGGATCGAAAATAAGGATGAGGTGGATATGGACAGCCTGACCGGAACTTCGGATATGAAAAAGATCATGGATCTCAAAGGAAATCCGCTGCTTTTGTTTGTCAATGCATGGAGTGTCGGCATGACGCTGGACCGGAACAAAGGCTTGCAGCTATCCGAATTCGGCAGAAACTAAGCATACGGCGAACAGGAAAAACAGCTAAAAGGAGGGCTTATTATGGCAGTCATTCAGATTACAGAGGACAATTTTGATGAGATAGTTATGAAGAGCGAAAAACCGGTTCTGATCGATTTCTACGCAGACTGGTGCGGACCGTGCAAGATGCTCAGCCCGATCGTCGAGCAGATCTCGGAGGAGTATGCGGATGACTATCTGGTGGGCAAGGTCAATGTCGATGAGCAGCCGGGACTGGCGCTGAAGTACCGGGTGATGAGTATTCCGATGCTCGTGACAATGAATCTGGGCATGTTTGCCGGTAAGAGCATCGGCGTGATCACGAAGGAGGAAGTGCTGGATCTGCTGCAGAAAGCGGCACTCGTGCGTGACCAGAAGATCGAGTCTTAATGAATGACCGGCGCCGGGGCATGTGATGCATGCTTGACGGCAAACGTACAAAAGGCTATAATGAGAGCACCCGTTCATCGGGTGTTCTTTTCTTTTTCCCTGTTGACATTTGATATGAAGTGTATTATGATAATCACAGACACGAACAAATGTTCGTTTATTGAGCGGTACATACAGCTACAGAACAGACAAATCATAAAATAAATGATGAATAACCAACCATAAATGAAAAGGAGACAGTCATGGCAGACGAAAATAAATTAAAAGCATTGGATGCGGCGATCGCACAGATTGAGAAGCAGTATGGCAAGGGATCGGTGATGAAGCTGGGAGATCCTTCCGCAGCGATGAATGTGGAGACCGTTCCGACCGGATCATTGAGCCTGGATCTGGCACTGGGACTCGGCGGACTTCCGAAGGGACGTATCGTGGAGATCTACGGACCGGAGTCCAGTGGTAAGACGACCGTGGCACTGCATTGTGTCGCAGAGGTACAGAAGGCAGGAGGTATCGCAGGATTTATCGACGCAGAGCATGCGTTAGATCCCGTCTATGCGAAGAATATCGGCGTAGATATCGATAACCTGTATATTTCACAGCCGGATAACGGCGAGCAGGCATTGGAGATCACGGAGACGATGGTGCGTTCCGGAGCGGTCGATATCGTGATCGTAGACTCTGTGGCAGCCCTCGTACCGAAGGCCGAGATCGACGGTGATATGGGTGATTCCCATGTAGGTCTTCAGGCACGTCTGATGTCACAGGCGCTGCGCAAGCTGACCGCAGTGATCAGCAAGTCAAACTGTATCGTGATCTTTATCAACCAGCTGCGTGAGAAGGTCGGCGTGATGTTCGGTAATCCCGAGACGACGACCGGCGGACGTGCGCTGAAGTTCTACTCCTCTGTGCGTCTGGATGTGCGCCGCGTCGAAGCGCTCAAGCAGGCGGGAGAGGTGATCGGAAACCATACGCGTGTCAAGGTCGTAAAGAATAAAGTAGCGCCTCCGTTCCGTGAGGCAGAGTTTGATATCATGTTTGGAAAAGGTATTTCCAAAGAGGGCGATATTCTGGATCTGGCAGCGGGTATCGATGTGGTGAACAAGTCCGGTGCATGGTATGCCTATGAGGGAGACAAGATCGGTCAGGGACGCGAGAATGCCAAGCAGTTCCTTGTCGAGCATCCGGATATCTGCGCAGAGATCGAAGCCAAAGTGCGCGCGCATTACGGTATCGGCGAAGAGGTGGCAGACACTGCTGCGGCAGCCGCACCTGATGAGGAATAGGCGGTCATGTCGGATGTTGTGATCACAGCCATTGAACCGCAGACAAAGGGAAAACGCAGACTGCATCTGGACAGCGGAGAGGTATGGATTCTCTATACAGGGGATCTTCGTACCCTGCATCTGTCAGAGGGGACGGTGCTGACCGAACAGCAGTACATACAGATCCGACGCGATGTGATCGGAAAACGGGCAAAAAAGCGTGCCATGCATCTGCTCGAACGCATGGATCGCACGGAACGGGATCTGCGGGGAAAGCTGCTGGATAGCGAATATCCGCCGGATCTGGTCGATGAGGCGGTCGCGTATGTCAAAAGCTATCACTATGTGGATGATGAGCGCTATGCAGACTGTTATGTCCGTCTGTGCGGTACGGCAAAGAGCGCCGGTAAGCTGCGCATGGAATTGCAGCAGAAGGGCGTTGACCGAGAGGTGGCAGACCGGGTGCTCGAATCCTATGCCGATGAGCGGGATGAGACACAGATGATCCGCGAACTTTTGGAGAAAAGGCATTATGATCCACAGACGGCTGACCAGAAGCAGCAGCGCAGGATGTATGGGTATTTACAGCGCAGAGGTTTTCGCAGTTCGGATATCTGCCGGGAGCTGCGATTGTGATAAAGAATTCTCTTGACATAATATACAATAAAGGATAAAATTTATATGTTGTAGTTATGACAGATGTACGAATTTTTTGTTATATGTACAATGAAAACTTAATAAGGAGGTGCTCCTGCGATGGTAGGTATTGTTACGATGATAATTGCTATTCTGGTCACCTTAGTTATTACTGCGGTTGTAACAGTCGTTATTATGAATCAGGTACAGCAGAAGAAGGCTGATTCAAAGATCGGTTCTGCGGAAGAACGCGCGAGATCGATCATTGACGATGCGGTGAAGACTGCAGAGGCAAAGAAACGCGAATCTCTCTTAGAGGTCAAGGAGGAGTCTATCAAGACGAAGAACGAATTAGACCGCGAGATCAAGGAACGCAGATCAGAGATTCAGCGTGCGGAGCGTCGTGTTGAACAGAAGGAGTCCAATCTGGACAAGAAGCTCGATTCCATTGAACGACGTGAGGCAAGCTTTGCAGCTAAGGAAGAAGAAATCAAAAAGCAGAAAGCAGAAGTCGCAAAGCTCAATGAACAGAGAGTACAGGAACTTGAAAGAATTTCAGGTTTAACCTCCGAACAAGCAAAAGAATTTCTTTTGAAAACCGTTGAAGATGATGTAAAACTTGACACTGCAAAACTCATTAAGGAAATGGAAACCCGCGCAAAGGAAGAGGCAGGCAAGAAAGCCAAGGATTATGTGGTGACTGCAATCCAGAAATGCGCAGCGGATCATGTTTCGGAAACTACGATTTCAGTAGTTCCGCTTCCCAATGATGAAATGAAGGGAAGAATCATTGGCCGCGAGGGTAGAAATATCCGTACTCTGGAGACGCTGACAGGTGTAGATCTGATCATTGATGATACACCCGAGGCAGTCATTCTTTCCGGCTTTGATCCGATCCGCCGTGAAGTAGCGCGAATCGCTCTGGAGAAGCTGATCGTTGATGGACGTATCCATCCGGCCAGAATCGAGGAGATGGTTGAGAAGGCACAGAAGGAAGTTGACACCATGATCCGTGAGGAAGGCGAGGCAGCTACGTTAGAGGTTGGTATTCATGGAATCCATCCGGAACTGGTTCGTCTGCTCGGACGTATGAAGTTTAGAACCAGTTACGGTCAGAATGCATT
>JBNMHW010000022.1:0-29814 GCA_050872965.1 bacterium | reverse complement strand
CCAGTTGTTGATCACCTTCAAGGTTGCTGCATCGATCTGATCCTGCATAGACTGGTACATTGCGAGATCATCATCGCTCATTCCTACCAGTTCATCCAGAATACCTGTATTGTTTGCAGCAAGCTGATCCGCGGTATATCCGTTATATGTGGCATTTTCATCACTGCCGCATCCGAATACTCCAACGGCAAGAAGGCACAGACTGACGATCAGTAATAATTTTTTCTTAATCTTCGTCATAATCGTCACCTTTCTTATTTTGCACCGTGTTTCTTGTAGGGCTGCTCTACATTTTTCGTGTAAAGCATCTCAAATGCTGCTACCAGATACTTTCTGGTATCTGCGTAATCTACGATGCGGTCTACATAGCCACGTCTTGCTGCAGACTGGATATTGCCCTGAAGTGCATCGTATTCTTTTGTCTTCTCAGCAAGCACATCCGCAGAAGCATCTGCATACATGATCTTGGCTGCCAGAGAAGCATCCATCATGCCAACCTTGGCATCCGGCCATGCGTATACAAGGTCAGCACCGAGTGCCTTTGAATTCATCACTGCGTATGCGCTTCCGAAAGCCTTGTCAGTGATCACGTTTATCTTCGGTACGGTCGCATTTGCAAACGCATAAGTCAGACGTGCAAGCGCCTTGGCAAGATTCTTCTCTGAGCACATGCATGCCTTAAATCCGGCTGCATTTGTAAATGAAACTACCGGGATCTCAAAAGCATCACAGAAATCGATGAAATCAGCAGCCTTGTTGCATCCTCTTGCGCTCAGGCTTGCCTCAAACTCTTCTGCCTTCTCGCCATCCTTATACAGCTCTGTTGCATTGGCAACAGCTCCGATCGTCATGCCGTTTAATTTGATAAATCCGGTCACCATCTCCTTGGCGTATGCTGCCTTTGTCTCAACAAAAGCATGTCCGTCAGAGATCTCGCTGAGCACATATCTGGGATCACCCTTCATGGTATCCAGACTTGCGCATGCGCGGTTCAGGTCATCGACACAACTGTCTACGACTCCTGCCTGCGCATTGTTGCCGGGAAGGATACTTACCAGCTCACGGATCTTTGCAAAGATCTCTGCATCAGAGCCGATACCGTCTACGGTTCCCGCTTCCTCACTCTGGAATGCAGCGGATGCGGTATCACACTTGCCTGTATTGTTTCCGGGAATTGCATTCGGAGAATTGACAAAGATCTTTGCCTTTTCTGCCTCTGCAAATGTAAAATCTGAAAGAGCGGGTACGACTGCCATGCCGCCGCCACAGGTTCCGAATACTGCTGTGATCTGCGGAACCACACCGGATGCTGCCACCTGCTTTGCATACAGTGTTCCGACTGCCTCTAACGCATCTACAGACTCCTGAAGTCTCATACCTGCGCAGTCGATCAGTCCGATGATCGGTGCACCCATCTTCACTGCCATGTCATACAGACCGGCAATCTTCTTTGCATGCATCTCTCCGATCGTACCGCCAAGTACGCCTGCATCCTGACTGTAGACAAACACAAGATTTCCGTCGATCAGACCGTGTCCGGTCACTACGCCGTCGGAAGGAGTGTCTGTATTTGACAGGTCGAAATCTGTGCTTCTTGCAGTAACAAGTGAGCCGATTTCCATAAAACTGTTTTCGTCGACTAATCCGGCGATGCGCTGCATTGCCAAATTATCATTACCATTACTCATTCTTTCTACCTCCGTATATATTTTTAGTGCTTAATTTTTTAGAAAGCAAAAATTTCGCTATAATAATTATATATGTTTTGGGAAATATTTTCAATAGAATTTGTGTAGAAATCGTTAAAATTTTGGCAAATATTAAGTAATCAGTTTCTGTAACAGAAAACGGACATAAAATGTCATGTCTTTAGCCGGGATTTCATCTGCCGCATAGACCTCTGCCCGGTAGACAAGCTCCTTTGTTCCGTCACTTTTCTTCAGATAATAACACACTTCTCCTGCATTTTCACCCTTCCGTACGGGTGCTGTCAACAGTTTTTTTATTTTTTCTTCACAGACAAGTGATTCATCACTGCGCAGCAGCATCTGAACCGGTTCATGAGGTTCCTCCCTGAGACATACCGCAGGGGTTTCATACGGATTGCCGTTACCGGCTGCCCCATTTTCCACATCACAGTTCCAGGCACCCATCTCCCGCTGCAGCGTCCGGTATTCATAATGATCGATCCCATAGGAAAACAGCTTTGTGCAGTCCTTCCATTTATAGGTTTTATTATTCGGCCAGCCGCATCCGAGCAGTGCCACCGTAAAGGTACGTCCGTCCCGCTCTAAGGCTCCCACATAGCAGTATCCCGCATCTGCCGTAAAACCGGTTTTTCCGGACAGGGCACCATCCATCATATGCAAAAACGCATTGTGATTATAGCAGGAAAATGTCCGTTTGCCGGACAGATCGCAAAATGTATAGTCCGGTGTCCGCGTAATGTTCAGAAATTCTCCTTTCATCGGCGAACGCATCACACAATAAGACATGATCCTTGCCAGATCGACTGCGGAGGTTCCGTGAAAATCAGTTCCATCCGATTCATCCAGCCCGTTCGGTGTAATAAAATAAGTCTGTTCACACCCAAGCTCATGCGCCTTCTCATTCATCAGCGCGGCAAAGCCTTCCACACTGCCACCGACATGTTCCGCAATAGCCACCGCCGAATCATTATGTGATTCCAGCATCAGGGAATAACACAGATCCTCCAGCCGGTACTGCTCGCCCTCCTTCATGCCAAGCGCCACTTTGGGCTGTCCCGCCGCACGCCCGGTCACAGTCACCACATCATCCAGATCCCCGCGCTCCAATGTGAGAATCAGTGTGAGGATCTTTGTTGTACTTGCATTCGCACGGTGTACATACCCCTCTTTTTCAAATAAAACACGGCCGCTGTCCGCATCCATCAGGCAGGCAGAGAGCGCATAGAGATTCTGCGGTTCCTCTACCGCATCTGTCCGTTCACCGGCATATGTGATCCTGCATACCGCCCCCGCAGACCACACACAAACCATCATCAGGATACCTGCCAACACTACTGCTGCTCTGCCACATCCGTATTTCCGTTTACGATTCATAATTTCACCAAAAAAATCTTTGTAACATCCTATACAAAAACCTGCCATTTCATACAAATATTTCTTTGTGTTCATACAAAAAAGTGCTATAATAATTATTATTCAGAATAATTACGAAACGAAAGGCGGAGTTTTCTATGAAATTACTGGAAGATAAGATTCTTAGCGAAGGAATTGCTGTCAATGATAATATATTGAAGGTAGACAGTTTTATCAATCATCAGGTCGATCCTGCACTTATGATGGAGATCGGCAAAGCACTGGCAGAACATTTTAAAGGAAAAGGGGTCACCAAGGTAGCCACGATCGAGAGTTCCGGCATCGCACCGGCGCTCACCTGCGCCATGGCACTGAATGTTCCGATGGTGATTTTAAAAAAACAGCCTTCCAAAACACTCAATGACGATCTGTATCAGACGATCGTGACTTCCTATACAAAGGGAACCAGTTATGAGCTGACCATGTCCAGTAAATTCGTAAACGAGAACGATCATGTGCTGATCGTAGATGATTTTCTGGCAAATGGCGAAGCTGCGACCGGTGCTCTGCGGCTCATCCGCAAAGCCCATGCGACGATCGCCGGTATCGGTATCGTCATCGAAAAATCCTTCCAGCCCGGTCATGACAAGCTGGTCGCCCAGGGCATTGACGTATACTCACTCGCCCGTATCAAAAAAATGGACAAGGATTACATTGAGTTCGTCGAAGATTAACTGAAAAAGAAAAGCTGACAAAAAGGCCGCGATACCGATGGGGATCACGACCTTTTTCTATGCCATTCTATGGCATGTATATATAATTCATACGCTGAATGCTGCTCTCATTTCCGTATGCATCCACAATGATGACAGACAGCACATTATTACCCTCCGGCATGGAAATACCACCCTGATACCGTGTCGATGCGGTTGTCGGATTCTGACCGCTCCACGTATAATAGGCACTGCATCCGGCCGGCACACTGATGTGGATCGTCTGCGGTGTCTGATATTCGCCACTGCCCGGTGTCACCTGCGGCATTCCAAGCTGATAGTGCTCTGTCACCTTCACAGAAGCCGTTACAACCGGGCTGTAATAGCCCTCCTCATTGCATGCCACTGCCGAGATCGTATACTCACCCGCCTGCGGCTGCAGCGGTGCATAATACAGCGTGCCGTTCGTGACCGGTGAAGACCCATCGAGCGTGTAATAAACATTGAGTCCATCCTGCGCGCTTATCGTAAATCTGTCACCCTCAAAGACCGGCTCCGACGGAAGCTCGATCTGCGGAGCTGCCACGAGATAATCCGCAAACAGACCCGCCAGCGCAGAGTTCTCATAGACTTGATAAAAATCATACAGTGCATCAAAATCGCCCTGCGTCACATAGATGCGTATCAGCTCCCTGCACGCATACACATTTTCCTCATCCCCGGCAAGAATCTCCTGCAATGTACGGATCTGCTGCTTAGCATCCGACTGCTGTCCATACAGCCATGCCTGCCAGAATTTTTCTGCCGTCGGATCGTCCTGCATCACCCTGTGATCCTTTAACAGCCGTGCTGCCTGTTCATCCTCACCGGCAGCCAGTGCACGGATCATGTTTTCATAAGCATCATCATCAGAGCTGTCATAAGAAGCATCTGTACCCGAGGTATTCCCTGCCGCCTTTGCATCCGGAGCAAAAAGAAGTGCCGGGACAATGATGAGTACACAGGCACCCAATACAGCCGTGAGCCATCCACCGAGAAGGTTTTGGCGCTTCTGCTTTTTTTTATTTCCGTCATGCGTGGCTGCATGAGAATCTTCCTCAGACATCGTGCTGCGCATTTCCCGTTTTTGAAAATCAAGGAAAAATTCTTCTTCCATGACATTATCCGCGGATACGATCTGTACTTCTGCCCCACATTTTGAGCAATACAGATTTCCCTTGCAAATCTCCGCGCCACATCTCGCACACTTCATGTCACAACCTCTTTTTGCCTAACGTTTCATTGCTTCTACACAGTTATTCATGAGCATGGCGATCGTCATCGGTCCGACACCGCCGGGAACCGGTGTGATCGCGCCCGCAATCGGCTCTACCTGGGCAAAATCGACATCACCGCAGAGCTTACCGTCCTCCTGTCTGTGAATACCGACATCGATCACAACAGCGCCTTCACGGACATAATCTGCCGTGATCATCTTCGGTCTGCCGATCGCAACGATGAGGATATCTGCCTGCTTACATATTTCCGGCAGATCTTTGGTCTTGGAATGGCACACTGTAACCGTTGCATTCTCACGCAGCATCAACAGAGCCATCGGTTTTCCGACAATATTGCTTCTGCCGACGATCACACAGTTCTTTCCCTCAATCTCCACACCGGAACGTTTGAGCAACTGAATGATTCCGGCAGGTGTACATGATACGAAGCCCTGCTGTCCAATCACGAGAGCACCCACATTCTGCGCATGGAAGCCGTCCACATCCTTTTCCGGTGCGATGGCACGGATGATCTTGTCCTCATCCATATGTGCGGGAACCGGAAGCTGGCATAAAATGCCATTGATCTTCGGGTCCTGATTCAATTTTTCGATCAGCGCCAGCAATTCCTCCTCGCTCGTCTGCTCCGGCAGTTCATAGCTCTCAGAACGAATGCCGATATATTCGCATGCTCTCTTTTTATTGCGTACATAGACAGAGGATGCCGGGTCATTTCCGACCTGGATCACTGCCAGCGCACCCTCTCTGCCCTGTGCCTTCAACTGAGCCACAGTCTCTTTTAATTCATCTTTAATCTCCTGTGAGATCTTCTTTCCATCAATTAATTGTGCCATTTTCTCTCCTGCCTCCTAATATCATGATCTGTTAAAAAGAACCGTCCTCCAGCATCGCATCAAACGTTTCCGGATTCATCAGGATCTGTCTGGGCTTCGTTCCCTCTTCCGGTCCTACCACACCAGCCTCCTCCAATTGATCCATGATACGTGCCGCACGGTTAAAGCCAACCTTAAAATATCGCTGCAGCATGCCGATGGAGGCTTTGTCCTTGTCCATCAACAGCTTGGCCGCATCTACAAAGTACACATCTCTGCCGCCTGCGTCCGAACCCGGAGCAGACGCACTCGAAGAGCCGGTATTGCCGGCATTTTCGGATATTTTACTCATCCGCTCTTCGATCGAACTGTCATATGTCGCATGTCCATAGCTGTCTTTGATAAAGTCTACGACAGCCGATACTTCCTGATCCGAAACAAATGCTCCCTGTACACGAAGCGGCTTGTTCAGCCCCTGCGGATAATACAGGCAGTCACCTTTTCCCAGCAATTTTTCCGCACCGACCATATCCAGTATCGTACGCGAATCCACACCGGAGGTCACGGAAAATGCGATACGGCTCGGCATATTTGCCTTGATCAGACCGGTAATGACATTCACTGACGGCCGCTGCGTTGCGATGATCAGATGGATGCCGCATGCACGCGCCAACTGCGCCAGACGACAGATCGCATCCTCCACATCTCCGGGCGCGACCATCATCAGGTCTGCCAGCTCGTCCACAATGATCACGATCTGCGGCAGCTTCTTCGGTTTTTCCGGATCATCGATATCCGCGATGCTCTCCACCTTTGCATTGTATCCCTTCAGGTCACGCACACCGTAGGCTGCGAACTTCTGATAACGCTCCGTCATCTCCGCCACTGCCCAGTTGAGCGCGCCCGCCGCTTTTTTCGGATCTGTCACGACCGGAATAAACAAATGCGGAATTCCATTATATACCGATAACTCGACAACCTTCGGATCGATGAGGATCAGCTTGACATCCTCAGGATCCGCACGATACAGCAGCGACATGATGATCGTATTGATACAGACGGATTTTCCCGAGCCGGTTGCACCCGCAATGAGCAGATGCGGCATTTTGGCGATATCCGCCATGATGACCTGTCCACCGATATCACGCCCGGCCGCAAATGCAATATTGGACGGATGCTCCTTGAACTCTCTGGATTCCACCAGATCACGGAACATGACCGGCATCGTCTCCTTATTGGGTACTTCGATACCGATCGCCGCTTTTCCGGGAATCGGTGCTTCCATACGGATATCCGCTGCCGCCAGATTCAGCTTGATATCGTCTGTCAGATTCACGATCTTGCTGACCTTGACACCCATTTCGGGCTGAATCTCATAGCGGGTAACGGTCGGTCCGCAGCTCACGTTTAAGATCGTAACGTTCACACCAAAATTCTTTAACGTCTGCTGCAGCTTTAACGCTGTCTGCTGCAGATGCCGTTTACTGTCTCCCTGATGACGCGGATCACCTTTTTTCAGCAGATCCACAGGCGGGAATACATAGCTGCGCGGCTCTTCTGCCGTCTGCTGCTCGATCTCCTGCGCAATATCCTCTACATCAACCTCAGGTGAAGCTGAAGCTGCTTTCTTTGCGGCCCCCTGTTTCAATACCGGCTCCCGCACGACCTCGGCTGCAGGTTTGGCTACGGCCTCCGGTACCGGTTCAGGTTCAGGTTCAGGTACAGCTTTTTGCACCGGTTCAGGCTCAAGTTCAGGTACAGCTTCAGCGATCGGTTCAGGTTCCAATACAGGAACGATTTCCGGTACGGGTGGTGTTTCGGGCAATTCCGGTACCACTGCTGTTTCCACGACCGGATCTTCCTCCGGCTCTACACGTGCAAACAGTTCCTGCAATTCCGGTGAAAATACCGGCATGGCAGGTGCATCCTCTGTGACCTGTTTTTCCACTGGAACATCCTCAACCGGCTGTAAACTCACCTGATGCTGTCCAACGACCGCTGGTTCAAACGCTGCTGACACATCCGAAGTGATCGGTTCTGCTTCTCTCACCGGTGTCTCAGGTTCAACCGGAAGTCCTGCTTTTCTTCGTTTTTCGCGAAGCGGTGCAAACATCTCAGGCGTGATCTCCGTCAATGCATCCGATGCCCGGTATGTATGGTTCTCCGGTGTGAGCAGGGTATCCTCAGACACACCGGATACCTTCCGTTCCATGCGCCGTAGCTGGCGTTCCTCACGGTGCTGCTCCTGTATGATCCGCAAACGCTCGTTTCCTTCTTTTGCGGATTCATACATGCGGTGTCCGCCATTTCTGACATGCTTCCAGGCGGAACGCTCCGTCACAATTACCATCGTAATAATCAATACGATAAAATCAATCACATACGCACTGACCCTGCCGAAATTCGGGCAGATCAGCCATGCCAGCAGACCGCCGAAGAAACCACCGCCGTTGCGTTCCTCACTTCCGAAAAGATAAGACGCCGCCGGCGAATAATGATCCGCACTGCCCGCCACAAGTTCGAGAAACAGGCACAAAAAACACACAAATAAGACCGCTGCAACCACCTTGATCATAGCGATCTTATTTTTACCGTTTGACAATATAAATACAGTTCCCACGAACAGCAAAACCGGGAACACATACGCGAGCAGACCAAACAGCCCGAACAGCACACCACTCAGCATACCTCCGATCTTGCCGCCGATACCGAAATTACTCACGAACAGTACGATCGACACTGCCAGCATCACCCACAGAATCACTTCCTGATAGACGCTCTCCTGCAACGGCTGCGCGGCAGTCGTTTTTTTATTTTTGGCAGAGCTGCGACTGCGTCCACCGCTCTGTCTGCTTTTCTTTTTTGTCTGTCCAGACATTTTCATTATCCTCCACTATCCCGGACAAGCAGGGCGCTATAGCTGGTAGAAATATACACCCACAGATATTGCTCCCACGATCAGGCAATAGATCGCAAATCCGGTAAACTTCTTTTGCCGTACAATATAGAGCATGGTCTTGATACAGATATATCCCACAACCGCAGCAACGACCATGCCGACCAGATAATATACGATCTCCGTACTCGTAAATGACACAGTTGCCAGATCCGAAAGTTCAAACACCAGCGAACCGAGAATCGCCGGTATCGACATGATAAATGAATATTTCACGGCAAACTTACGGTTAAATCCACTTAAAAGGCATGCGGTGATCGTCGTTCCGGAACGTGACAGACCCGGAAGTGTCGCCACACCCTGCGCAATACCGATAATAAATGCATTGGAATAGGTCACCTGCTTGGGCATCTTGTCTCCACCCTTGCAATGATCTGCCAGCAGAAGTAATATCGCTGTCATGATCAGGCAGATGCCGGGAACGATCAGCAGCTTGGAAGCCTGCTCGATCAGATCCGAGGCAAGAATACCAATCACACCCGTCGGGATCGTCGAGACGATCACCAGCATGACAAACTTCCGGTAACCGTTACAGATCACATGATGATAACCGCCCTTTGTCCTGTGTGAGAGATTCTTAAAAAATATTCCGATATTCCTGCAGGAATCACCGATGATCGCAAACCCCTCCACGATCATCTTCCAGATATCCTTGTAATATACCGCAAAGATTGCGAGTAATGTGCCCAGATGCAGGATCACATCGAAGAGCAGACCCACATCCTGTACATGAAATAAAATCTTAAATAAAGCAAGATGTCCGGAGCTGCTCACCGGCAGGAATTCCGTAACACCCTGAATGATACCCATCAGAATCGCTTCTAGTAATGACATCCTTAGCCTCCTTCGTGATTGCTGCCCATATATTTCTATATATTAGCATATCTAGGCAAAAATGTCACCCAAAAGTTCAGACGGTACAAGATTTAGGGTCGTCCGGCCGTTTTTTTCTCGTCGATCATCCGGTGCAGACTCTCCAGTGCTTCATGAAGGCCGCCGATCTCATCAATGATCCCCTCCTGCACCGTCTGCGCCCCTACCAGCACGGTTCCGAGGTCTTTGGTCAGCATCGCGGTATTGAGCATCAGTTCCTCCAGACGCTTTTTACTGATCCGGCAGTGCCCGGATACAAACCCGGTGATCCGGTCCTGGATCTGTTTAAAATAATCATACGTCTGCGGCGCACCGATCGTGAGTCCGTTCAGACGTACCGGATGGACGACCATCGTTCCGCTCGGCACGATAAATGACCGGTTGGTCGAAACAGCGAGCGGCACACCGATCGAATGACTGCCGCCCAGCACGAGTGACACACTCGGCTTTGACATGGAAGCCACCATCTCGGCAATCGCAAGCCCGGATTCCACATCACCACCCATCGTATTGAGCAACAGCAGCAGCCCGTCGATCGCAGGATCTTCCTCTACTTCTGCCAGTCTGGGCAGAATATGCTCATATTTTGTCGTTTTGCTCGTTGACGGAAGTACATCATGTCCTTCGATCTCACCGATGATCGTCATGAGGTGGATCCGGTGTCTGCGTACCGGATCATCCAGATCCGTATCGCCATATTCTAAAATTGAATCGTTTTGTGCCTGATCTTCGGCTTTTTCCTGTTGTTCTTTCTGTTCTTCCTGTGCTTCACCCATCGCAAAAACCTCCTTATTTTTGTAGAGTATGCCCGGTTTTTGCGATTTTATCATTGATCCGGCGGAAAAAAGACCATCACAGCGTTTTTGTGTGATGGTCTTTCGTAGGTTACTGATTGATCAGATAATTGTACAGGTCTTCGTATTTGTGCTTGGATGAATTCCAGGAATAGTCATTTGCCATGCCACGGTCAATCATCTTGTTCCAGTCTTTCTTGCAGTCAAAATAGATATGCTTTGCATAGTTGATGATGCCAAGCATCTCTTCTCCATTATAATTGGTAAATGCAAATCCGTCTCCGGTATGCTCATACTCGTTATACGGCTCTACCGTATCACGCAGTCCTCCGGTGGAACGAACGATCGGCACGGTTCCGTAACGGAACGATATGAGCTGTGTCAGTCCGCACGGCTCGAACCGTGACGGCATCAGGAATGCATCCGCAGCCGCATACAGCTTGTGCGCCAGTTCATCACTGTAACAGATATTTGCAGAGATGCGGTCGCCGTACTTCCATGCATAATGACGGAACATATTCTCATACTGCGGCTCGCCTGTTCCGATCACGACAAACTGCGTATAATCATCCGCGATCCGGTCGATCACATAATTGATCAGATCGAGTCCTTTCTGATCTGTCAGTCTGGAGATCAGACCGATCATGAACTTTTTCTTGTCAACTGTCAGACCGAGTTCCTGCTGCAGGCGTTCCTTGTTTGTCGCTTTTTTCTTGCGGAAGCTCGATGCATCATAGTTCACATAGATCTTCGGGTCGGTCGCAGGATCGTATACGCCATAATCGATACCGTTCACGATGCCCTGCATATCAAAATGTCTGGCACGCAGCAGACCATCCAGCCCTTCGCCATAGTAGGGTGTCTGTATCTCGCCTGCATAGGTATCGCTGACCGTCGTCACATAATCGGCATATACCAGTCCGCCCTTTAACATATTCGCATCCTTGTGGAATTCCAGCTTATCCGGGGTAAACAGATCTGCCGGGAATCCTGACAGCCCCATCATCGTCTGCTTATCCCACACGCCCTGAAACTTCAGATTGTGGATCGTCATGATCGACTTCATGCCCCAGTAGAACATATCTGCCTGAAACTCTGTCCTTAAATACACCGGGATAAATCCGGTCTGCCAGTCATGACAGTGAATGATGTCCGGCTGGAAATTGATCTGTTTGAGCATCGAGAGAACTGCCTTATCAAAAAATACAAATTTCTCAATATCGTAGCGGATATCCCCATAAGGTACCACGCAATTGAAATACTCCTGATTATCAATGAAATAATACTTGATGCCATCCATCTCATAGCGGAAAATACCGACATATTTATTCTGGATGTAAGTACCGCAGTTCATATAAAAATGCGTCACATATTCACATTCATTGCGGAAATGTTCCGGAATACAACTGTAAAACGGAATCACTACCCGGATATCCCAATACTGCTTGTCAAACTCCTTCGGCAATGCCCCACACACATCTGCCAGACCACCCGTTTTAATAAACGGGACACACTCTGATGCTGCAAATAACACCTTGTTCATACCGTTCTCCCTCCGATTTCATCTTATTTTGACGATTTTAATGAAAATACTGATCTTTCAGCTCATAAACCATTTTTTTGTACAGATCCACACATTCCTCATTCTGCTCATTTTCGATCAGACGAATGCACGGTGATAAATATTGCTGCCAGATCCCCTCATAGATCTGTCCTGCATCCGCTCTCCGGTCAATATGCTTGACGATCGACGGCGCTACATCATAGTACTCATGTACCATAGCTTCCCCCTCCGCCGACTGCAGCAGATATCCGTCCCTGAATGACCGCAGCAGTGTCAGCTCATAGCAGTCATCCGGCTTGTTCTGATGCTCACAGACAGCAGTCGTGATATAACAGAAACGGTATTTAAACCCTGCATTGATCTCCTTTGCGGTCGCTGATTTGAGCTCCGTCTTCGGAAAATGCTGCTTCCACGTAGCTGCCAGCGCATCGATCCACGCCTTTCCGGATGCCGTATTTGTCTCCAGCAGTGCCGGGAATATGTAGACGACCATAGACAGATTATAATCCATCTGCAACTGTTCTCTTTTATTGCCGCGCAATCCGCCAAGATCACTCTCCACCCGCGCAACCAAAGGCTCTGCAACCCGCTTTAATGCCTCCTGCTTTTCTTCGGATGCCAGATAGTACTGTTCCAGCATTGCTAAGTTGTTCGCATTCTCATAGATGTATTTATTAAAAAACTCCATATACAATGCCTTTTTAAAAAACTGCATCGGATTTTCGATTCCATACAGCAGATTCTGCAAGGCTCCGATCGCGTCTTCCTCCGACACCGGCTTCGGACGGCTGATCTGCTCCTGCTGCATCTGTGCATCGCTCACTGTGATTTCTTTTCCGCAGTACATACAGATGATCGTCTTCCGATCCTGCGGTATCTGTAGTTCGCCATTACAATGCGGACATATGCCCTTTATAAATTCCATAGTTCCTCCAACTGATTATTGTAGCAGTCGTATCTATCTACAACTATTCTCATTTTATCATATACGAACAAAAAATGGAACCGTAAAATACGGTTCCATTCACACTTCCATTCATACTCATTCAAGGATTATTCATCCCAGTTGTGATATACGTCCTGCACATCATCATCCTCATCGAGCAGATCAAGGATTCTCTGGATATTCTTCAGGTCTGCCTCATCGGATAATGTGACATAGGTCTGCGGCAGCATCGTCACTTCGGCATTTGCCATCTCGATCTTCTCTGCCTCCAGTGCCTCACGTACTGCATCGAATGCATCCGGAGCAGTCAGGATCTCAAAGCTGTCCTCTTCCTCCTGAAAATCTTCTGCGCCTGCATCCAGTGCGAGCATCATCAGATCGTCCGGATCCATCTCACAGGATTCCTTCTCGATAATGATCTGACCCTTTTCGTCAAACATATAAGATACACAGCCCTGTGTACCGATGCTTCCCTGTCCCTTGGTAAATGCATTTCTGACATTTGCGGCTGTACGGTTCTTATTATCGGTCAGACACTTGACGATAATTGCTGTACCTGCCGGTCCGTAGCCCTCATATGTAGCTACTACGTAATTGACATTGTCGCCGTCTCCGGCTGCTTTCTTAATACCACGGTCAATCGTATCGTTGGGCATGTTATTTGCCTTTGCCTTTGCGATGACAGCAGCCAGCTTGCTGTTGTTGGCAGGATCGGAGCCGCCCTCTTTGACTGCGACAGCGATCTCACGGCCGATCATTGTAAAGATCTTGCCCTTGGCTGCATCGTTTCTCTCCTTCTTATGCTTGATATTCGCGAACTTTGAATGTCCTGACATCGTTTTTCCTCTTTTCGTTATAGATTTTAGTTTTATTTAGAAGAGCCTGCATCGGCTCCCGGTATCTTTTTTACTTCCACACGACAGATCATCTTATCCTTCACGGACAACACGCGAAATAAGAATCCATGTGACTCGACCTCAAACCGCTCACCGTCACTCGGAATCTTGTCGATCAGTGAGATCAGATAACCGTTGAGTGTATCGTTCTCATTCTCTGCGAGTTCTTCCAGACCGAGTGCCTCGGCGACTTCTTCCAGATCGGCTGCCCCATCCATAAAATAAACGCCATCGGCACGGGCAACAATATGATGTTCTTCCTTGTCGTGCTCATCAAAAATATTGCCTACGATCTCCTCTAAGATGTCCTCGAGCGCCACCAGCCCCGCCGTCTGACCATACTCATCGATCACGATGACCAGATGGTTTTTTGACGTCTGCATCCGCTGAAACAGCGCAGTGATCCCGATCGTCTCCGGCACGAAATCGACCGGTGTCATCAGATCTTTGATCTCACGGATCGGTATATCCGCGCATGCCATGTCACGTGCATGCGTCAGCATTTCCTTGATATGTACCTGTCCGACAATGTCATCCATATCTTCTATGTACACCGGAAATCTGGAAAACGGCTCTTTGATAATCAGCTCCAGTGCCTCCGAAAAAGTCATGCTGCCATCCAGCGCACAGATCTGTTTCCGGTGTGTCATAATATCCTTGGCATCCTTATCACTCAGCTCAAAAATATTATGGATCATCTCCGCTTCACTCTCCCGGATAAAGCCCTGCTCATGTCCTTCATTGACGAGTGAAATGATCTCTTCCTCTGTGACATCTTCTGAATTTCTGTTAAAAAATTTCTTTACTTTACCAATAAAACCCCTATGTGGGTTACCGGCATCTTCCATATAACAACGCTCCTATTTTCTCTTGTTTTGTGATTTGATTATAGTAAAACACTAGAAATATACCATTGTCTGCCAGCAAAGTCAAGTTTATGTAGGCAGTTCCAGACTGATTTCCAACGCTTTGTCCACTTTTGTCAGAATCTCTCCGTCCAGATGACACACACGCTCTTTCAATCTGCGCTTGTCAATCGTGCGAAGCTGTTCCAGCAAAACAACCGAATCCTTGACCATCTCATACTGTCTCGCAGACAGTTCCACATGTGTCGGCAGCTTTGACTTATTGATCTGCGATGTGATCGCCGCAACGATCACGGTCGGGCTGTGGCGGTTGCCAACATCATTTTGTATGACCAGAACCGGGCGGATCCCTCCCTGCTCCGAACCTACCACCGGCCGCAAATCTGCATAATATACATCTCCTCGTCGAATCGTCATTGTCCTCACTCCAGAAAAATAATTACTTTGTAACTTATTCTGAAGTATTTCCAATTAAAAACTTTTTATTCTGCAAGTCCATGAAATTGCGTCCAACTGGCAATTCTTTTTCCGTTTCTGTAAAAGATACGCGGAATCCGCTTTCCGAGATCGCAGGCGAACTCATAATTGAAACGTCCGGATCTCTCACCCAGTTCCTCCAAGGTGATCTGTTCGTTCCCGTCCGTTCCGATCAGTGTCACACAGTCTCCCACGCGCACATCCGCAATATCCGTGACATCCACCATGAACTGATCCATGCACACGCGTCCGACGATCGGAGCTCTCCGGCCCCTGATCAGCACCTCACCCTTGTTGGAAAGGCTTCTGGCATATCCGTCTCCGTAACCGACCGGAATCGTCGCGATCCTGCGCTCGGACGGTGTCACATAGGTAGCCCCATAGCTGACCCCATAGCCGGCCGGTAACGTCTTCACATATACGACACGACTCTTTAAAGATAACACCGGATGCATATCCATCCGTTCGAGATGTACCTCATCCGACGGATGAAGACCATACAGCGTGATTCCCGCACGCGCGATATCCAGATTGGCATGCGGCAGATCTAAAATACCGGCACTGTTCGAACAATGCCGGATCGGAATATGCACACCGCGTGCAGCGAGCAGCTCATCCATGTGTAAAAATGCCGCCAACTGCTGCTCGGCGGACGTCTTATCCGTCTCATCCGCTCTGGCAAAATGTGTAAAGATACCTTCTATCACTATATGCGGCAATGCTGCGATCTGTGCGATCGTATCCGCACTTTCCTCTGATATCAGGAATCCGACACGACCCATACCGGTATCCAGCTTGATATGAATATGCGCAGTCAGCCCCAGCCGCCCGGCTGTCTCAGAGAGCACCGTGGCATCCTCCAGCGTAAAGATCGCCGGTGTGATCCGTGCCTGAAGCAAGGCCTCGTACTGCTCCGGAAACGCATATCCCAAGATCAGTATCGGCTTTTCAATACCGGCCTCCCGCAATGCAAGCCCTTCTTCCTCCGCAGCGACCGCATAACCGTATACATAGTCCAGCGGTTCGAGCTCCTGTGCGATCGGGATCGCTCCATGTCCATAGCCGTCCGTCTTGATGACAGCCATCAGTTTTGTATGCGGATCTGTCAGATGATGCATCTGCTCCATATTGTACCGAATCGCATCCAGATCAATGTCTGCATGCACTCTCGGATAATTATCCATTATTTCATGCCCTCTTTCTCTAAAAATAACTTTGGCAGAGCCTCTACCAATGTAGAAGCCATCAGACTGTAGCAGCCATAATCTCTGACTGCCAGATCACCCGCTCGTCCATGCAGGTACACACCCAGCGGTGCTGCCAGTTCCGGTGAAGCACCCTGCGCGATCAGCGATGCGATCACTCCTGTGAGCACATCTCCGCTGCCCCCGGTCGCCATCCCGTTATTGCCTGACAGGTTTAGATACGTCTGTCCAAACGGCACTGCCGTGACGGTTCTCGCATCCTTTAACACACAGATCAGATTGTAGGTGCGTGCGAACTCCTCTGCACTCTCCACGAGATGATCCTGCAGATACGAAACCGGCATATCCTGCAGTCTCGCCATCTCACCTAAATGCGGCGTGATGACCAGATCGGTATGCGGTCTGCGCAGGATATCCGTATCCTCCGCGATCACATTCAATGCATCCGCATCCAGAACTACCGGAACGGCTGCATTTTTCAACACTAACTGTACGATCCGGTGCGCGGCATCCGAAGTACCCAGCCCCGGTCCGCAGACGATCACATCTGCCCACTGCATGGCGGCATTCATGATCTCCGGCTCTGGTTTTTTACTGTTATAAGTCGTGAGCACCGCTTCCGGCAATGTACTCTGTATGATCGTGCGGTTTTCCTCCGGTGTCAGTATCCGCACCAGCCCACAGCCGCACAGATACGCAGCCCTCGCACTGAATACCGCCGCGCCCGCCATATTGACACTGCCTGCGACCACCAGCACTTTTCCGTAGGAACCCTTATTGGTACGCATCCGCCGGTCCGGTATCAGCGCCAGATCATCATCGGTCAGTGCTGCCACTGATGGCTTATGACCGCGTTCTGTCTCTGCGAGGAAACTGTGGTCGTCGATCCCAACACTGCGGCATACAATCCGCCCACAATATTCCTGTCCCGGAAACAGACGCATACCGAGCTTTTCGTACGAAAATGTAACGGTAAGATCTGCCCGGAATGCCACGCCCAGCACACAGCCACTGTCCGCATCGATTCCGCTCGGAATGTCAACGGCTGTCTTTTTTGCCGTGAGCCTGTTGAGCCGTTCGATCAACTGTACATACACACCCTCGATCCTTCTTGAAAGTCCCACACCAAAGATCGCATCGATCACGATATCATATGCATCCGGCTCAGGTACGCTTTCCAGCCATTTTTCGGCATTTATCGTCTCTATCCCATAGTTTTCTGCGATCCGGAGTTCTGTCTGATTTTCTTTCGTTACCTTCGTCCGGCTGCCTGCGAGCAGGATCTGTACCCGATACCCCTTCAGATGCAGCAGCCTCGCCATCACTAACCCGTCTGCGCCGTTATTCCCACTGCCACAGACGACCAGAATCCGATTCTTCGGTTTCCATCCGTTCTGTGCTAACTCTTCTACAGCAGCCATCGCCGCGCGCTCAATGAGCACGAGCGACGGCATACCGAACACCTCCATCGTGTTCGTATCATACTGCTGCATTTCTCCTTTTTTCACAAGGTATTTCAAACTGCATTCACCTCTTTTTCACAGACAATGCCTGCCGGACCTGCGGCATGTGCTCTTAGAATATTGCTTCCGGTGTAAAGCAAAGATAACCATCATCCTCACTCAGATTGCGGACAATTCTGCGATCCTCGTCCTTGCCATTATAGACATACAGATTATCATTCTTCTCATAGACGATCCGGTTCGCGTTAATGTAGGAATAATTCTGAACATCCTTGCCGATCTTGGTATCTGTTCCATTGCTGTCAAACAGTCGAAGATCCATATCCTCATAATCCTTGTATGCACACACATTTCCGTCTGCATATACATTGAACTGATATGCAGAAATATTTTTAGCAAGCGTGGTGCTCTTCTGATTCTTGTACACGCACAGATCACCATACTCATCATCATCGGTCATATAATAATAGCTGTCAC
Organism: bacterium; assembly: GCA_050872965.1. Lineage (GTDB taxonomy): Bacteria > Bacillota > Clostridia > Lachnospirales > Lachnospiraceae > W0P33-017. The sequence goes on along the minus strand of JBNMHW010000022.1, from coordinate 11,433 downwards.
CGACCCATGACCCGCGGAATACATCGCCATTGATCTCGCCTGCCTCGTTGAGACCATCTGCCGTCACATCATAATCATAGATTGCGGAATCGCCGTCTTCATTGACCCAGATAATCGCTGTTTTACCATTTTCGGATACCTGCATGCCATCAACGTTGATATCCATCTCCTGTTCCTTGGTTCCTACCATGACATAATAGGTCTCATCCGGCTGTGTATCCGATTCTTCGTCATCATAGTCCTCATCGCTATCATCATATCCGTAATCTGCATTCAGCCATTCACGGACAGACTCCGTGTTATAAACATTATCGATCGAGATCTTGTTACTTAATGCCCCATCATCTGAAGCCGCTTTCCGATAATACAGGATCTGATGATCATTGTCGACGCCAAGAGAGACAGAGTCTATAGATTCTACCAGTTCCTGCTCATCGGAGCCCTGATTCCACACATACAGATCAGCATAATTCCATGTATAGGTCTCATCCTTCAATGCACTGCGCAGCTCATCACGTTCCTCGGCGCTCTGATATGCATTCAGATCATTATAATAGCTGTCCCAGTCGCAGGTATACCACTTTTCCTTTGCCGGTGCTACATCAAAATAATAATTCTGATCATCATCCTCGTTATAGTACTCATTCATCTGCAGTGTATCACTCCAATACGTTCTATCAGCCAGATAGCTGTAACGATCCTCCGGAAATTCTGCCAGAAAGTTCTGCGCTACCTCAGATAATGCGGTTGACTCCGGAACCTCTGTCAGATAATCAGTCGCACTCGGTTCTCCGCCGATCGCCGCATCATCAGATGCATAGCTGTCATCCACAAAATCATATAAGGTTTTCTCTATACTGCGTTCGCGGATAAAGTAGATCCGTTTATGTTTCACAGAGGCATCGACAACACTGTCTACACCGTTTAAGATGCGTTCTTCCTCGCCATCTTTATTGACCAGATAGACTTCATCACCATCTTCTACATAACAGTTTCCGGTTTCATAATCAAAGTTGAGTACATATGCATCTTTGATGATGCAGTCCCCATCGCCGGAAGCAGTATCGTAATAGTAGTAGGACGGATCATCGTCATCCTCATCATATACGTTGTAGTAGATCGTATCTGCATTGTAATAATAATCAGTGACATCGTCATCGATATCTGACTCTTCCTTGCCGTCATAATAGTAGAGTGTGTTATCCGTGTCACGATAGATCAGTCTCTCATCATCCATCAAGACATAATCCTCTACCTTCGTATCGATTTCCTGGATAAAATTGGAGTTATTCTTGGAATCTGCCTTTAACTTTGCCAGTTCCACGCGGCATAATGTGCTGCGCTCTCCGGTTTCACGATAATACAGATATTTTCCGCTGGGAGAGAACTCATACAGCCAGCTATTATCATCCCGTGTCTCATCGATTTCAACCGGATCAGCATCTTTATCCATGTTCGGAACATAATACAACACGCCGTCCTGCTCGTAGACCAGTTTCTTTTCATTCGAGTCTGTGCTGCCACTGCCACGCTTCATGAATACGATCACGAGTACAACTACCACTGCGATCACTGCTACTGCGATGATTCCGATCAGGCGATACTTCTTTTTGGCTGTTGAATCAGCGTTTGCCGGTTCTTTTTCCCCGGCATCTGTGTTTTTCTGCTTCGGTGCTTCCTGTTTCGGTGCCTTCTGTTTTGATGTCTCCTGCTGAGGGATCTCTATTTCATCAAGGATCTCGTCATCTACAGTCACATCCGGCAGTTCCTCCTGCACCATATCCGCTACTTTTTTGCCGCAGCCGGTACAAAACAGGCTGCCCTCCTCAATTTCTGTTCCACAATTCGGACACTTCATAACCATTCTCTCCTTCGTCTGTACAATAACCTATATCTATCTTCTAACGGCCAGCCGGCCGGTAAAGATCTTATAATTCTGCTTCATAGCTCTTGATCAGATCACGATTGTATTTCTCGACCTTGTTTAACATATCCTCGTCGAAATCCTCCGCCTTGACCGTGGGCGTATACCATGCTTTGGACATAAAATGCTCCTGCAGATCCTCGGAGGTGAACTCCCTGCCATGTCTCGCATACAGCTCATTGCGCGCCAGACGCAGCAGCTTTGCATCATCCTTGATTGGTTCAAGATCCGCTGCCGTCAGTTTTCTCGTATCACTGTCCGGGAATATAAAATCTGCATCCTCGGATATGTCGCCGCCACGCTTCACACTCTCGTACATGTCCATAAAATCATTCGCAGCTTTTTAGTCATAGAGACAATCGTCTCCGGTCAGACGTACGACCTCCAACTGGCCAAAGACCACGCCATCCGGCTTGTTATACCAGTCTGAGAAATCAAAGGACGCATCAACACGCAGTTCATACCCCATGAATACCTTGACATCGCGATCCATCGCCGCATACAGTTCCTCCTGCGGTGCAGAGGTGATCTCAAGTCCTGCATCCTGACCCGCACGTACCATGTGTGGCTGCTCTTCATACAAGTCAGAACCCGCATAGCCGTAATCAACACATTTTTTATAAGCATGATCGGTGCAGGTGTACGCGATGATCACGCCGTGGTCTCCGTCCGCATAATGGCTATAGCAGGAAGCAACTTCGCCGACCAGATTCCAGCCGTCTGATGTCTGTTTCAGGTATGCGACACCGGTACTGTTGTCAGCCGCCATGCCTTCCATTAAGAGCAGATCGTTTGCTTTCTCGACAACAGCTCCATCCTCAACCGTATAGACATCCGCATACGTCTTCTCAAAATCATCCTCAGCACGCACGATCACCAGATCCTCGACACCATCTCCGCTGATGTCCTGAATGATCGCACCCATCAGGCCGATCACACCGTATTTCTGCTCACCGTTTTCTGTCTTCACCACATCATAGGAAGCGCCTCTCGCATCTTTGAAATTCCCGGAAAGCTCCTCATATTTCTGCTGCAGCAGTTCTACATTCGATGTATCTGACACATCTGCGGTGTCTGTATCATCAGCGGTATCATCTGCCGGTTCCTGATCTGTGTCATCCTGATCCGCTTCGTCATCTGCATGCGAATCGTCTGTCACTTCTGCGCCTGCGTCTGTCCGCGCATCGTCCTCATGATTGCCAAATACCGTGAATTTCAAAACGAGTACCACGAGCAATACTACCACGAGCACAGCCACACCCGCGATCACGGGTACATACGTCTTTTTCTTTGCTGTGTTCTCTTCGACCGGCTGTTTCTTTTGGACTGCCGCTTCTTTTTTCACCGGCTGTTCCTTTGATACCGCTTTCTTCGGCAGTTCTGTCTCTGCCTTCGGCTGCGGCTGTTTGACAGGCGCACCGCATGAACCGCAGAACTTCTGTCCCGGCTTGACCTCGGAACCACACTTTGCACAAAACATTTCTTTTGCCTCTTTTCCCTATTATTTTTCTGTAACAATCCCAAACTCTGTAAAATATGTTTCTAAATTATCTTTGGATAAACGCATCTACTCCGTTTGCAATGCCTGTCGCAATGCTGTTCTGATACGAATCATCTGCCAGTTTCTGATCTTCTGCCGGATTAGTCATATAACCGACCTCCACGATCGTCACCGGCACCTGACACCAGTTGATACCGCTCATGGTATCCGTCTCCCAGACGCGTTCCTTCCGGCATCCCGTCTCATCCACAAGTGCGTCCAGCACACAATCCGACAATGCGCGGCTTGGTTCATACCATTTTGCATTATAAGGATTATCCGCGGTCTGACAGATCGTCATCGCGCCATTCGCTGAAGAATTCTCGGCGCCATTCGCATGGATCCGGATAAAAGCATCCGCATTCGCATCATTTGCGATCTGTGCACGCTCACTGTTGCTGATATTCACATCATTTTCCGTGCGAACCATCAATACCTCATAGCCACGATCCTCCAGTTCTGTCTGCAGCTTTTTGGCAAGGATCAGTGTCAGTTCGTACTCTGCCATGCCGCTCGACACACCTGATGTACCCGCTGCGACCTTTGCCTTTGTCTCGGAGGCTCCGGGACCGATCGGCTCCTTGTCTGAATTCTGGTGCATCTGATGCCCGGCATCGATCACGATGAGCCCCTTTGATACCTCCGGTTCCTCGGTGGGTTCTTCCGGCTTGGTATCAGGCTCTTGCGGCTCTGCCACAGGTTCTTCTTTGTCCGGATTTTCTACGGAATCCTGCGCGTTCTGCGTTTCCGGTTCTGCGTCCTTTGTATCACTCTCTGCCTCGGCAGTCTCTACAGGTGGTATAGATACGATCTCTGTCTCGGATATCTGAGATGTATCCTGCTTACCACATCCGCAAAGCAGCACTGCCAGCGGTATGAACAGGCAGAATCTTTTCATATAATTTTTCATGCGTCAAAATTTTCCTTTTTCTGAGGTGTATCCTCACCGTCGCCCTTTTTCTTGACGACACCGTCCGCCGCCTGTCCCGCATCTGCTTTTTGCTCCGACGGCTGATCCTGTGAGGGCTTTTCCTGCGATGTTTCCTTCTTTTTCGGTTTTTCGATCAAGACACTAAGGTCAATATCATCATGGTCCAGATCAAACACATCCATCATCTGTACGCCAAAAATATCATGCATATATGCATAGATCTGACGGCTGTTGATCTCCCGGTTCTGTTTTCGGATAATATTTTTTTTCAGGTCAATGCGCACCTGCGTGATCCAGTCCGTCACTTCTCTGATCTCTGCCACATTCGTGCGCAGATTGGCATAACAGTATCTGACGGTCAGCAGCATGAGTTCCTTGTTGACACGCCCGATCTCACGCGGGAGGTCGAGGAGTTCATCTTCATAGCCTTCGATCTTCTCATTGATCTCATCGATCAGGCGCTTATCTTCATCGAGTTTTTTGGAACTGATCCGCCCTTCATTTTCTTCGTGCGTCCCCTCCATATTCTCAACGATATTGCCCATCAATTTTGTTTTGAGCTTTTTCAGGTCTTTGATCTCATTGTTGAGCTGTCCCTGATGTTTGAGCAGATCATTCAGTTCCTGCTCACATTCCACCACATCATCCGGCTTTCCTTTGAGCGCAAACAGCTTATGCCATTTCTGATCCAGAATACAGATCGGTATTCTCTTATCCTGCAAAAAAGCGGAAAAATCCTTTTCCTCTGCCATCGAATGATCAACCTTCTTTTTCTTTTGTATGTTTGACCGTGTTATAGGATAACTGCATCAGACTGTCCGACAGGTGAACATTTTCCACGATCACATCCGGATCGAGTAATTCCAGATCCACATGTGCAAAATTCCAGATCGCATGGACTCCGAGACTCACGAGCCGGTCAGCGATCGATGCCGCCTCGGATTTTGGCATAGTCAACGTTGCAATATCCACATGGTGTTCCTGTACATAGCCCGCCAGATCCGACAATGGCAGGATCGGTATTCCTCTGACATTCTGCCCGATCAGTGCCGGATCGACATCAAATAATGCACGGATCATAAATCCAAGCTTTTCAAACTTGACATAATTTGCCAGCGCCTGACCCAGATGCCCGGCACCGATGATGATCACATCGTGCGTCGTATTAAGCCCTAAGATCTTGCCGATCTCTTCATATAAGTACTTTACATTATATCCGTAGCCCTGCTGGCCAAATCCTCCGAAATTGTTCAGATCCTGTCTGATCTGGGAGGCAGTGACATTCATACGGCTGCTCAGGTCATTGGATGATATGCGTTCTACCCCGGCATCCAGCAGATCACCCAGATATCTGTAATAACGCGGCATCCGTCGGATGACCGCCTGTGAAATCCCCTTTTCTTCCATATTCTAAGTTTCCCCAACCTTTCTGACCAGTTTACTAAATAAAAGTATATTACTTTGTTAAGAATCTGTCAATTTCACTGTAAATCCTCATCGCTGGCCAGCGACTCCCAGTTCTCATATAATGCTTCCAGCTTCTCATCGATCGCGGTCATCTGTGTATGCAGTTCCATCAGATGTGCGGAATTTGTCGCAACTGCAGGATCTGCCGCTTCCGTCTCGAGCGCTTCCCGCTCTGCCTCCAGTGATGCGATCTGCTCCTCTGTCTTCTTGAGCTCATTCTGCTTTTTCCGGATCAATGCCTGCTGTTTTTTCTGTTCCTGCCAGTCCAGCTTGCCGGAATCATCCGCCGTGCCCGCAGCCTGTGTCTGTACCGATCCGCCGGACGGCTCTGTCACATAGATGCGCGTCAGCTCTGCCTGTTTTTCCAGATAATAATCATAATTTCCGATATAGTTAACGATCGTCCGGCCGGTCAGATCCAGAATACGCGTCGCCGTCTGGTTAATAAAATAGCGGTCATGCGATACGAAAAATACGGTTCCGGTATACTGGTTCAATGCCTGCTCCAAGATCTCCTTGGATATCATATCCAGATGGTTCGTCGGCTCATCAAGGATCAGAAAATTGGCTTCCGAGAGCATCAGCTTGGCCAGCGACAGCCGTCCACGCTCTCCACCACTCAGGTCTGCCACGCGCTTCGTCACCGTCTCCTCTCCGGTAAATAAAAAAGCTGCCAGTACACTACGGACTTTTGTATTATTCAGATTCGGATATGCATCCTGAATCTCTTCAAATAATGTCTTTTCTTCACTTAAAAGCTGCTGTTCCTGATCATAGTAACCGATATGCACGTTCGTGCCCAGACGCACCGTACCCTGATCCGCCGCCAGCTTATTCGTGATGATCTTGAGCATCGTCGTCTTTCCGGTACCGTTATCACCGATCAGCGCGACACGCTCTCCACGCTTGATCTCAAAATCAATGCCTGAAAACAGTTCATTGCCCGAAAATGCTTTGGAGAGACCTTCTATCGTCAATACGTCCTTACCACTCGTGATATTCGGCTCTAAGGTAATATGCATGTCTGCCTGTTCTTCAACCGGTTTTTCCAATAATTCGATCTTTTCAAGTGCCTTTTCACGGCTCTCGGCACGTTTGATCGATTTTTCACGGTTAAATGACTTCAGCTTGGTAATGACTGCTTCCTGATGGGCGATCTCACGCTGCTGGTTCATATACTGCTTCATCTGCGCTTCGCGTATCTGCGCCTTTTTTTTGCTGTACTGCGAATAATTTCCTGCATATACATGTGCCTGATGCAGGAAAACTTCCACTACCTTGGTCACGATCCGGTCTAAAAAGTAACGGTCATGTGATACCAGTATGACTGCACCCTTATAACCCTTTAAAAATCCCTCCAGCCATGTGATGCTGGAGAGATCCAGATGGTTCGTCGGCTCATCGAGCAATAAGATGTCCGGCTTTCGCACAAGCAGCTTGGCAAGTGATACCCGCGTCTTTTGTCCACCGGACAGTTCGCTGAGCCTGCGGTCGAACATATCCTCCCCGAAGCCTAAGCCCCGCAGGATACCGCTCACCTCGCTCTTGTAAAAATAACCGCCTTTTGCCTCGAATTCCTGCAAAAACGTGTGATAATGCTCCATCAGGGTGTCAAGTTCACTCCCCGTACAATGCTTCATCTGCTCCTCATAATCGCGGATCTGTGCCTCCATCTCTATGATGTCTGACTTGGCACTGAGCACTTCCTCATAGATCGTGCGGTCGTCAGATATCTCCTGATACTGCGCCAGATAGCCGATACTCGTATTTTTTGCGATCGTCACCTCGCCCTCATCGGCAGACAGTTCTCCGATCAGGATCTTTAGGAGCGTTGATTTTCCGGCTCCGTTGATACCGACGATCGCAGCCTTTTCATTTTCCTCGATATGGAACGAGACTTTTTTCAAGATTTCTTCTGTTCCAAATGCTTTTGAAACATTTTGACAGGATAAAATCATCGTTCGATTCCCCTTATTTCATTTACTGTATTTATGAGTAATAAGACTCCAGTGTCTTACGGATCTCCTTGATGAAATCGCCGCTGTTTAACACTACCGGATCCGGCAGTTCTGTGATCAATGCAAGATCCTTGGTCATCTTTCCGGACTCGATCGTATCGATACAAGCCTTCTCCAGACGATCGGCAAATGTCATCAGATCCGGTAACTGATCCAGTTCTCCGCGCTTTCTGAGCGCACCGGACCATGCAAAGATCGTTGCTACAGAGTTCGTAGAAGTCTCTTCACCTGCAAGATGCTTGTAATAATGACGCTGTACGGTTCCGTGGGCAGCCTCATACTCATAGATGCCTGCCGGAGAGACGAGTACGGATGTCATCATCGCGAGTGAACCGCATGCTGATGAGATCATATCGCTCATGACGTCTCCATCATAGTTTTTGCATGCCCAGATAAATCCACCCTCTGATTTCATGACACGTGCAACCGCATCATCGATCAGTGTATAGAAATATGTAATACCTGCAGCCTCGAACTGCTCCTTGTACTCACGGTCAAAGATCTCCTGAAAAATATCCTTGAACGTATGGTCATATTTTTTAGAGATCGTATCCTTTGTCGCAAACCACAGATCCTGCTTCTGATCCAGTGCATAGCTAAAGCAGCTCCGTGCAAAGCTCTCGATGGATTCGTCCACATTGTGCTGACCCTGAATGACACCGGCACCGGTAAACTCATGGATCGTCACACGCTCCTCTTTGCCGTCCGCACCTGTGAATACGAGTTCTGCCTTGCCTGCGCCGGGCACCTTCATCTCTACAGCCTTGTATACATCACCGTAAGCATGTCTCGCGATCGTGATCGGCTTCTTCCAGTTCTTCACACAAGGCTCGATGCCCTTGACCTGGATCGGTGTACGGAATACCGTTCCGTCAAGCATTGCACGGATCGTACCGTTCGGGCTCTTCCACATCTCTTTCAGATTGTACTCGGTCATACGTGCTGCATTCGGTGTGATTGTCGCACATTTTACCGCTACACCGTACTTTTTCGTCGCATTCGCAGAATCAACGGTCACCTGATCGTTCGTCTCATTCCGGTATTCCAGTCCAAGATCATAATATTCTGTCTTCAGATCGATAAACGGCAGAAGCAATTCATCCTTGATCATCTGCCAGAGAATCCGTGTCATCTCATCTCCGTCCATCTCTACCAGCGGGGTCGTCATTTTGATTTTTTCCATCGTCATGTCCTCTTTCCTTTCATTTCTATAAGCACAATAGGTGATTGCGAAACTATTTATCATCTAGCTGTCTGGCTACGGATGCAGGAGAATCCCGATCAGATTGCTCCGATTGTCCTGCGGTGTCTCGCTGTCCCTTCAGCTTGGGCTCGATGTGTCCTCCGGTTCCCTCGCACACATAGCCTGCAGCTTCCAGTTATGACATGAGATACGTTATCGATTCGCTCGCACCTCGCCGGACAAACGTCGCAACTGACGAGATCTCCTACATCCGTAGCCTCCAGCCTTGCGTTACGTCAAACATCAGCAGCGCGAGCAAGGCATTGTCTGATTTTGCGTGAGCTACATTTTCATGAAATATGTGCTCGCATGCCTCATATCCTAACAAAAATAGTTTCGCAAATTCCTACTATAAGCACAATATACAGCCCACAATTATTTGTTATGATAGCACATTTTGTCATGTCACGCAATTATAATAGATGCACTCCTAAAAAAATAAGTACCAGTTCAGCCATCACCGAGAAAACGTGTGAGTCATGCTTGCATGAATGAGCACGTTTCACAGGTGATGAGGTGAGCGCCTTTTATGAGCAAAGTTAACTGCGAAGCAGTGGGAAAACGCCGACAGGCGTCTTTGCGAATAGCGCGGGCTGAACTGTTATAAAAATGTAGCATGTACTTTTCGGTAAAACCGGAAACACTGACATGCCCTCTACATAGTATGAACTATAAATCAAATCAACGGAGGAATCAAACATGAGCGATTTAGCTGCTACAAACTGTGGATGCGGATGCGAAAGTTCTAACGGATGCTCCAACATTATCTGGATCCTGTTACTGCTTTGCTGCTGTGGCGGAAACGGTGGTTTCTTTAACGGAAACGGTGGATGTGGCAACGGATGCGACAGCATCTGGATCATCCTGCTCATTCTGTGCTGCTGCGGTGGAAATAACGGCAACGGCGGTGGATGCTTCTAAGTTCCGGCAAGTACTACGAATACAAAAAAGGCAGGGTGACCTGCCTTTTTTGTGTGTTACGTTTTCTGTGAATGTTCCTGTGAGCGTGTATGTCCGAGATCGTGTGCTCCCTGATTCTTCTGACTCTTATTCGCTGCCTGATTCTTTTTGCGTTTCAGGCACAGTTCATCCACCTCGTAGACACGTTTTCCATCTATGATCAATCGTCCCATGAACAGGTCCTCTTTTTTATTTTTATTGTTATTCTATTGTATGTATATTTTCATTTTTTTCTCATAGGATGAAACAAAAAGGTAATTAAAGGTAGCTTTTATGGATCAGGAATTTACTACAACACCCTTCGATTCACATCTGCAGGATCGAACCCTGCAGCTCATAAAAACTGCGATCCCATACATTCCTTACCAGCGGCAGCGCATGCTCGCGACTGCCGTAAAAATGATGGAATTATCCCGTGCAAATTCTCTGTTTGAACACAAGGAGCCTGACCTGCAGATGTGCGAAGGCATGAATACCTCCGGACGGATCTTACAGATGTTAGACGCGATCCGCCCACTCTGCACTCCGTCTGATCAGGCAAATATCGACCTCGTCACCAATATGCTCTCTATGGCAGATCTCTACGGCGGCATGTTCCGCGGACAGGAGGGCGCATGAACATTGATGATCTCATGAAGGCAGCGCCTTCGATCTCACCGGAAAAGCTGGAATTCTTAAAAACCTTTGCCAATATGCCATCCGGCAGCAATTCTGCAGCCATGATGCGCCAGCTCGCCAACTGCCAGCGTCAGGCGAAGGCACAGAACATCCAGTTCTCACCGACCGAGCAGGATCTCATGATCCAGCTTCTTACCGCCAATCTCTCACCGTCCGAAAAAGCCCGCGTGGATCAGGTGCTCGCCATGTTAAAGATGGGCAGACCAAATAATCATTAGAAGTCAAACAATGCAGGTGCCGGTGGCACCTGCATTGTAAATTGTGCGATATTTCATACAACAAAAATACCTCCACGCCCTTTTCACTCATAACATAATGATTTTTAGGCGAGCACCAGCAACTCCTATTCTGCCTTCTCATACTCTTCTTGTGTGTAATCAAGAAGAATTTTCTCCTTTGGGGCTCCGTAACCGATCATGTTCCGGATTGCATCGACACACTCCTTCCTTTTGCGTTATTGTCTATCCAATGAACCACATTCTCATTTCCGCATTTTCTTCTTAGCTTTCGATATTGTGCCGACGAAATTATCTTACTAAAACTTCCCACACCAATAAGGTGTGTTGAACCTTGAAAATTCAATATTTCAGCCAATAAAAAAGGCATAAACCGATTCCGTTTGGTATAATGGAGTTGACTAGAAACCATTTTTACAAAGGAGATTTATGCCAT
>JBNMHW010000021.1:0-31312 GCA_050872965.1 bacterium | reverse complement strand
GTGATAAACATGAGGGAAGGTCCTGCCTGTAACGTATCCGGATCACCGCCGGAGAAAGCGAATACGGCGGGAATGATCATAAGACCTGCCATGATCGCGATCGCGGTGTCAAAGATCTCTACATTTTTTGTTGAATCTTCGATCGAGATATCCTTTTTCATATAGGATCCAAAGGTGATCAGAATACCCATAGCGATCGACAGTGAATAAAACATCTGTCCCATAGCGGATACGACCGTCATCCATGAAAAATTCTCGACATTCGGTACGAGGAAATACTTCACACCGGCCAGTGCCCCCGGTCTTGTCACTGAATAGATAGCGATAATGACGGATAATACGACCAGTATCGGCATCATGATCTTCGATACGCGCTCAATACCGTTTCGCACACCTGCGAAAATGATCCCCAGTGTAATGAATGCAAAGATGACAAAGCAGACTTCAGTCGATACACCGTCAGAGATAAAATCGCCGAAATATCCGTCTGTGGCCAGTGCACTGCCTTGTCCCATGAGATAGCCCAGCAGATATTTGATGACCCAGCCGCCGATGACCGAATAATACGGAACGATGAGCAGCGGAATGATCGCATTGATCCAGCCTCCTGCGGATAACCATTTGGACTTGCCAAAAGAGTGGTAGGCACCGACCGGACTTTTTCCGGTCATACGGCCGATGGAAGTCTCTGCAATGATCATACTGTAACCGAACGTCAATGCGAGGATAATGTAGATCAGTAAAAAGATACCTCCGCCATATTTGGCCGCAAGATATGGAAATCTCCAGATATTTCCGAGACCGACGGATGCGCCGGCGGCAGACAGGACAAAACCGATCTTGCCGGAAAAGGAGCTCCTTTTACCAGTTTGTTTGTTCATAACCTTCTCCTTCCTGTTCACTTAATATTATAAAGTTTAGTGTAGCATAGCGGCAGATAAAAAGCCACCTTTTTATAGGAAAAGAGGTACTTCAAATGGCTTCCTGTTGCTTGAAATCACCAGACAGACATGATATGATTGTCTGCGCAGGAAGGAGATAGAGTTATGAATACAACAGAGAAAAATTTAAAATTATACCGCATGGGGTGTCTTGCATTTTTCTTCAGCGGGATCTGTGCGATGAGCAGTGGCGTGATCGTCAGTCTGCTGCAGGAGTATTACGGGTTTGCGTACAGCATGACGGGAACCTTGTTATCCCTGATGAATATCGGTAATCTGGTAGCCGGGTTTGCATCGGCGGTTCTGCCGTCGAAGATCGGAACACGTATGACGGTGCTCACACTCACGAGCGGCTATGCGCTGGGCTATCTGTTCATGGCATCCGGCAACTATCTGTGGCTGGTGATGCTGGCATTTTTACTGCTGGGGCTCGCAAAGGGAAATACGATTAACAACTGTACCGTATTAGTTGGAAATCATGCACCTGACCGGACAAAGGGAATGAATCTGATGCATGCGAGTTATGCATGCGGGGCACTGCTTGGACCGATCCTGATCACGGTGACCTTGCTGATGGGTGATTTTGCACCGATGTATGCACTGGCGGTCGGAGGTGTGCTGTTATGGCTTGTATTTGTGGCAGTGAAGTTTCCGGGAAGATCGGGGGAACAGGCCGCGGAACAAAAAGAGCGCACCGATTGGAGTTTTTTGAGGGAAAAGAAATTCTGGCTGCTGACAGCGCTGATTTTCTGTCAGAATGCAGCGGAAACGAGTGTGACCGGATGGATGGTTACCTATTATAAAGGAAATGGAATCCTGTCGGGGACACTGGCAAATTATACGATGACGATCATGTGGGGCGCTACGCTGATCGGCCGTCTGCTGATCGCGTTTGTCTTTCCGATCAGGGATCGGTTTAAGGCACTGTCTGTCATGAGTGCAGGCTGCATCGTATTATATGCGGCATTGATCTTTTCAAATACAGGCTGGCTTGCGATCCTGATGCTGTTTGCATTCTCTTTTGCGATGGCAGGTGTGAATCCGACCGGAGTAGCCGGAGCGGGAAAGATGCTGAGTGCGGCGAGCATGGGAATCATGCTGCCGACCGCAGGACTCGGCGCGATCCTGATGCCGTGGATCATCGGTCTGGTGGCAGAGGGCGTGAGTCTGCAGGCTGGTATGGCATGTAATATTGTACCTTGTATCGGCCTGTTGATCTTTAGTCTGCTTTGCCGAAAATACGAGGAGCCGGATGCTTTGGCATCTGGGCAGGCAGATTCCTGATCGCCATAAGGACGAGCGAACGCAGCGTCTCATGCAGGATACGTTTGGGTTCGTCATCCATATTTTTCATATTCTCCATGAGGGAGGACAACTCACTCGGCCAGCTTTCGCGCAGCTCCATGAAGGAAGAAAAATCGCTGCCGGAGATGACGGAGTAGAGCGCATCGACAAACTGTTCCCGCTGTTCGTTGGACAGCAGGCTCAGCCAGTCGGACAGCGTCCGGTTCAGATAATCGGCACCTGAGGTGAGCGTGTCCAGCTTGACAAAAGCGCCGTCTGAAACGATCCACGAATACGGATTGTGCTGGACGATGCCGACCGCCGAGCTTTCGACTACTTCAAAATTTTCCTGATGCTCCAGCAGCATTCCTACGAGGGATGACTGCGGGAGCGTTTTTTTTATGCGGTCTTTGATCCGCAGGAATCCTTCACTTGAAAAGATATTGTCGCGGAATCCGGGACCATCATGCGAATAGATCTCACGGATCCGGTTCTGCAGGCGTTTCGGGCTCTGCATGGAGGCATATACGGCGAGATTGCCGCCCTTGGAATGTCCACCCAGAATCAGTTGTCCGTGCACCAGCTTCGATACCGCTAACGTATAGGCGAGTGCTGCCTCCTGAGAAGGCACCGGCGTCATGAAAGCCATGTTAAAATCTTCTTTCCAGCCGACCAGTGTCGAGTCGGTGCCGCGGAAAGCTAAGTAGGCGGTGTCGGCATTGATGAAAAAGGTCATGGCACAGAACTGTTTTTCGGCAGCCGCATCAAAATCTTCCGCATAATAAGCGATACCGATCTCACGAAAACGCGGGCTGGCAGCGCATGCCTCGAGCAGCCTGCGGTTGCGCTCGGCATCCGGCTGGTTGGAAAAATAATAATCAAAGCATTCCGCGCGGTATAATTGCTGCAGCGTCAGCGGTGTGCGCACGGCTCCGGCTGACGGAGGCGCGAGCAGGTTTCCGAGATGAATATAGGAAAACTGGGAGAGCACCAGCGAGTCGACCTCGTGAAACGGGTGTTCGGCAAAGGTGCGCATTTCTGATTGTACATATTCGATAATTGTTTCCGGCATAAGTATTCGTTCCTCTTTTAATTTTGATCCCAATTTTATCATTCCAGGCACATCCGGTCAAGAAAAGAGTTGTCCGAATGTGTTTGTATTTCAGCCCAAAGTATGCTACGATAAATATAACATGTTAGTTGCACGGAAAAACAATTGTCAGGAGGGAAAACAATGAATTACACATTGGAAAATGAGTTTTTGACCGTGGAGGTATCTACGACAGGCGGAGCGTTGACTTCGATCCGGAGCAAGGATGGAATCGAGTATCTGTGGCAGGGAGATCCGGCTTACTGGTCAAGCCGGGCACCGCTGCTGTTTCCGATCTGCGGCAGCATCCGTGATAATCACGCTGCCATCGGAGACCAGAAGGAGACCCATATGGGACGTCACGGAATCGTGCGGAAGAAGGAGTTTACCTGCGAGCAGCAGTCGAGACATTCGATCACACTGGCGGTGACGAGTGATGATGAAATGCTCGAGCAGTTCCCGTACCCGGCGAAGCTGGCAGTGACCTATGAGCTGGATGGACACAGTGTGCATCAGACATTTACGGTAGAAAATCTGGGAGAGGATGAGGTCATGCCGTTTTTCGTCGGTGGACATCCGGCGTTCAACTGCCCGATCGTATCCGGTGATGATTACACCGATTATTATGTAGAGTTTGAAAAAGAAGAGACCTGCACTGTTCCCGAACAGCTCACGGAGAGCGGGCTTCTGAATCTGCAGAACCGCAGTGCATGTCTGGATCATACGAACCGTCTGCCGCTCAGCTTTGATCTGTTTGCCAAGGATGCGATTACTTTCGACGAGCTGCAGTCCCGCAGCATCAGACTGGCGAGTGACAAGCATGCTCACAGTGTACAGATCGATTTTGCACAGTTCCCGTATCTGATCCTCTGGACAACAGCAAATAAGGGACCGTTCCTTGCAATGGAGCCGTGGCTGGGTCTGTCTACCTGTGCGGATGAAGGCGATCAGTTTGAGGAAAAGCGCAACGTACAGTTTGCAGAACCCGGAGAGAAAAAGAGCTATCGTTTTACGATCACCGTATCATAGAGATCGCTGTAAATCGTTTATACAAAACTGCTATACAAACTGGACTTGTCAGAAAAAGTAGGGTATACTATTCTTAGCTGTCATGCATCCGGAGACACTGTCGTTGACAGGCTCTACAGATGCAGGTGCTGATTGCATCGGAAAAGGAGATATCGCGTATGTACCTTATTTTTCTGCTGATCTGGATCATATTTAATGAGAAATTTAATTTGGAAATACTGCTGTTCGGGCTTGGGATCTCGGCGGCAGTATTTACTTTTATATGCAGATTTATGGATTACAGTCTGCAAAAGGAATTGCGGTTTTATAAGAAAGCCGGCGGCATGCTCTGCTATGTATGTGTATTGATCAAGGAGATACTGGTGGCAAATCTGAAGGTCTGTCATCTGATCCTCTCAGAAGAGGAAGAGATCGAACCGGCACTCGTGGAATTTACGACAGATATGGAGACACCGGCGGGACGGGCATTTTATGCAAATGCGATCACATTGACACCGGGGACGATCACAGTATCCGTCGAGGATGACAGATATACGGTACATTGTCTGGATGAGAGCATGGCAGAGGGACTTGCGGATTCCGGACTGGAACAGAGACTGCACAGGCTGGAGAGGTAGATTATGGGACATGGAATAGCGGTATTGGAACAGGCATATGGGATTGTATTTGTCACGGCACTCGTGATACTTGCGATATTTTTGATGCTCAGCCTCATACGTGCGATCATCGGACCGCGCGTGGCAGACCGCATCGTTGCGATCAATATGATGGGTACACAGACACTGGCGATCATAGCGATACTGGCAGTCATGAAACACGAAGGGTATCTCGTTGATATCTGTCTGATCTATGCGATGACGAGTTTTCTGGCAGTGATCGTGCTGTCAAAAGTATATATGGGCGTTTACAGACAGCGAAGGGAAGAACACGCAGGACAGACGGATTTACAGAAGGAAACACAGACACAGGAGGGCGAAGCGGATGGAGATCATTGAATGGCTGCAGTTTTTATTTGGCAGTGCGCTGCTGGTACTCGGACTGCTCATCTTTCTCATACAGATGATCGGAGTATTCCGGTTCCGCTATGTGCTCAACCGTATGCATGCGGCGGCGATGGGCGATACACTCGGTATCGGCTGCTGTCTGCTCGGGCTGATCGTGATAAGTGGTTTTAGTTTTACATCATTGAAGCTATTGCTGGTAATTATATTCTTATGGTTTTCCTCTCCGGTATCTGCGCATCTGATCGCGCGGCTGGAGGTGACGACGGATGAGGAGAAGGAGCATCATTATAAGCAGATGGAGGCGCAGGCGGACGGATCTGTCACGACACGTGTCCCGCGGGTAAAGGAGGATGAGGATGGAACTGTTTTTTGATCTGTTGCTCGTATTTTTACTGGTCTGTACGATCGCGGTCAGCTTATCTAAAAATCTGCTGAATTCGATCATTATATATATGTCGTTCTCGCTGGTCATGTCAGTGATCTGGATCCTGTTAGAGTCGCCGGATCTGGCAATCACCGAGGCAGCAGTCGGCGCGGGTGTGACATCGATCCTGTTTATCATCACGCTAAAGAAAATACATGCGATTTTAAAAAATGAATCAGATCCGGACCATGAGGAAACGAAGGAGGAGCACCATGAGTAGGAAAGTGTCGGAAAAAGATTATGAAAAAACGCTCACCTTTCGTTTTCGTCAGTGGCTGTCGGGCGCGAAGGATCCCTTTTTGGATACCGTGGAGATGAAGCCACAGCAGCAGATCAGGGAAACGGAAGAAGTGATCCGCGAGCATGAACGGCAGCATCAGCAGATCATAGAGCATTCGTATGATGTGGAACACAACGCGCAGGTGCGGCTGTTCCGAAAATTCTATAAGCTGTTTTCTGTGATCTTCTGTCTGTGTCTGGTATTTATCCTGTTAGTCGGAGTGTCGAGTCTGCCACAGTACGGGCATGAGGAGAACCCGGTGAATAACGAGGTGTCTGCACGATATATCGAGCGCGGACTGCAGGAGACCGGCGCCATCAATATTGTGACGGGAATGATCCTGGATTACCGTGCGTTCGATACACTTGGTGAGTCGCATGTACTGTTTCTGGCGACATGTACGGTACTCATCCTGATGCGCAAGGACAAGAAAAAATATCAGGAGACAGCCGAGCATAATGATCGCATCTATGAGCCGAAAAATGATGTGATCCTGCAGACAACGGCGCGAGTGCTCGTACCGTTTATCGAGTTGTTTGGCATCTATGTGATACTTGGCGGACATCTCGGGCCGGGTGGCGGATTTTCCGGAGGCGCGATCTGCGGAGCCGGACTGATCCTGTATCTCAATGCGTTTGGATTTGCAAAAACAGAACGGTTTTTTACCGGAAAAACGTATAAATGCATGTGTTTTGGGGCATTGGCATGTTATTCACTTGCCAAAACTTATTCATTCTATACCGGGGCAAATCACATCGAGAGTGTCATACCGCTTGGTACGCCGGGAGCGATCCTCAGCAGCGGTCTGATCCTGATCCTGGATATCTGTGTCGGGCTGGTCGTATCAGGTACGATGTATACGTTTTATGTCATGTTCCGGAAAGGAGGATATTGAGATGAGTGTAGGAAATCTGTTCGCTAATTATCAGGAAGCGATCGCGATGATCATGTTTGCGATCGGTTTTTCCAACCTGCTGCTCCAGAAAAATCTGATCAAAAAGATCATTGGATTCAATATCATGGATTCCTCCGTATATCTGTTTCTTGCGCTCAAAGGTTATATCGCCGGTCACCATGCTGCGATCGTCACAGATGGGGTGCAGAGTGTGGATGCCTATATCAATCCGATTCCAAGTGGTCTGGTGTTGACAGGCATTGTCGTGTCTGTATCTGTGACAGCTCTGATGCTGTCGCTCACAATCCGTCTTTACAGCAGATATCATACGCTGGATCTGGATCGTATCACCACGGAAGTAAAAAAGGGAGGATTCTAGATGACGCACGATTTTGTTCAGAATTTTCCTTTATTCTGTATTATTTTAACGTTGTTTTCCGGCCCGTGCTGCATGATCCTGCGTGGCAGGTGGGCCAGATATGTGAATCTGGGTGTGATCAGTGCGGTCGGAGTCATGTCACTGTTCGTGCTGCTGGATGTATGTGCGCGTGGTGGCTCCTATGTGTATATGATGGGACATTTTCCGGCTCCGTGGGGCAATGAGATCCGTGTGGGGCCCCTCGAAGCGTTTATGGCATTGTTTTTTTGTATCATCATGCTGCTATCTATGATTGGTGGCGCGCCACAGCGCCTGCGCAAGATCGAGGCGAGTAAGGAGAACCTGTATTATGTCATGGTCAATCTGCTGCTCAGTTCGCTGCTGGCACTGATCTATACAAATGATCTGTTTACCGCCTATGTATTTGTAGAGATCAATACGATCTCGGCATGCGGCATGATCATGATCTGTCAGAATGGTCATACGCTGGAAGCTGCGACCCGGTATATGATCATGAGTCTGCTCGGCTCCGGTCTGCTGTTACTGGGCATCTGCTTTTTATACGGTCTGACCGGGCATCTGCTGATGAGCAATATTAAGGAAGCGGTTGCACAGCTCGTGGCGACAGGCACTTACCATGCGCCGCTGATGGTCGCGGTCGGTCTGATGTGTGTCGGACTTGCGATCAAGAGTGCGTTGTTTCCGTTCCATTCGTGGCTGCCCGATGCCTATGGTTATTCCACCGTTTCATCTGCGGCGATCCTGTCATCACTCGTATCCAAGGGATATATCTTTCTGCTGATCAAGATCTTTTACCGTGTGATCGGTTTTGATATCATCTGCAACAGCAAGATCATCAATATCTTTTTTGTGTTTGGTATTGCGGGCATGATGTTTGGATCAATCAGTGCGGCGCGGGAGACGAATATCCGGCGGATGATCGCATTTTCATCTGTGGCACAGATCGGTTATATCTATATGGGATTTGGTCTGGGAACGGGCATGGGTGTATTGGCGAGTATCTATCATATATTGTCGCATGCGGCTACCAAATCATTGCTGTTCGTATCGGCAGCAGGACTTAGCGAGAGTTCTGCTGACAGCAGGGAACTGGCTGACCTGACAGGGGCAGGATATCGAAATGCATCGGCGGGGATGGCATTTACGGTCGGTGCATTATCGATGGTGGGATTTCCGCTATTTTCCGGTTTTATCTCAAAGATATTGTTTGCGCAGGCTGCAGTGAATCAATCCGGGAAAATGCTGCCCACGTTGATCGCGCTGGCGCTCAGTACGATATTGAACGTGATCTATTTCATGCGGGCGGTCATTGTGATCTATACTCCGCTGCGCAGCATTCCGGCAGAACGAAGAGAGGGTTACCGGAAGATCCGTATGAGTACCTATCCACAGATCACAGTTGTGTTTGGATGCTTTGTTCTGTTGAACCTCGTGCTTGGTCTGATGTCGCAGCCGATCGTGGAATTGTGTGCCAGAGGACTGGGAATGTTTGGCTAGATATCAGAATGATGGAAGGAGTTTTAGATGATACTGATGACTGCAATGGCACCGTTTCATCTGCTGACACTGGGAGAAGGACTGGAGATCTCCTTTGCGGCAGATGGAATCAGCCTGTTATTTATGGGGATCACGACTGTGATCTGGATATTGGTCGGAATTTATGCAGTTGCATATATGAGGCACGAGGAGCGCCCCGGGCAGTTTTTTGCTGCATATGCATTGTTGTATGTGATATTGCTGGGACTGGATCTGTCGGCAAATCTCATCACGATGTATCTGTGCTATGAACTGATGACGCTGGTGTCGATGCTGCTTGTGGTACACGATCATTCGCGCGAGGCGATCATGGCGACGCTCAAATACCTGTTTTATTCATTGTGTGGCGCCTATCTGGGATTGTTTGGCATTTTTTATCTGAATCATTATTGTGTGGATCTGAATTTCGGCAGCACCGGCAGACTGGATCTGTCAGCTTTAGCGGGACATGAACAGACGCTTCTGATCGTAGTATTTCTGATGCTGATCGGATTCGGTACGAAGGCCGGTATGTTTCCGCTGCACGGCTGGCTGCCGAGTGCACATCCGGTCGCACCGAGCCCGGCATCCGCGGCACTCTCCGCGATCATCGTAAAATCGGGTGTACTGGCGACGATCCGCACGGTCTACAATATCATCGGAGCAGATTTTCTGCGAGGCACATGGGTACAGACCGCATGGATGAGTCTGACACTGCTGACGGTATTTATGGGATCCATGCTCGCTTACCGTGAGCCGGTGATCAAAAAGCGTTTTGCATATTCTACGGTCAGTCAGGTGTCATATATCCTGTTTGGCCTGTCTCTGCTGCAGGAGCAGGCATTTACAGGTGCTTTGCTGCATGTATGGTTTCACGCCATGATCAAATGCGGACTGTTTTTGTGTGCGGGCGTGTTCGTGGTCATCTGTGGTTGTAAGCGTGTGGATGAACTGCATGGCATCGGGCGTAAAATGCCGGTGCTTCTTGCCTGCTATACCTGCTTCGCCCTGGCATTGATCGGCATCCCGCCGACAAGCGGGTTCGTGAGTAAATGGCAGCTGGCGCAGGGAGCTCTGGATGCGGATGTTGGATTTTTCAGCTGGTTTGGGCCGGCTGTGCTGCTTGTCAGTGCGCTGCTGACGGCAGGCTATCTGCTGCCGATTGCGATGCGTGGATTCTTTCCGGGAGAGGTGTCATGCAGTGAACAGGTTGGACTTCTTGAAAAAAAGGAACCGCCGCTGCTTATGCTCATACCGATTGTTATACTGGCAATAGCAGCAGTGCTGTCTGGTATATTCCCCACAGGACTGATCAATGTCTGCCGGAATCTGGCGGCATATTTCTTATAGGAGGGACGGCATATGAATGGAATTCTGCTGGTAATGACTGTGGTATTACCAATCATTTTAGCTGTGCCAGTCGCCCTGATCCGGTGGAAACAGGATACGCATTGGATGATCTATACGGAGGGAGTTGTGCTGCTGACTTCGGCTCTTTCGTATTATGCACTTGCAAACTCTGATGGGCAGGCACATGTATTGTTCCGGTTTGCAAATGATCTGGAGATCGCGTTCCGGATCGATGGACTGGCCAGTGTGTTTGCAGCGCTTGTGTCATTTCTCTGGCCGCTCGCGACGCTGTATGCATTTGAATATATGAGTCATCTGAAGCACAGAGAGATCTTTTTCATGTTCTATGTGATGACGTTTGGCGTGACGCTCGGCATTGCCTTTTCCGGTAATATTCTGACGATGTACTGTTTTTACGAGATGCTGACGATGGTCACGCTGCCCCTCATCATGCATCCGCTCAGTAAGGAAGCGATCCGGGCGAGCAGGACATATCTGTTGTATTCGTTAGGCGGAGCGGCATTTGCGTTTATCGGGATGATATTTATCCTGTATTACGGAACGACGAGTGCATTCGTACCGGGTGGTGTGATGGATACTCCCGCAGTCATGAGCAGACAGAATCTGCTGCTCATTGTATACGTGCTCACATTTTTCGGATTTTCCGTAAAAGCAGCCATGTGGCCGTTCGGTGGCTGGCTGCCCAAAGCGGGTGTCGCACCGACTCCCGTGACAGCGCTGTTACACGCGGTCGCGGTCGTCAAGGCGGGTGCATTTGCGCTGATGCGCATTACCTATTACAGCTTTGGGGCAGATTTTTTGCGTGGGACATGGGCACAGACTGTCCTTCTCGTGTTTGTGATCATCACGATCGTGTATGGCTGCAGCCGTGCGCTCAAGGAGACGCACCTGAAGCGGAGACTGGCATACTCGACGATGAGCAATCTGTCATATATTTTGTTTGGTGTGGTGCTGATGACTCCGCTTGGACTGACAGGTGCGCTGTGTCATATGGTCTTTCATGCGTTTATGAAGATCTGTTCCTTTTTCTGCGTGGGTGCTGTCATGCACCAGACAAACAAAAATTATGTGCATGAGATCAATGGTCTGGGTCATGCGATGCCGGTCACGTTTACGATCTTTACGATCTCAGGTCTTGCACTGATGGGTGTGCCCGGACTGCCGGGATTTATCAGCAAGTGGAATCTGGCAAAGGCGGCTGTGGCGAGTGAGCATCCGCTGGCACTCGTCGGAGTGTTTGCGCTGCTGGTGTCAGCGCTGCTCACGGCGATCTATATGATGAGCATCTCGTTTCGTGCATTTTGTCCGGGCAGGGACTTTGACTTTGCTGCGGTAAGTGGATATCGTGATCCCGGCTGGAGGATGCTCGTTCCGCTCGGGATCTTTGTGGCAGTCATGTTTGTGTTCGGATTGCATGGTGCACCGCTGGTGGAGTGGCTGGCAGCGGTTGCAGAATGGTAGAAAGGAGAACTTTTATGCGATTTCCTATGCGATTATATCTTCCGGATCTGTGCGGATACGGGCTGAGTTTTGAAATGGACGGTTTTCGTGCAGTGTTCGTGGCTGTGGCCATCTTTGCATGGCTGGCAGCGTTGGCCCTGTCGTGCGAATATATGAAACATGAAAAGCACCGGGTGAGATATTATCTGTTCACGATCGTGACGCTGGCAGCCACGGTTGGCGTATTCCTCTCGGCGGATTTTTTCACAGCGTTTATCTTCTTCGAGCTCATGTCATTTACATCCTATACATGGGTGGCGCAGACGGAAAGAGCAGCAGCGCTGCGCGCAGCGGACACTTATCTGGCGGTGGCTGTGATCGGTGGTCTGGTCATGCTGATGGGAATCTTTTTGCTGTATCATATGTTCGGGACACTTGACTTTGAGGCGCTTGGTGCGTTGATGGCAGAGCAGCCACCGACACCGAGGCTCTATGTGGCAGGCGTATGTATACTGACCGGCTTCGGAGCAAAGGCAGGTGTCTTCCCATTGCATATCTGGCTGCCCAAGGCACATCCGGTCGCACCGGCGCCGGCATCGGCGCTGTTATCCGGAGTACTGACCAAGACCGGAATATTCGGAGTGATCGTTCTCACGGTACGTCTCTTTGCCGGTGATCTGGGATGGGGCGGTCTGATACTCGTTCTGGGAGCATGCACGATGTTTGTCGGTGCAGTGCTGGCAGTGTTTGCGCTGGATCTGAAGCGGACGCTGGCATGCTCATCCGTCTCACAGATCGGATTTATCATGACAGGTATCGGTATGTGCGGATTGTTGTTCGGGGAACATGCACTGGCGGCGCATGGATCCATGCTGCATATGATCAACCATTCGCTGATCAAGCTGGTATTGTTCTTATCAGCCGGCGTGATCTATATGAATACACACGAGCTGGATCTGAACACGATCCGTGGATTTGGACGGAAAAAGCCGTATTTAGCGGTATGTTTTGCAATCGGTGCACTCGCCATCGGAGGCATACCGGGATTTAGCGGTTATGTCAGCAAGACGCTCATTCACGAGAGTATCTTAGAATATGGAGCAGTTGGCTGGCTGAAAGCGCTGGAGGTCGTATTTATCATCAGCGGAGGACTGACCGTGGCATATATGACCAAACTGTTTGTGACGATCTTTATCGAGAAAAATACAGATGAGAGACGACAACAGCAGTATGATAAGACCCGCCGTTATCTGTCACCGCTCAGTGCATGCGCGATCGGTATTCCGGCGGCAGTGCTGGCACTGTGGGGATGTATGCCGCATCGCCTGATGGATCGTGTGGCTGCTCTGGGTGATGAATTTTATGCATTTGCAGAAAATGTAGAAGAATCCCTGCCGGTACATTATTTTTCACCGGAGAATCTGAAGGGAGCAGGATATTCAATCGTGATCGGAGTGATCGTGTATGTACTCGTGATCCGGCGGCTGTTGATGAAGCGGACGGAGGAGAACGGACGCGTGCTGGTGGACCGCTGGCCCGGCTGGCTGGATCTGGAGAATCTGATCTACCGGCCGGTGTTGCTGCATTTTCTGCCGTGCGTATGCGGGGTCATCTGCCGGATTTGTGACAGTCTGGTTGACATGCTCGTAGTGCTGCTGCGGCGGACGATCTACCGTGATACACCGCTGCCTCGTGAGTATACGGAAGGGAATGCGCTGACCAGACTGCTCGGCAGATGTATGAATCTGTGGCGTGATCTGGCTAATCGTACATGGAGAAGGCATGATCCGATCGGCAAGGATTATGTGCACGAACTGGCGATACGCAGTGACCAGATCACACAGAACAATCTGATTATTACGAGAAGTATCTCGTTTGGACTGCTGCTGTTCGGTGTCGGCTTCTGTCTGATGCTGTTCTATCTGATAGCAGGAGACCTGCATATCTGAGTGGGAGCAAAAATATCCGAAGTGGATTTGCTGTGGCATATATAGTGGACAAAATGTGAATGCATACCATTCATAGTTGACATGCGATGAAAGATTAGCTGTCAATTATCAGATAAAAACTTAATACTTAAACCAATTTTGAAAAAGAACAGCGTGCAGGCTGTTCTTTTTCTTTATAATCAGCACTTGACAAGATACCCCTCATGGGTATACCATAAATGCCGGAAAGATACTACTGGGGGGTATACAGAACCGGTGGTAGTGAAACTATTTATCATCGGGCTGTCTGGCTGTGAATGCAGGAGAATCCCGATCAGATTGCTCCGGTTGCCCAGCGGTGTCTCACTGTCTCTTCAGCTTGGGCTCGATGTGTCCTTCGGTTCCCTCGCACACATAGCCTGCAGCTTCCAGCTATGACGTGAGATACGTTACCGATCCGCTCGCACTTCGCCGGACAAACGTCGCAACTGACGAGATCTCCTGCATCCGCATCCGCCAGCCCTGCGCTACATATTGTTTGCGAAACGTATTCACTGTGTAGATTTGGGCATGCGGGCACAGACGCAGTTCACCAAACATGAGCAGCGCGAGCAAGGCATTGTCTGATTTTGCTGCCTTTGCACGATGGAGATGAGACTTATAACTCGTGGAAGCCTTTGCTGAACACGAGTTAGGTTTACTAAGGCTCATCGGAATGGTTCGTGCAATAAAGCAAAAGTCAGACTGCTTGCGGGAGCTGCATGTTCGTAAAATACGTGCCCGCATGCCTTTAGATCATGATAAATAGTTTCGCAACCACCGGAATATATAGCCTGCAAATAGAAAAGGAGTTGCTTAGATTGGAAGAGAATATGAATACATGCAAGTGCGACTGCACATGCTGTGAACGAAAAAAGAATCGGGATGAAAAAGAGTATAAGGATCTGATGAACCGGCTCAGCCGGATCGAAGGACAGGTGCGCGGGATACGAGGCATGGTGGAGAATGATGCGTATTGCGTGGATATATTGACACAGGTGGCGGCAGTGACAGCCGCGCTCAACAGCTTCAATAAGGTATTGCTGGCAAATCATATCCGTAGCTGCGTAGCAGACGACATCAGAAACGGCAATGACGAAGTCATAGATGAACTGGTGAATACCCTGCAGAAACTTATGCGATAGACTCATGCGATACGGACACAAAGGAGAGTGATAAATAATGGAACAGTACAATGTAACAGGAATGAGCTGCGCAGCCTGCAGCACGCGTGTAGAGAAGGCAGTAAACGCTGTAGACGGCGTGACAAGCGCATCGGTAAACCTGCTGACCAATTCGATGGTCGTAGAGGGAACCGCTGACAGTGCCGCCATTATTGCAGCAGTAGAGCATGCCGGATACGGCGCATCGAAAAAAGGGGATGCGCAGCGACAGTCACCGGCGGATCAGGCAGATGCACTGGCAGATCACGAGACACCGAAGATGAAGCGGCGTCTGATCGCATCGCTCGCATTTTTGATCCCACTCATGTATCTGTCTATGGGTCACATGATGTGGAACTGGCCGGTAGGAAGCTTTTTAGCAAATAACATGGTGGCACAGGGCATCACACAGCTGTTGTTTACCGGTATCATCATGGTGATCAATCAGAAGTTTTTCGTGAATGGATTTGGCAGTCTGATGCATTGCTCACCGAATATGGATACACTCGTAGCCCTTGGTGCGACAGCATCATTCGGATACAGTGTCTATGCGCTGTACGGAATGAGCCAGGCGGCACTTGACGGAGATCATGCGCAGATGATGGCATACCATCATGAGTTCTATTTTGAGTCGGCAGCGATGATCCTGACACTGATCACGGTAGGCAAGATGCTGGAAGCACGCGCCAAGGGCCGCACGACGGATGCGTTAAAGAGCCTGATGAATCTGGCACCGACGACGGCAGTACTGCTCGTGGATGGTGTGGAACAGACCGTGCCAGTCGAGGATGTGCGGCCGGGGGATATCTTTGTGGTGCGTCCCGGAGAGAGTATCCCGGTGGATGGCGTGGTAACGAGCGGAACGAGTGCGGTAGATGAATCTGCGCTGACTGGAGAGAGTATCCCGGTGGATAAGACAGAGGGAGACAGTGTATCCGCGGCTACGATCAACCGTGCCGGTTTCCTGACCTGCGAAGCAACGCATGTCGGGGAGGATACAACGCTTGCCAATATCATACGGATGGTCAGCGAGGCGAGTGCGACCAAAGCTCCGGTGGCCAAAGTAGCGGATCAGGTGTCCGGTATATTTGTACCGACGGTGATCGGTATCGCACTGGTCACGATCGTGATATGGCTGTTGGCCGGAGAAAGCTTTGGATTTGCGCTGGCGAGAGGTATCAGTGTGCTCGTGATCAGTTGTCCCTGTGCACTCGGACTGGCAACGCCCGTAGCGATCATGGTCGGCAGCGGCATGGGAGCAAAGGCGGGTGTATTGTTCAAGACAGCGGTATCATTGGAGGAGACCGGAAAGGTCCGCACGATCGCACTGGACAAGACCGGAACGATCACACGCGGGGAGCCGCGTGTCACGGATCTGGTGCCGATGCCGGGACTGGATGAAAAACAGCTCTTGCAAAAGGCTGCGTCTATGGAGCAAAGCAGTGAGCATCCGCTCGCGCGTGCGATCTTGGATGCCGCAGGTGCACAGCAGATCAAACTGGCTCCGGTAGAGCAATTCAGTGCCGTTGTCGGAGGCGGTCTGCGTGCGGTGATGGACGGTCAGCCGGTCTGCGGCGGCAGCAGGAGCTTTATGGGTGAGCAGTATGAACTGCCGCAGGAATTGTGCGAGCAGGCAGACCGGTGTGCAGCCGAGGGTAAGACGCCGCTCTTTTTCGCGGAGGGCGATCAACTGCTCGGCATGATCGCAGTGGCAGATGTCATGAAAGAGGATTCACGCGAAGCAATTATGCAGTTGAAGAATATGGGTATCCGTGTCGTGATGCTGACCGGGGACAACGCTCGCACGGCAGCAGCGATCGGTGCACAGGCAGGCGTCGATGAGGTCATCTCGGATGTATTGCCGGAGGGCAAAGAGGAAGTGGTCAGACGACTGGCTGCCGATGGCAAGGTAGCGATGGTCGGAGACGGTATCAACGATGCACCGGCGCTTACGCGTGCAGATATCGGTATCGCGATCGGTGCCGGAACGGATGTGGCGATCGATGCAGCGGATGTCGTGCTGATGAAGAGCAGTCTGATGGATGTGGCTGCTACGGTGCGTCTGAGCAGACAGACCCTGAAGAACATTCATGAAAATCTGTTCTGGGCATTTATTTATAACGTAATAGGTATTCCGCTCGCCGCCGGAGTGTGGTATCCTATATTCGGCTGGAAACTCAACCCGATGTTCGGCGCGGCGGCGATGAGCCTGTCGAGCTTCTGCGTGGTGACGAATGCGCTGCGGCTGAATCTGTTTGATGTACACAGCACAAAAAGGGATAAAAAGATCAAAGCAGTTGATCATAAAGAAGATCACAAAGAAAATCATAACGAAAAGGAGAATCAGACAATGACAAAGACAATGCATATTGAAGGAATGATGTGTGGACACTGTGAGGCAAGAGTCAAGAAGACTTTAGAGGCACTGGAAGGTGTCAATGAGGCAGTGGTCAGCCATGAGGCAGGAACCGCAATCGTGACGTTACAGTCTGATGTCGCAGACGAGGTATTAAAGACAGCCGTCGAGGAGCAGGATTATAAAGTAACCGGCATCGAGTAATAGAGCAATAGGACAATCATATGGAAACCAGAGAGATATTGGAACAATTATGTGCGGGAAACCTCACGATCGATGAGGCAGAGATGCATTTCAAACAGCAGCCGTTTGAACAGATGGGTGACTTCGCAAAGCTGGATATGCACAGAAAAGTGCGTTCCGGCTTCCCGGAGGTTGTCTTTTGTTCCGGAAAGGCAGACGAGCATCTGCTGGCTATATACAAAAGGCTGTATGAGGCAGATGGGCAGGTGTTCGGAACGCGAGCGAGCGAGGCGCGGTATGAGCATCTGCGAAAGGAACTGCCGGGGCTGCAATACGATCCTATCTCGCGGATCTTAAAGATCGAACCGGACGCAGGTGAGGCAGCGCAGCGCATCGGTTCGATCGCTGTGTGTACAGCAGGAACCGCAGATGTGCCTGTCGCGGAGGAAGCGGCACAGACCTGTGAATATTTTGGCTCACATGTAGAACGCATCTATGATGTAGGGGTTGCCGGTATCCATCGTCTGTTTGCCAATATGGAGCCGATCTGTCATGCAAACTGTGTGATCGCAGTCGCCGGAATGGAAGGTGCGCTGGCAAGTGTGCTGGGAGGACTGGTGGACAGGCCAGTGATCGCTGTCCCGACTTCTATCGGATACGGTGCGAGCTTTCACGGACTGGCGGCATTGCTTACGATGATCAATTCGTGTGCAAACGGAATCGGAGTCGTGAATATAGATAACGGTTATGGCGCGGCATATCTGGCAACGCAGATCAATCGATTGGGAGTAAAAAACAATGACAAATGAGCGAATCTTATATCTGGAATGTGCATCCGGTATCAGCGGAGATATGACAGTGGCGGCATTACTGGATCTGGGGGCAGATGAGAAAAAATTAAAAAAAGCACTGGATTCATTGAAACTGGATGGCGCACAGATCCATATATCCAGAGTGAAAAAATCGGGGCTGGATGCCTGTGATTTTGCGGTCGAGCTGGATGCAGCGCATGAAAACCACGATCATGACATGGAGTACCTGCATGGACATATGCATGCGTATCATCACGACCATGCACATGAGCATGAACATGACCACGAGTCATCCGAACATGCACATCATCACCATGAGCATCGCGGTCTGCGTGAGATCACGCAGATCATAGAAGGTGCCGAGTTGACGGATGGTGCGCGGGCACTGGCGCTGCGTATTTTTGATATTTTAGCGGATGCGGAGGCAGAGGCACACGGTGTAGCGCGTGAAGATGTCCATTTTCACGAGGTAGGAGCCATTGATTCGATCATAGATATCGTAGCAGCAGCGGTTTGTCTGGATGATCTGGCTCCGGCGCGTATCATCTGTTCGCCGTTGTCAGAAGGCTGCGGAACGGTGCGCTGTCAGCATGGTGTGCTGCCGATACCGGTTCCGGCAGTGACGAATATTGTAGCTGCTCACGGACTGGTGATCCATCCGACACATGTAGCCGGAGAACTGGTGACACCGACCGGTGCGGCGATCGCTGCCGCAATTATGCAGATGCAGAAAGAACAGGCGAAGAATGACACCGCAGCCAATGATGTATCTGCCGGTG
The DNA here is from genome assembly GCA_050872965.1 of bacterium. Classification (GTDB taxonomy): domain Bacteria; phylum Bacillota; class Clostridia; order Lachnospirales; family Lachnospiraceae; genus W0P33-017. The sequence goes on along the minus strand of JBNMHW010000021.1, from coordinate 12,379 downwards.
TAGATAACGGTATGGATAATTATATAATAGAAGGTATCGGTATCGGTGCCGGAAAGCGTGATTACGATACCGCCGGTATTCTGCGGGCGATGTGGATCAGACCGCATGGCGGATCACAGCCCCGGATGGATCGGATCATGAAGCTGGAGGCAAATATCGATGATGTGACCGGAGAACAGATGGGGTATTGCATGGATTGTCTGATGAAAGCCGGTGCGCGGGATGTGAGCTTTGTGCCGGTCTATATGAAGAAGAACCGTCCGGCTTATGAGCTGCATGTGATCTGTGATCCGAAGGACACGGAGAAACTGGTACAGGTGATCTTTCGGGAAACGACGACGATCGGAATCAGACACTGCCTGATGGAACGCTCAGTGATGAAGCGGCAGATGTGTACCGTCGAGACAGAATACGGTACGGCACAGGTGAAGATATGCAGTTACGGTGATATCAAAAAGGTCTATCCCGAGTACGAGAGCGTCGTGCAGTTGTGCCAAAAATCGAAACAGGATTTTCGTAATGTTTACCAAGCGATCTGCGCGAAGGTTGAATAAAAATACATAAGAATTGTATACTTTTACCGAAAAATAATTAACAATACCAAGAATGTGTAAAAATCTCTCTTTTTGTGCTATAATGTAGTTCGTTTTTATTTTATCAAGCACGAAAAAGGGGGATTTTTTCATGTCCAATATGCGCTTATCGGATCTGCTGGATGCAGAAAGTATGCAGATCATGCAGCGTGGATTTACCAAGGTGACCGGGCTGCCGGCTGCCATCGTAGATGAAAACGGAATACCGATCTCGCGGGCTGCTACACGCGCACGTTTTTGTTTTGAACTGACACGCGCGACTGCCGCCGGGGAAAAACGCTGTTATGAGTCAGATCGGGCGGGTGCGAAGCGTGCGATGCGAAGCGGCAAGCCGGAGGTATATATCTGTCATGCAGGTGTCTGTGATATCGCTGCGCCGATCGTTGTGGATGGGCGTTTTATGGGAGCATTTGTCGGTGGACAGGTAGTTGTGGGAGAACCGGATGAGGAACGTGTCCGCGCGAGCGCAAAAGAGCTGGGGATAGACCCGGATACTTATATGGAAGCACTTCGTGAGCTGCCGGTATGCAGCCGGCAGGAAGTGGAGGATGCGGCTGAATACATGGGAGCGATGGCACAGATGCTGGCTGCGATGGCGGCCAATCGCTATGAACTGCTGAAGAAGAGCCGCGAACTGGAGAACATGTCCAAGGTGAAAACAGAGTTTTTGTCCTCCATCAACCTGAATCTGTATAAGCCGCTGCAGGAGATGCTGTTTCTGGCAAACAGTATCAACCGCATGGAACTGCCGGAAAGCGTTGCCGAAAAGCTGCGGATCCTTGAAAAACAGAATCAGAAGGTAATCAATGCGTTAGCGGATGCGATGACATTTTCGGAGATGACGCGTGCGGATTCTGATATCGTCGAAACGCAATATGATCTGCGCAAGCTGTGTGAAGGACTGGAACTGACCTATACCGGCAAGCTGTTGAACCGGCCGGTTGAGTTTATTTTGGATGTGGATGAAAATGTCCCGACGGATCTGTTTGGTGATGTGACACGTATTCGTCAGATTCTGATGAATCTTTTGAACAATTCTGTGCAGTATACCGAGCAGGGAACGATCCGTTTACATATATCAAAAAAGCGCACAACCTATGGATTGATCCTGAATTTTGAGATCTCCGATACCGGTATCGGTATGCGGCCGGATCAGGTCGCATCGATCCAGGAGATGTTTGACAAGGTGCATGACAGTCAGACGATCAATGAGGATGTGCTGGCGTTTGGTCTGGGCATGACCAGTCAGTTGGTAAATGCCGTATACGGCAGTGTGAGCATCAGCAGCACATTCGGGGAGGGGTCACGTTTTCTGGTGTCAATTCCTCAGATGGAGACTGAGGATTAACAGATCAAATATAAATGTTACGTTAGGCAGGGGGATATATGCAGTCACAGATATATGAGGAGCAGTTGCTGGAGGGCGCGAGGTTGCTCACGCAGGCAAAATCTGTTACAGATGAGAAAAATATGCAGGCCGTGGATCGGCTGAGTGATTCGCTTCGTATAGGCGGGTTGCGGTTAAAACAACTGGAGAGCTGGATCGGAGGACCGATTGAGACTATACCTTATCTGAAATCCGAGCAGGCAGATGAGGATGGAATGAAGCGGTATTCGTTTCAGGAGGATCGCGGTATTTCAGCGGAATATGAGTTGTGTCCGGTCAAGGGACAGCCTGTCTGGAACGAGGAGGAAAAAAGACGGATAGAGCTGTTTGTACTGATGCTCTATCAGGCAAATGAGCGGCAGAAACTCGCGGAGGATGTGGACTATTACAGGTATCATGATCCACAGACCAGACACACCAATATGGCTTTTTTCTCCAAGCGTTGTGAACAGTATATAAAAAATCATACGATTGGGAACTATACAGCAATGGCGGTCAATCTGTCAGGTTTTACAAATATGAATCTGGAGATCGGCAGCAGCAACTGTGATACCGTGCTGGTGAGGTATATGGACTGGCTCAAAATGGGACTTGAGGAGGATGAGGTCGTATCGAGGATCAGCGGAGATCAGTTCGCACTATTGATTCACAGAGAGAATGAAGAACAGATTCTCGACAAGCTGCGCGCCAGTGAGATCCATTACGGAAAGAATGAGAACGACCGCGTGTGCGTCGCTGCTGAGGCAGGTATCTATCGGCTGACCGACGGTGTAGACAGCTATCATCATATTATACAGGCTGTCAGCAGTGCATTGAATGTGGCGAAAAGTTCGGTGCAGCTACAGTTCTCCTATTATGATCCGATGACTGCGGATGCGAGTGAGCGCAAAAAATTTTATGAGGCAGAGTTTGAAAAAGCACTGGTCAACGAAGATATCCATGTATATTTTCAGCCGAAGGTGTCTCTCAAAGATTATGATCTGATCGGTGCGGAGGCATTGTCGCGGTGGATCGTGAACGGAGAGATCGTGCCGCCGGATTCGTTTATCCCGATCTTAGAGGAGACGACCCGTATCTGTGAACTGGATTTTTATGTGCTGGAGCATGTCTGCAAAAGTATTCAGAGCTGGATCCGGCATGGTGTACAGCCGGTAAAAGTATCGGTCAATTTTTCACGCAGACATTTATCGAATGAGAATCTTGTCCACGACATTGTGCAGGTAATCGATAAATATGAGGTGCCGCATCAGTATATCGAGGTAGAGCTGACCGAGACGACGATCGATGCGGATTTTGCAGCATTAAAGCAGATCGTCTATGGGCTGCGAGGATATGGGATCGAATCATCGGTCGATGATTTTGGTATGGGATACTCTTCGCTGAGCCTGATCCGTGATGTGCCGTTTAAGGTGCTCAAGATCGACAAGAGTTTTCTCGGGGATAAAAATATGGAGTCGGATGAACGCCAGCGTGCGATGATGAAGCATGTCATCAGCATGGCGAATGATCTGGGCATGGAATGTATTGCCGAAGGTGTGGAGAGCATGGAGCATGTACAACTGCTCAAGGAGAGCAAATGTTATATGGCGCAGGGCTTTCTGTTCAACCGACCGATTCCGCAGGAGCAGTTTGAGGATATTCTGTGTCATCCTGACTGGAAAAATAATTAAACATTGGTATATAATGATAGAGGAGATCGGCATGTGCAATCTCCTCTTTATTGCTTTTGGATTTTAGATTTGGGAGGAAAAAACGTGAAAAAAACACATTTGAAAAGTATACTGGTGTCGTTGCTTCTCATAGGGGCTCTGACAACAGAATCAATGAGCGTATCTGCGGCGGTTGTCAGCACGGACACACAGACAGCCGGTGCATACCAGTCGATGGAATTGCCGCAGATCGGTGTGCCGTTTACAGATGTAACAGAGGACGAGGCGCAGGCATTTGAGCGAAGTCTGGTCCGCGAATTGAAGGATACGGCCGGGCAGACCACTCAGACACTGGCAGAACGGGCCAAAAAGAAAGCCAGGGCAATGACCACGCTCTATGGCGAGACGAGCATACAGTATGCCATTATGCAAAAAGGAGAACTGCTGCTCAGTGATGCGTACGGCACAGATGATGCTGAAAAAAAGACGAGTGTCACGACGGATTCCGTATATGCGATCGCTTCCATCAGTAAAATGTTCGTAACCACAGCACTGCAGCAGTTGTGTGAGGCCGGAAAACTGGATCTGGACAGACCGGTCGTGGATTATATCCCGGAATTTACGATGAAGGACGAACGTTATAAGGATATCACGGTCCGCATGCTGCTCAATCACTCTTCGGGACTGATGGGCGGTGGCCTGAACAATGCACTGCTGTTTGATGATGCGGATACGGCGTATCACGATCATTTTCTGGAAAAGCTGGCCGGCGAGACGTTAAAGGCCGATCCTGGCGCGTACAGCGTGTACTGTAATGATGGATTTGAACTGGCGGAGCTGGTCGTGGAGCATGTCACAGGTGAGAGCTTCAGTGACTATCTGCAGAAACATATTTTTACACCGCTTGATCTGACACACACCTGTACGACGGTACAGATGAGTGAAGACAGACCGGCGGCAGGCATTTATACGGAAAAGGGAGGAGATAAGCTGCCTACGGAATATCTGAATGCGATCGGTGCGGGAGGACTGTATTCTACGGCGGAGGATCTGTGCCGCTTTGGAATGAGCTTTACCGATCATTCGGGCAGGTTATTATCCCGGACATCTGTACAGGAGACTTTCGTGCAGGAGGGCAGAAAAGGACAGTGGTGCGAAGAGGCAACCGGCACCGTTGATTATGGTCTCGGCTGGGATTCTGTCGCGCTGTATCCGTTTTCGGATTGCGGCATACAGGCAGTAGAAAAAGGCGGAGATTCGGTTTACTATCATGGTATGCTGCTCGTATTTCCCGGGCAGGATCTGGCGGTCGCTGTGCTCTCGTCCGGTGGAACGAGCACATACAACGGTATTTTTGGACAGTATCTGGCGGCGGAAGTCTTAAAAGAACAAAATGTGCTGGATCAACAGCAGCTTGCGGGTGTTCCGGTTTCCTATCCGGTCAATAAGCAAAACGTACCGGCAGAGTGGAAGCGTTATAACGGTTATTATGTATCGATGGCAGGCACGTATCAGATCAAGATGCAGTCGAAGAGTATGCAGGTGGTCAATCTGAACCAGCCGAATACAAAGATGAAGTTTATATACAGCGGGGACGGTCAGTTCGTCTATCCGGGCGGTACGCAGATGCTCAGATTTCTGGAACAGGAAGGAAACACCTATCTGATGGCGGGCACTTACGGAAAACTACCCGGTATCAGTACGATGTATTCCTATGCGTATGCCGGACAGAAGGTATCCGGGCTGAACCTGAAAAAATCCGTGAAAAAGGCATGGCAGCAGCGTGACGGAAAGAATTATTTTCTGTTGACGGAAAAGGCTTCGTCCGTCAGGTATGTGCAGGATGCCGTGATGCTGGATATTGACCTGTCAAAAAGCTGTGACGGCTATCTGTATTACAACCGGATCACGGATGCGGACACCGCAGAACAATTTACCGATATACCGATGGCGGGATCGCGGGATGCGACAGACTTTGTGTTTGAGAAGAATGCAAAGGGTGTGGAGTATATGAGCTATTCGGGTGGTACGGCGATCAGTGAGGATGGAGTGAAAGGTCTGCCGGCGAAGAAGTCTTATCAGGTGCAGATCAGCAGCAAAACCGGCTATGCCAAGTGGTATCGGATCGGAAAAAAGACAGCCGATAAAAAGCTGCGGATCAAGCTGCCTGCGCACAAAAATGCGATGGTGGCGGTCTATGATGCAAATGGCTCCTGCCAATATGACAGCTATCTTGATACAAAACGCACGGTGACGTTACCGGAGGACGGTTATGTGGTATTTGCCGCAGATCCGGGAGCGGCGATAGGAGTAACGATAAAATAACAGTTTTTGGAGGATAAGAGATATATGAAGATCAATTACCGGTTACTGCCGTTGTTGGGAGCGATGCTGCTTCTGACCGGATGCGGCAGTGACAGTGGCGATTACAGTAAATATGTGACTTTGGGAGATTATGAAGGTCTGCAGGTTGTGAAAACGGTGGAAGCAGTCACCCCGGAGAGTGAGGCGGAAGCCGAGAAGGAGCAGATGAATGAGTATGCAGAGTACAAAGAGGTTGACGGTCCGGTAGAAAATGGGCAGTTGGTAAATATTTCTCTGCTGGCAAAGAACGGTGACGAAGTCGTCTATGATTTCTCGGAGGATGGATATGACCTGACGGTAGGAGAAGGCGAGTTCGGCACACAGGTAGACGAGGCATTGATCGGGGCAGTGGCGGCAGACGAACTGGATCTGGAAGTGACTTATGATGATGATTTCGAGGATGCCATGTTGTCCGGAAAACAGATCAGCTACCATATCATTGTGAATACGATCTCGGATGTTATATATCCGGAGCTGACTGACGAGTTTGTAAAAGAAAAGTTTGGTTATTCGACGGTTGAAGAATGGCGGCAGTCGATCACGGATGATCTGCAGCAGACGAATGAGCAGGATGCGGAAGAGACGATGCGTGATGATCTGGTGCAGGCAGCAGTGGATGCCTGTGAGATCAGCGGCTATCCCAAAGCACTTTACAAGCAGAAAAAGCAGGAGCTTGAGGAAAATTATCAGAGCTACGCAGATATGTTTAACTGCTCGCTGGATGATGTGTACGAGATGCTGGATGCGGACGAACAATCACGCGAGCAGGAGTGTATCGATGCGGTCAATGAGACGATGGTGCTCTCAGAGATCCAGAAGAAGGAAAATCTGACCCTGTCAGATGACCAGATCCAACAGAGAATGGAGGACTACGCGCAGGAAAACGAGTACGATTCTGTGTCGGATCTGCTGGCAGATTATGATGAGGATAGTCTGAAAGAATACTTTTTAAATGAGTATACGATTGATTTTCTGGAAGAACATGCATCCATTACCGAGAACTAACATGTTGGATTGCTTTTTTCAAAATACATGGTCGGGCGGATATTGTTTTTTATACGGGAAAGGCTTACAATAGTAAGCAGTTAGAATTATAAAACATGATAGCTAAAGGAGAAAAAGAAAATGTTTGGTTTTGGACAGTTAATTGAGATTCTGAAGAAGAATCCGAAGAAAATCGTATTTACAGAGGGCAGTGATCCCCGTATTCTGGAGGCTGCATCACGTTTGCTGGCGAGCAACTTTTTAAGCCCGATCCTCGTTGGTAATGAGGCAGAGATCTCAGCGGCAGCAGAGAACAGCGGATTCAATATCCGTGGTGCGAATATCATAGATCCCGCGAATTATGCGCGCATGGACGAGATGGTAGATCTGTTCTGCGAACTGCGTAAGAGCAAGGGTGTGACACCAGAGCAGGCACGCAAGACACTGGCACAGGCGAACTATTTCGGAACCATGCTGGTAAAGATGGGAGAGGCTGATGCATTGCTCGGCGGTGCTACCTATTCTACCGCTGATACGGTTCGTCCCGCATTACAGCTCATCAAGACAAAGCCCGGCAACAGCATCGTATCTTCATGCTTTATTTTAGTAAGACCGAGTGCTACCGGTGATAATGAAGTGTTGGCAATGGGCGACTGCGCGATCAACATCAAGCCGACCGAGGATCAGCTCGTTGAGATCGCAACAGAGACTGCAGAGTGTGCGAAGATCTTCGGTATCGATCCGAAGGTAGCATTCCTTAGCTACTCTACATTAGGTTCCGGTTCCGGTGAGGATGTGGACAAGATGCGCAATGCTGCCGAGAAGACCAAAGCAAAAGCACCGAATCTGCCGATCGAAGGCGAGTTACAGTTCGATGCAGCGGTATCACCGCGTGTCGCACGTACCAAGTGCCCGGATTCAGAGGTCGCAGGACATGCCAATACCTTTATCTTCCCGGATATCAACGCAGGTAATATCGGATATAAGATCGCTCAGCGTATGGGTAACTTCGAAGCATACGGCCCGATCCTGTTAGGACTGAATGCGCCGATCAATGATCTGTCACGTGGATGCAACGCATCTGAGGTATATTCTATGGCGATCATCACTGCTGCATTGGCATAGTAAATAAAATCATGAAATCATGAAAAAACGTGTGCGTCGGTAGGCGCACACGTTTTGTGTTTACAGGGATGTGATTCCAAGTATTTTTGCTCCGTTTTTATAACAGATCTCATCGAACTGTTCCCGAGAGAGCGGCAGACGTTTCAGTTCTTCCAGCGTATGGGCTGCACTGTCCCAGGGGGAATCTGTGCCAAAGAGCAGATGATCGCTGCCATGCTGCTGCATGATGCGCAGAAACTGTTCACCGGTGATCACACCGAGTGAAAAAGAGATATCGAAAAATACATCAGGGTCATCCAGCAGCTCGATGACGTCGTCCCACTGTTTCCAGCCTCCCGTGTGGGCGAGGATCATATGTGTGGGATGCAGCGTGTCGATGATGTCACGGGACATCGCCGGTGTACAGTGCACCGGTGAAGGATAACCGATATCGATACCGGCGTGGAGTGTCGTATATAATCCGAGATTCTCTGCTTCGTCGATGATGTGCATGGTCGCATCATCGTTGGCAAAATGCAGCTGATAGTCCGGATGCAGCTTGATCCCTTTGAAGCCGTTGTCGGCGAGCCAGCGCAGCTCCTGCTTATAATCCGCGTAATCGGGGTGCATCGCACCGAATGAATAGACACCTGTCTTTGATGCAGATTCATTGGTCTGCAGCGCACGGCGGTTGATCTTTTCGACCTGGGCCGGATTGGTAGCGACAGGGAGCACGACGGAGATATCTACGCCGTCACGGTTCATCGCATCCTTCAGCCCCTGATAGGTACCGTCGGTGTGTGGCGAGATACCCGCGCGGGTGCCCAGCTGTTCGAGTGCAGCAGCAGCGATCTTGTCGGGAAACGTATGTGTATGAAAATCGATCAGCATGATAAATGTCCTTTCCGGGTTACGGGTTGTCCGTGATCCTTATTACAGTTTACTCCAAAATGCGGTGGGAAACAAGGCTGGTTAAAAATATTAAAAAAAAGGACTGGACAAATTAGAATCTTAATGTTATTATAACCATAACTTAAAAAAATTAAGCGAAACGAAGGCGTTTCAACCAAGGGGTTGAAGCGCCTTTTTTACGCCTGATACCTCGTGGTCAGAGAAACAGAGGAACGATCGTTTCACAGAAAACAGATGAGGTGGAATTATGAGACAGCAATTAGACAGCGTAGACAGAAAAATCTTACATATTTTACAGCAGAATGCGAGAACATCCTTAAAGGATATCGCATCACAGGTATTTTTGTCATCACCTGCGACTTCCGCACGAATCGACAAGCTGGAGCGTGAGGGATACATTCTCGGATATCATACCTGTGTCAATAAAGAAAAAATGGGCAACCGTATTCGTGCATTCATCAACGTGGAAGTGCTTCCGGGCAAAAAAGATGCTTTTTTGAACCTGGCACGTGCATGCAACAATGTGATCGAGTGCAGCTGTATCACCGGTGACTATGCGATGCTGCTGGAGGTAGCTTATTCCAATACGAGGGATCTGGAGGCATTTGTCTCACAGGTACAGAAATTCGGCAAGACACAGACACAGATCGTATTCTCTACAGCGATCGAGCATCGTGAGATCTCCACACTGGTTGGTGAGCCTGCATAAGTCTGTATCTGTACACAGACGGGACTTCCTTTTTCCGGCCAAATAATTTATACTGAAACTGTTCGGGACAGTGCCGGTAAAGAACCGGTTTCGAACAGCCAGTAGAAGATGATTTAGGGGAAAAAGATATGAATGAACAGCACATGACGCTGCCACAGGCGTTTGTGGAGCGTATGAGAGCAGATCTGGGAACAGAGGCAGATGCATTTTTTGCAAGCTATGAGTCACCGCGTGCGTATGGCTTGCGGCGCAATCCGTTAAAGTGTGAAAAAGAGCAATTTGAACAGCTGCTGTCATGGCAGCTCACACCGGTGAGCTGGGCAGATGAAGGATATTATTATTCAGGGGCAGACCGGCCGGGAAAGCATGTCTATCATGAGATGGGCTTGTATTACATCCAGGAGCCGAGTGCGATGTGTGTCGCACAGATCGCTGATCCGCAGCCGGGCGAGACCGTATTGGATCTGTGTGCAGCCCCCGGTGGCAAATCGACACAGATCGCCGGGCGCATGGCGGGAGAGGGACTGCTCGTATGCAATGAGATCGTGCCAAATCGTGCGAAGATTTTAGCACAGAATATTGAACGGATGGGTGTGAAAAATGCAGTCGTGCTCAATCATTCGCCGCAGGAGCTGGAACAGCGTTTCCCGGCATTTTTTGACCGGATCATCGTGGATGCGCCGTGTTCCGGGGAAGGCATGTTTCACAAAGAGGAGGCTGCGCTGAGTGAGTGGTCTCCGGAGAATGTACAGATGTGTGTGGATCGTCAGCGGGAGATTCTGGCATGTGCAGTCAATATGCTCAGTCCCGGGGGCATGTTCGTCTATTCGACATGTACGTTCGCTCCGGCGGAGGATGAAGAGATGATCCGGTGGCTGTTGGAGACATATCCGGATCTGACATTGCAGCCGATCGATACGGCAGCACTCGGTATCTCAGATGGTACACTGGATGGAACCGGACGGATCTATCCGCACAGACAGCGCGGAGAGGGACATTTTGTTGCGCGACTGCAAAAAGCCGGGACGCGGATACCGGGACAGCCGGTCATGACGGTGACAACAGGCAGCAGCAGAACTAAAAAGGGAAAAAAGAACCAGGATAAGGGTTCATCCGCAGATGCGTGGACGGCATACGAATCATTTGCAAAAAAATATCTGCGCTGTGAACTGACCGGGCGCAGACAGATGTTCGGGGAACAGTTGTATCTGATCCCACAGGAGATGCCGGATCTGAAAGGCATGAAAGTGTTGCGCCCCGGACTTCATCTGGGAACGGACAAAAAGAACCGGTTTGAGCCGTCGCATGCACTGGCTTTGGCGCTGTGCACGGAGCAGGTGACGCAGACCTGTGAGACAGATGAGCCGGAGCAGTATCTGCGTGGCATGACATTGGTCTGTGATCCTGCGCTGGAGGGCTGGACACTTGTAACTTATCGGGGATTACCGCTCGGCTGGGGAAAGGCGGGCCGTGGCGTGGTGAAGAATCATTATCCGAAGGGACTTCGGATCAATTGGTGAATAACATAGATAAAAGGGCTTCGTGCGCGGCTGCAGCCATGCACTTGGCCCTGTTGTTTTTTGTCGGAGCCGTTCCGGGTTCCGTAAAACTTTCGGCTCCTCATCTGAACAAGTTCAGTATATGCGGAAAATGTGAACCGCATGTGTCTGAAATCTAAAGGATTTCTAAAAATTCCAAAACATTCCATAAACAAAATAAATATGCCTATCGGGCATGATATATGATATCGTATAGGCATTAGACATGATAAATCATGCGTCGTATAATAAAACATGGATAGAAGCCGTATGCGATGCGGCATGATTTTTACATAATAATAGGAGGATGACAATCATGGCAAAAAGATTAGTCGCTTATTTCAGTGCAAGCGGAACAACAAAAAAGACAGCCGAACTGGTAGCAAAGGCAGCAGGAGCAGATCTGTATCAGATCAAACCGGAGACTCCTTATACGAGAGAAGACTTAAACTGGATGGATAAGAAATCCAGAAGCAGTGTGGAGATGGCCGATAAGAAATACAGACCCGAACTGGCAGATACCGATGCACAGGTTGAGAATTATGATGAGATCCTGATCGGTTTCCCGATCTGGTGGTATGTGGCACCTACGATCATCAATACATTCCTAGAAGCGTATGATTTTTCAGGGAAAAAGATCGTATTGTTCGCAACATCTGGTGGCAGCGGATTCGGAAATACAGTCAAGGAATTGCAGCCGTCCGCACCGGGCGCACAGATCATCGAGGGTAAGCTGCTCAATCGTGCAGACAGCGGTGCGATTGCAGAACTGGTAGATATGCTGTAAAAGGAGGAGACAGACATGGCTAAGATCGTACAGACAGCAGGAAGAAACGCACTCGGAACATTTGCTCCGGAGTTCGCGCATTTTAATGATGATGTCCTCTTTGGTGAGAACTGGAACCAGCAGGATATCGACGTCAAGACCCGCAGTATTATCACTGTGGTAGCACTCATGTCACAGGGAATCACGGATTCTTCGCTGAAATTCCATCTGCAGAATGCCAAGGATCACGGCGTGACACAAAAGGAGATCGCAGCGATCATCACACATGTAGCATTCTATGCAGGCTGGCCGAAGGCATGGGCAGTATTTAACCTTGCGAAAGAAGTATGGCAGGAGGCAGAAGGAGATCTGC
>JBNMHW010000020.1:0-31839 GCA_050872965.1 bacterium | reverse complement strand
TAACATAATTCGTTTGTTAATAGACAAGATAGTCGTTCTCAATGAAAACATTGAAATTCATTGGACATTCTGCTGATCAATTTTATTTTAATGATAAAAGGCAAACCGTTTCAACATGAACCGTGTTTGGAAACATATCCACACATTGAATTTTTTTCACCTTATATCCTGCATTCATGAAAGTCAAAATGTCACGGGCAAGACTTGTCGGCTTGCAGGATATATATAAAATGCTTTCACACCTATATGAATCAATAATCTTGTCCAATGCCTTCGGATGGATGCCGTCACGCGGCGGATCGAGCACGATAAAATCCGGTTTCTCTTCGATATCGTCCAATACTTTCAGCACGTCTCCTGCCAGGAATTCGCAGTTGGACAGTTCATTTAAGGCAGCATTTTCTCTGGCTGCCTCCACCGCTTCTTCGACAATCTCCACCCCGATGACTTTCTTTGCGATCGGCGCAAGGATCTGCGCGATCGTACCGGTTCCGGAATACAGATCATACACGATGGCTCCATCGTGCCCGCCATGCAGATCACCGACATACTGTCTGGCGACATCGTAGAGCACTTCCGCGCCGAGCGAATTGGTCTGGAAAAATGAGAATGGGCTGATCCGGAATCTCAGTCCGAGCAGTTCCTCATAGAAATAACTCTGTCCGTACAGGATATCCGTTCCCTCATCCTTCACGACATCCGCCACGCTATCATTATGCGTATGCAAAATTCCGGTAAGTTTTCCATCTAATGATAATTCAGTCAGCGCCTGTACATATCCCTGCAGCAGTTGTTCCTCATGAATGATATCTCCGTGGATGCGTGCCTGTGTCTGATAAAATGCGGTTGCTGCCAGATCCGGCTCTCCGCTCTCTTCACGATATACGACACCCGGCTCTCCCAGCTGGGTCGTCGTCACGAGATCCACGAGTATCTCTCCTGTCCTGGCCGCTTTGCGCACGAGCAGATGTCTCAGATACCCCTCATGTGTATTTTTATGGAAATACGGGATCTGCTTTCCGGAAAAATATTCCAATGTTGCTGTCAGGATCTTACGAAAATCCTCATCCACGATCTGGCAGCCGGATACCGTCACGATATCGTAGAAGCTGCCTCGCTTGTGCATGCCCAGCGCCAGATCTCCGTCCTTACAGGTATCACCAAATGAAAATTCCATCTTATTCCGGTAGGCGAACTGTCTCGGGCTGGCCATGATCCCCTCAAATATCTGATCAAAGCTCTGCGCACCCACACCGATCACAGGCTCCAACAGTTCCCTGATCTGTTGTTCTTTCAGTGTCAGCTGATCTTCATATGACAGATGCTGATAGGTACAGCCGCCGCACGCACCGAAATGCACACACGGGATCTGATCTCCGCACAGCTCATTATGCGCCGGCTCCAATACTTCGAGCAGATTACCCTCGCATTTTCCTTTTCTGACTTTGCTCAGTCGAAAACGCACCTTCTGTCCCTGTAGCGCATTTTTGACCATTACTTTTTTTTCTTCCCCTTCGACTTCTACCTGACATTTATTCGGAAAGGATACGTGTATAACGACTCCGTCATAGATCTGTCCCTTTTTCATCTCGTTTTCTCCTCGTCTGTTATCAGTTTCTAAATATACCTGCCACCGAACGTAAAAGAGCTTCGCCCGAAAGCGAAGCTCCGTTGTTATCTTACTCTTTTATCTTACTCTCTGATCTTATTCCTCTACGAAAGGCTCTTCCTCATTCTTTGCCTCTTCGTCCTTCTTCTCTGCGGGCTCCTCAGAAGCATCTTCATCATCAAAAAAGTCTTCTTCGAACTCGTCATCCAGATCATCCTCAAAATCCTCTAAATAATCCGGAGCGAAGAAACGGTACAGTCCGTATGCAGCAGCTGCTACAACAACGATAATACCAATGATCGCAAAAATCGTCTTTGCCTTCGGTCCCTTTTTCTCTTCTTCCTCTTTTTTATTGATCAGCTCTGATACTTTGCTGATGTTTGCTGAGAGTAAGTTCTGTAATTCTTCCATTCTGTTCATACGATCTGCTCCTTTATCTGTTTTTTTGCTCCGGGTCTGACATTCACGCACCCGGCATATACGATAATCCTGCACGCCGTACACATTGCATGCGACAGGCAATCTATTTATTGATTATTCTAACATATTTTACCCCAATCGCATAGAGAAAATTTGTATTTTAGAATTTTTTTATATTTTTTTCAGTTTGGCAAAACTGGCAAACATTTTCTTAGTCCCAAACCGGTCAAAATCCACCGTTACCTCGTAATCTCTGCCACCCGCATTGATTGAGAGAACCGTTCCGTCGCCGAATTTCATATGATGCACACGGTCTCCGGTCTGATAAGGAAGTGACATCTGATCTGTCGATGATGTAGCAAATGTTTTGGCTGCAGAACGGATCACCGGTTTTTCCCGCAGGATCTGCTTGGCACTGTTCACAAACGGTGACGTGTGCGCCTCCTTTTCAGGTCTTGGAATACTCTTTCCGGTCGCTACAGTACCGCTCAACAGTTCCACCGGTATCTCTGAGACAAACCGGGATACTTTCGAGAACATTGTCTCACCGCGCACCATGCGCATCTTTGCACTGGTGATCGTCAGACGCTTTTTCGCACGGGTGATACCGACATAGCACAGCCGGCGCTCCTCTTCCAACTCTTCATCTGAATTGTCACTGGTGATCGTCATGTAGCTCGGGAACAGACCATCCTCCAGTCCGGCCAGATACACGTTCGGGAATTCCAGTCCTTTCGCGGAATGCAATGTCATCAGCACAACATAATCGCTGCCTTCCACCACATCATCGATATCCGCCACGAGTGCCACTTCCTCGAGGAATCCGGACAACGTCGGGACTTCGACCGTCTCCTCATATGCGGCTGCTTTGGATACGAGTTCATCGATATTTTCGATACGTGCATCCGCCTCCGGCGTATCCTCCAGTTCCAGTTCACGCACATATCCGGTATCTTCTATGATATTTTTGATCAGTTCGGACACATGTAGGAAATCCGCCTTGCTGCGCATCGTCTGGATATACGTGACAAACGGATGTACCTTGGCGGCAGCGCGCCCCAGTGTCCCGATCTCATCTGCCATCTTCGCCGCATCGTAAAAACTCATCTCATTCTCATCTGCATATGCCTGGATCTTGTTGATCGTCGTCGCACCGATCCCGCGCTTCGGTATATTGATGATACGCTTGACCGCCAGATCATCCTTCGCATTATCGATCGTCTTTAAGTACGCCAGCAGATCCTTGATCTCCTTTCTGGCATAGAAATTCACGCCTCCGACCAGCTTATACGGAATATTTTCATTGATAAAACGCTCTTCAAACATACGTGACTGCGCATTCGTCCGGTACAACACGGCACTGTCGCTGTAGCTGCCTCCGGCGCGTACCTGTTTTTCGATATCACGTGCCACATAATCAGCCTCTTCATAAGCGGTATCAAACTGCTTGAAATGGATCTTCTCTCCAGCCGCCTGATCCGTCCACAGCGACTTGGCCTTCCGGCCGACATTATGTGCGATCACACTGTTCGCCGCATTTAAGATATTCTGCGTGCTGCGGTAGTTCTGCTCCAACTTGATGACCTTCGCCTTCGGAAAATACTGCTCAAAATTTAAGATATTGCGGATATTCGCCCCGCGGAATTTGTAGATGGACTGGTCATCATCGCCCACCACGCACAGATTGCCGTATTTCCCTGCGAGCAGCCGCACCAGTTCAAACTGTGCGGTGTTCGTATCCTGATACTCATCCACCATGATATACCGGAAGCGTTCCTGATAATAATCCAGTACTTCGATATCCGCCTTGAACAGTTCCACCGTCTTCATGATGAGATCGTCAAAATCCATCGCGTTATTTTTCTTCAGTACGGCCTGATATTCCCGGTATACCTGCGCCTGCCGCTGTCTGCCGTAATCTCCGGTCGCATTCAGTGCGAACTCCGTCGGATCGGTCAGATTGTCCTTTGCGGAGGAGATCACGTTCAAAAACGACTTTTCTTTATAGATCTTGGTGTCGATCTCCAGCCGCTTGCACACCTCTTTCATGACCTGCTTCTGATCATCCGCATCATAGATCGTAAAACTTGTATCGAAACCGATCCGGTCTGCAAAACGCCTGAGGATACGCACACAGGTCGAATGAAACGTCGTGACCCAGATGCTCTCAGAACCGAAACCAACCATCTGGTCAATACGCTCCCTCATCTCTGCAGCCGCCTTGTTTGTAAAGGTGATCGCCATGATATTATACGGATTGACACCCTTTTCCTCGATCAGATAGGCCGTGCGGTGCGTCAGCACCCTAGTCTTGCCGCTGCCCGCTCCGGCGATAATGAGCAGAGCTCCTTCCGTCGTCGTGACCGCCTCATATTGTTCTTTATTTAATGTATCATATGTAGCCATAATTTCTCCCAATAAATTGTCTCGTGTATCCTATGTTATTGTACCGACTCCACACCTAAAGTGCAAGGCTTAACTGTCAATTCGTATGTATGATGATTCTGAAACGTAAAAGAAATATCTTGTCATATGGTATTTAATACTATATAATAGAGTTGCTGAGTAAAAAAAGGAGTATCACAGTATGACGATCGATGATAAAGACTTATTGAACAGTATCCTCGCCAGTCTCGGGCGTGTCAACCACATCAAGCCGGATTCGATTCCGGACATTGACCTGTATATGGATCAGGTGACGACCTTTATGGAGAGCAATCTCGCACCGTCCAAGCGCTATCCGGATGATAAGGTACTGACCAAAACCATGATCAACAACTATACCAAGGATGGCCTGTTACCGCCTCCACACAAGAAGAAATACTCCAAGGAGCACATGCTGCTGCTCATTTTTATCTATTATTTTAAAAACATCCTCTGCATCAACGATCTGCACCATATTTTAGATCCGCTGGTTGAAAAATATTTCTCGAACGAGGATGCAATGAACCTGACGGATATCTACAATGAAGTATTCAGCCTGGAAAAAGACGAGGTACAAAATCTCGCCAAGGATATCACCAAGAAATTCAATCGCAGCAAGGAGACCTTTCTGGATGCCCCCGAGGAGGATCGCGAATCCCTGCAGATCTTTTCGCTGATCTGCATGCTCAGTTTTGACACGTTCCTCAAGAAGATGATCATTGAAAAAATGATTGACCTCGACCGGAACAAGGACTCCAAACCCGATTCCAAATAAGCTCATAATGCGGGATACAGTTTTTCATACATGCCCGCTGCGACATCATCATTATGCCTGCCCCGTCTCTCGTACACGGCGATCAGAAGCGCCAATTCGTCCCGGGTCAGGCTCTTTTTCTGTTCGTAATATAACATCAGAAACAGCCCCAGCATATGCATGTGCATAATATCATAAGCCAGCTTTTTCACAAAGCTGTAGTCCTCATACACCTCCAGAAATGACATCTGCAGGCCATATACCACATATCCGCGCATGATACGGTTCAGTTCGGGATGACTGCCATACAACCGCTCTCTCAGTTCACTCATACGCGCATCCGCCTGATCCGGTGTCAGCGGATCAAAGCACGAAAAATACCGTCTGCACAACCGATACAAAACCGGTGACACCTTGCGCAGCCTGGTATGATAAAATCCGTTCGTGAGCATCCGGTCGGTCACCTGTGCCGGTATATGTAATTCCGGCTCGTCATTATGCTTTTGCATAAGTCCGGTAATATCCGGCAATTCCATTCCGTCTATCAGCCCCTGCTGTACCTCCCGCATGACTGCCAGCAGCCCTGCCAGAACCTGCGGCAGACTGCGTGTCGTATCCCACACTTCCCGTATCATCGCCTCACGCAGATCTCTCAGCCAGAACAGATACACCTCATCATCATTTGTTCCCCAGCGCTCATAGGTGATCTCCCGGTCAGTCGGCACATATTCCAACGCATCGAGATGTTCCAGGAACAGGCGTGCAGCCTCCGGACACGACAAAAAAAGTGCCTCTTCTGCGAATGGTCCGTAATGCTGCCAGAACCTGGGGTACTGTCTGCAGACGAGCGGCATATAATCCGTACCCAGCGTCCGCTGCAGCTGACACGTACCTGTCTTTTCGTAAAAAATGCACTGTTTTAGGGAGGCCCGAAAATAGACCTCCCCATTGATCTTCTTTATGGAACTGCGCAGCCTGCGTCCCGTTCGACCGGGCTCATTCAGATAGCGCTGATATGTCTCTTCATCGAATCCGATGCGCCACCCCCTGCAACAGGTATATGGGCAGTCATTTATCTTGCAGGAAAACTGATCAAAAAAACTGATCTCAAACCGTTTTGTTTTCATCTTTCTCTATTCTGGAAAATACCAGATCATAGCCATCGTTTCCGTAATTCAGTGAACGGTTGACACGGCTGATCGTAGCTGTCGATGCCCCTGTCTTCTCTGCGATATCCAGATACGTCTTCTGCTCGCGCAGCATATGAGCCACCTCAAACCGCTGTGATAACGCCAGCAATTCATTGACGGTACAGATATCCTCAAAAAAAGTATAGCACTCTTCCTTATTCTGCAGGCACAAAACTGCGTCAAATAAATGGTTGACCGCATCTGTATGAATGTCTTTACTCATCACTTCACACCCCTTTTTTGCTTTGCATGGTATCCCATGCGCTTTTTCATTTTACTACATAAAAGTGTGAAAGTAAACTCTTTTTGTCAAGATTTATTCACTGAATTGCTAAACTGAATTTTCAAGCCGCTTCATCAGCGCCGATAATAATTCAGATACGGCTTCACTTTCTCTATGTCGGTATTCATGATCAGATGCTCCGGAAAATGTGCTTCCTCCAGGATCTGTGATACATAGCAATGGTTTCCGACATCGATATCCACATGCGCGTCACTGTCCATGATCACCGGCTGGTCAAAGGACTTGCAGATATCTAAGAATTCCAGATAACCTTCCTTTGTCGCTTTGCGGAAACTCGTCGGTGCCAGAGACGAATTATTCATCTCTAAGATCACATGATGCTCCTTCGCGGCCTCCACCACAGCCTTCAGATCGATCGGATAACGCGGATCGTCCGGATGTCCGATGATGTTCACATAGGGATTTTTCATTGTGTTGATATATGCGTCTGTATTTTCCTTCAGACTGCGCGGCGCATAACAGGGAATGTGCAGACTTGCCACACACACATCCATCGCCGGCAGCAGGCGCTCCTCAATATCTACCGTTCCGTCCGGATCCAGTATATTCAGTTCCACACCGAACAGCGTCTGTACACCATAGCGTTCTCTGGGAATCACCTTAATATTTTCAAAATACGTTTGCTGGCAGCTTCCGCGCATGGCGGGTCCGTGCTCTGTGACCGCGAGCAGTTCTAACCCCTTGCCACTGGCTGCCTGTGCCATCTCTAAGATCGTGCTGTATGCATGACCGCTGGCCAGTGAATGCGTGTGAAGATCCATGACATCTTTTATCATTTGCAGTACCTCTTTCCTCAATCAATTCGCGTCTAGTATAGCACAACTTTTTTGAACAGACAATGTTTAATCGGCTGCGTCAGGCTCCGTTACATATTCTGTCGTGACGAGTCTGGTGTATTCCGGACGCTCACTGAGCTGTCCTGCCTCATCGAGAATATCGAGTAACAGCAGGTAAGCGTCCTCTTCAAATATGAGATCCCGCTTCCAGGTGTCCTGATCTGCATATCGTTTGATGATCTTCGCCATCGTATCTTTGTCTGTATCCGGGAACTGTGGTTCGATCACAGCAGCCGTCTCCTCTGCACTGTGGTCATACACATATTCCATACCCTTTTTCAGTGCAGCCGCGAACCCGCGGATGACATCCGGATGCTCTTTCATATAGCTGTCTTTTGCTGAAAAAGCCGTGTACGGCACATAGCCACTGTCCACACCGAGTGATGCCACGACATAGCCTGCGCCTTCTTTTTCGAGTGCAGTCGCTCCGGGCTCAAATTCTACACTGTAATCGCCCTGCCCGCCTGAAAATGCCGCTGCCGTCGAACCGAAATCAATACTTTTATCTATATTCAGGTCAGCCGCGGGATCTATCCCGTTTTTCTTCAAGATATACTCAAATACCATCTCCGGCATCCCACCATCGCGGCCGCCGAGTACATCCTTTCCTTTCAGTTTCTGCCAGTCAAAATCATCGTCTGCTTCCCTGGCAACGAGGAAATTGCCGGCGCGCTGTGTCAACTGGGCAAAATTGACGATCAGATCCTCTGCCCCCTCATTGCTCGTATACACGGTCGTCTCAGGGCCCATAAATCCGATATCCGCTTCCCCTGACAGGAGTGCCGTCATCGTCTTATCCGCACCAAATCCGGTCACCAGTTCCAGATCGATTCCCTGCTCCTTAAAATATCCTTCCTCGATCGCCACATACATCGGCGCATAGAACAGCGAATGTGCCACCTCATTGAGCACGACCTTTGTCTCCTTTTTCGTTCCTGTTTCTGCGTTTGCACCTGCGTCGTCACGCGTTCCGCATCCTGTCAGTACCGGCAGCACCATTGCCGCCATCAGTAGGAATGCCAGTATTTTCTTTTTCATATATAAAAAACCTCTCTGCATATTTCTGTTATTGTATGCAAAGAGGTTTTTCTCTGTTCCATTCTGATCGATATCAGATGTCGATCATTACTTTTTTTTGTTTTTTATTTTTGCCTTATTCCGATACATCTTCTGATCAGCTTCATTGAGCAGATCTGAGATGTTCGCGTCCGGATAATCGTCCGAAAAAGCATAGCCACATGCATAATTAATCTGGAACTCACCGCGCACGCCGTTAAATTTCAGTATCATTTCCCGGATATTATGCACCAGTCCCTCCGCCTCTTCCCTGCCGGAGATACCTTCTGCGATCACGATAAACTCATCTCCGCCAAAACGCCCTACAAAATACTGAAGCGGTACGACCTTGCGCAACAACTTGGCGAAGTTCAGGATCATAATATCTCCCATCTCGTGTCCGAGCGTATCATTCACTTTCTTCAGGTCATTCAGATCCAGCATAAAGCATGCCGTCGGCTTCTGAATCGCTAAATGTGAGGATAACATTTCTTCGCACTTATTCTTATTCGGAAGCCCTGTGGCGAGATCGATATATGCCTTTTCATTGAGCTCACTGTTGTCCCTGATGAGCCGCAACTGCCTGCGGCTGGCGATCACATAATGCACAAATAAGGTCAGAATCAGCGCCAGTACCAGACTCAGCACAGCAATCACCAGTACCACGTGCTTTTGCAGGAACTGACTGATGCTCATCTCCGGATTCGCGTACTCCTCTGCAATGAGTGCCTCACGGATATCTGTATCCTGTATGCTGGCCAGACCTTTTTTTAAAAAGGTATACATCTGCACATCATTACGTCTCGTGGCGAAACTGATCGGCACGTCATAACCTGTATTCGATATATTGAGCTGTGATACTTTTTCAAGCGCATTCCGATATGCATAATAGGTATCCGAACACATCAGCATACAGGTCGCTTCGCCGGAATCGACGGCATCCACACATTCCTGTATATTGTCACACATAATCACTTTTGCGTCCGGATAATGCTCTTGTACGCAAAACTGCTGAATCGGACTGTCCTTCACGATCGCGATGACTGATGTTTTCTCTTTATCATAGGCATCCTGATAGAGCATCATGAGATAGCTGGATGTCAACGCATCCGTCACCATCATATCATTCTCTTCTGCGACCCAGTAACTGCCATATACCGGAAAGATCGTATCGACCGCTCCCTGCTGCAGCGCATCGAACAGATCCGCATAGCTGTCATACTTTACGGGTTCGAACTCTGCATGATATCGTTCTTTCATATGATCGATAAATCTGGACAGCAGTCCGATCATCTCACCCTGACTCTCATTCCAGTCCGAATAGGGCAGCGTATCATTTGTATAGCCGACTCTGATCGTTCCCTTGTTTGCCAGCCACTCCTGATCATCTGCATCCAGTCCGGCATATGCCGCAGATGTCTTTCCGTTGTACTTTAAATACACACGTTCATTATAATACCAGTCAGACTGCATCACTTTTGTGATCGCAGTATTCAACTCATCATAAAGTTCCGGATCCTTTTTGCTTACAGCAAAATAATAGGGCGAATAACCGATCTTTACGATGGAGTTCCAACGATATTTAGAGATCTCTTTCTCAGAAACCGTGGTCGATACAATGGCATCGAGTTTGCCGCTGTCCATATCCGCATAGCGCTCTTCGCTGCTGTCATACAGCTCGATCTCGCATTCGACATGATTCTGGCGACACCATTTCCGGAACAGATCGACCTGTATACTACCCTTATTGATACCGACCTTTGCTCCCTGCAGAGTCGAAAAATCATCCGCGCTGATATCCGTGCGATCCTCACGCACAAACAGATAATAATATTCTCTGCCCTGTTCTTCCCTCGCATAGTTGATATCCTGCGCACGCTCCTTGGTATAAGAGAGATCTCCCATAATATCGATCTCACCTTTTTTGAGCATTTCAAGCAGCTCACTAAAGCTGCCGTTCACGTATTCGTATTCCCATCCGGCATAATACGCGATCTGCTGCAGGTATTCATAGCCGTATCCCGACTTTGGTGCGTCTCCTTCCCCTTCCTGATAGCCCTGATAGATCAGATAACCGACACGTACTTTCCTTAATGTCCGGTTCCCATCCTCTGTACCTGCTGCCTGTGTACTCATCACCGGCAAAACAGTCATCAGAACTGCCAGAAGCAGTAACATACCTGTTTTTAGCTTTTTTATTACTTTTGCAGTACTTGCATTCATGTGTTGTAAATCCCTTGGTGTAGTTACACCTCTTTGTTAAGCCTCTTTCCAATATTCGGGCGTCACATCACGATGCAGCGATTCCAGCATCTGTCTGTCGCTGCGGATCGTTGCACACGCCACGGTTGTCAGCATATTTCCTGTGATCGTCGCAGATGCACCTGACTGGAACGCGATCTCCCCATCTCCGGTCAGCAGGGCGCGTCCCGCTGCCAGACGGATGTTTGCCTCCGGATTGATATACCGGAAAAACGCGATCGTCCGCAGGATGTCATCCTCTGTCAGCCGGGGCAGATCCTGAAGCGGCGTTCCCTTGATCGGCATGAGTGCATTGATCGGGATCGAATCGATTCCCAGTTCTGCCAGACTGACCGCCATATCCAGACGATCCTCCCAGGTCTCGCCCATTCCGATAATACCGCCGGAGCAGGCACACATGCCCTCTGCCTTGACTTTCTTTAATGTCTCGATCTTCTGATCATATGTATGCGTGGTACAGATATTCGGGAAATTGCGTCTGGAAGTCTCAATGTTATGATGATAACTGCTGACGCCTGCCTCATGCAGTCTGTGCAGTTGTTCTTCATTCAAAAATCCCATAGATGCGCACAGATCGATCTTGCACTCACGGTGCATCGTCTCGTAGGCATGGATCGCCTTCTCAAATTCCTCTCCGGTCAATGAACGCCCTGCCGTAACGATGGAGAAACGGTCTACACCCTCACTCTCATTGAGCTTGCACATCTCAACAATCTGCTCTTCCGGCAAAAAATCATATTCCTCGCAATCGGTATGGTTATGTGCAGACTGTGCACAATATTTGCAGTCTTCCGGACAACGTCCGCTGCGTCCGTTGATGATCGAGCACAAGTCCACCTTATCTCCGATATAATATGCACGGATCTGATCTGCTCCTTCACACAATTCCTTCAGATCGCAGGTCAGGAAAAACGATAGATCGTCGTTTCTCGTAATCCGTCTGCCGTCTATGATCTCTTTTGCCAGTTCTAATGCATTTGCCATTTTCTCTTTTTCCCTTTCTCCATCTATTCCAACTGTTCCAACTATTCCAACTGTTTCAATGTCAACCATTGTCGTTTTTTAGTTTACATCTGTTTAGTATAGCAAAAAGAGAAAATCTGTCAACTATTTCCTATCATTCCTACCGGACTGCTCCGATTAGATCACGGATATCTTCCACTTCCTGTGCTGCCATATATTCCCTGATACCGTCCACGATCTCTTCCGTGACTTTCGGATTCGCGAAATTGGCTGTACCGACAGATACGGCTGTCGCTCCCGCCAGCATGAGCTCTATGGCATCCTCTGCATTCATGACACCGCCCATGCCGATGATCGGTATCTGAACCGCCTGTGCGACCTGATAGACCATGCGCACGGCGATCGGATGGATCGCAGGGCCTGACATACCGCCGGTCTTATTGGCCAGTACGAATTTGCGCTTGTTGACATCGATTTTCATACCGGTCAGTGTATTGATCAGCGATACCGCATCCGCGCCCGCTGCCTCTACTGCCTGCGCCATATATGCGATATCAGTCACATTCGGGCTGAGCTTCATGACGACCGGCTGCTTTGCTACTGCCTTGACTGCCTTTGTGATCGCTGCGGCTGCCTTCGGATCCTGACCGAAAGCGATACCGCCCTCCTTGACATTCGGGCAGGAGATATTGATCTCCAGCAGATCGACCGGCTGATCCGCAAGCCGCTCGACGACTTCTACATAGTCCGCTTCACTTCTTCCGCAGACATTGACGATAATACGCGTATCGTACTTTGCCAGAAACGGAATGTCGCGCTCCACGAACACGTCGATACCCGGATTCTGCAGGCCGATCGCATTGAGCATACCGCCATATACCTCAGCCACACGCGGTGTGGGATTGCCCTCCCACGGAACATTGGCTACACCTTTTGTCACGACACCGCCGAGCTTGTTCAGATCTACAAACTGTGCATACTCCTGTCCGGATCCGAATGTTCCGGATGCGGTCAGGATCGGATTTTTGAAGGTAACACCTGCTATATTGACACTTGTATTCATCAGATATCCACCTCCTCAGCACGAAATACCGGACCTTCTGTACAGATCCGTTTGTTATTCACATGTGTATGTGCATCTTTTTTAGTACTCTTGCAGACGCATCCCAGACAAGCGCCGATTCCGCAGGCCATACGTTCTTCCAACGAGATCCAGCATTCCATACCATGCTCTGCGGCATATGCCTTGACCGCGCGCAACATCGGCATCGGTCCGCATGCATAGATGATCTCTGCATCCAGCCCGTTTTCACGGATCGCATCGAGCACATTTCCCTGCGTGCCGTAGCTACCGTCCTCCGTCGCTATGTATACGTTTCCCTGTGAACGGAATTCTTCTTCCAAAAAACGCTCATCCCGGTAGCCGAGTACGATCTGCTTCTCGCAGTCTAATTCCTTCGCCAGCTGCAAGATCGGCGGAATACCGATGCCACCACCGAGCAGCAGTGCCTTCTTGCTCTTCTTCGGATAACCGTTACCGAGCGGTCCTACCACTCGAAGCTGTGCACCGGTATGATACCCTGCAAATTCAGCGGTTCCCTTGCCCGCCACGCGGTAGACCAAACGGATCGCATGATCGTTCCGGTCGATCTCGCAGATACTGATCGGACGCGGCAGCAATCGGCTGCCATCCTCACAATACAGTGCTACAAACTGTCCGGGCTTTGCCAGATCTGCGATCTGCTCCGTGCGCAGCCACATACTATACACATCTGTCGCGATCTCTTCCTGCCGGATGATGATCGCATCCTCTAATACTTTATCTGTCATTTTGGACTCCTATTTATCTGTTCTGCAATGCTCCGGCAATATCTGCGATCATATCCTCGACTGCCAGTCTGGATGCATCCGCATAATTTTCCGGTGTGATACCCTGATCCTTGTATTTATCCTGCTTGTAAGCCGCAATGATGCCGCGTGATGAGTTGACGATCGCACCGAGTCCGTCTTCATTAAAGAAGTGCACCAGATCCTTGCCCTGTCCACCCTGTGCGCCGTAACCGGGCACGAGAATAAAAGACTTCGGCATCAGCTTGCGCAGGATCCTTCCCTGCTCGGGATAGGTTGCTCCTACTACCGCACCGACTGCGCTATAGCCACAGTCTCCCATACAGTCAGTGCCCCACTCAGCTACTTTTTCACCGACATATTCATATAATGCACGTCCGTCGATCAGCCGGTCCTGAAACTCTCCGCTGGACGGATTGGATGTCTTGACGAGAATGAAGATACCCTTGTTCTCTTCCTTACATACATCCACAAAAGGCTTGATCCCGTCTGTTCCGAGATACGGATTGACCGTCGCGAAATCCTCATCAAATGTCGCATAGGATCTGCTGCCGATCTGCACCTTTCCCAGATGTCCGGTCGCATAGGCTGCCGAGGTAGATCCGATATCGCCCCGCTTGACATCACCGATCACAACCAGATCCTTCTCATGACAGTAATCCACCGTCTTCTGGAATGCTTTCAGACCTTCGATGCCGAACTGCTCATACATCGCGATCTGCGGCTTGACTGCCGGGATCAGATCGCAGACCGCATCCACGATTCCTTTGTTATACTGCCAGATCGCCTCTGCTGCGCCGGCCGGTGTCTCGCCGTACTGCGCAAATGCAGCCTGCTGAATGTGCTCCGGCACATAGGACAGCATCGGGTCGAGTCCGACTACGATCGGTGCATTGGTTTTCTGTATTTTACGGATCAATTTGTCAATCATTTTTTCTCTTCCTCACTCTCATACTGATATACGATATCACCGCCGATGATCGTCATGTCTACGCGGCCGGTGACCTTTCTTCCGTGAAACGGCGTGTTTTTACTCTTTGAGACAAACGTCTCTTTGTCGATCACATAGGATGCCTTCGGGTCAAAGATCACCAGATCCGCATTCTTTCCGACTGCGATCTCACCGGCTCCACCATCTAACCGCAAGATCTTTGCCGGATTGTAGCTCATCTTCTCAGCCATCTGCAGCGGTGTCAGAATGCCCTTTTCCACCAGTTCCGAATAGGTCAGCGCTGCCGCTGTCTCCAGACCTACGATTCCAAACGGTGCGTCCAGCATACCTTTGTTTTTATCCTGTGCACTGTGCGGTGCATGATCCGTCGCGATACAATCGATGGAACCGTCACGCAGTCCCTCGATCAGCGCCGCGCGATCCGCTGCGGTACGAAGCGGCGGGTTCATCTTATAGTTGACCATCTCATAGCCCTCTTTATTGGAAGGGATCGCAGACAGTGTCGGTGTATCATCAATTTCGCTGCGCGGCACGGGAGCATCCGGTATATCGTCCGAGGTCAGCGTGAAATGATGCGGACATACCTCTGCCGTCAGCTTGTCAAATCCGCGTGCCTTTGCAGAACGCACCATCTCTACAACCTCCTTGGTAGAGCAGTGACACAGATGCAGTCGCGTTCCTGCCTCAGAAGACAACAGGAAATCGCGCGATGCGATCACATTTTCCACCGCATTCATAATACCCGGAAGACCGAGACGCTCACAGTTGGCATCCGCATTGATCACGCCGCCGTGAAGCAGCGATTTTTCCTCACAATGATCCATGAAAGGCAGATCCAACTTTGCGAGCACCTTCATTGCTTCCCAGCATAAGTCCGTTCTCATGACAGACTTTCCATCCTCGCTGAAAGCAATGGCGCCATGCGCCGCCATATCCTCCATATCTGCCAGTTTCTCTCCATTCATGCCAACGGTTATCGCTCCCGCCTGATAGACATGTACCGGAGTGACACTTTTTCCCTTATTCAGCACATAGCTGAGCACATCGGAATTATCCACGACCGGCTTCGTATTCGGCATTGCGAGGATCGTGGTATAACCGCCCTTGGCTGCAGCCGCAGTTCCTGTCTCTACCGTTTCTTTTTGTGTCTGTCCCGGATCCCTCAAATGTACATGCAGATCCACAAAACCGGGCATCACGTATTTTCCGGTGGCATCGATCGTCTCATCTGCCTTCTCTTTTAATCTGGTTCCGATTTTTTTGACCGATCCGTCTTCAATATATATATCCGCGATCTGATCTGTATTGGTCGCCGGGTCTAACACACGGCCACCCTGAATCATTAGTGACATTCCTTCTCCTCCTCATGGTAAATAGAATGATAACGATGCTGTTCCACATATGTTTTAACCTGCGCCTATTGTAGCACACCGGCTGTGAATCCGCAACGCAGTTCCTGCCCGATACGCCTGAATCGTACATTAATCCTCGCCAAACGCAGCCAGCGTGTACAGTTCCCGCGGCACATATGCCTGTATATAGACACCATCGGCGCGGTAATCCTCGGATACCAGTTCCCCTGCGGTCCGGATCCGGGCCAGTATCGCAGTCTGCGTATACGGCACCAGCCGCTCCATGTAGATCTTATTGTCCCGCAGCATCTGTTCGAGTGCTGACCTGACCTGATCCAGTCCCTCACCTGTCCGTGCCGAGATATGCACCGTCATATCCGCTCTGGAATCATGCAGCGCCTCTGTATCCGTGCGCAGATCCTGTTTATTAAACAGTGTCAGTATCGGTTTTCCTTCCACACCCAGCTTCTGCAGCGTCTCATACACGATATACATCTGCTTTTCCATCTGCGGATTGGAAGCATCCACAACATGTATGATATAGTCTGCGTATTTTGCCTCCTCCAGTGTGGAACGGAATGCATCGATCAGATGATGCGGCAGTTTCCGGATGAATCCTACCGTATCCGTCAAAAGGATCTCCTGCTTTCCGGAGAGTGTGAGCAGTCTCGTCGTCGGATCCAGTGTAGCAAACAGTGCGTCCATCTCCAGTACCTGCGCATTGGTCAGCGTATTTAACAGCGTTGATTTTCCCGCATTGGTATACCCTACGATCGCTGCGACCGGCTGATTCTGCCTCGTGCGGCGGCTGCGCGTGACCTCCCGGTGCTGTCTGACTTCTTCCAGTTCCTTTTTTAGCTGTGAGATGCGGTTCGTGATCAGTCGCCTGTCCATCTCCAGCTTTTTCTCACCCGGACCGCGTGTACCGATGCCTCCGCCCAGTCTCGACATCGACCGTCCGTAGCCGGTCAGTCTCGTCATCTCATAGCGCAGCTGTGCCAGCTCTACCTGTATCTTTCCCTCGCTGGTGCTGGCGCGTGCGGCAAATATATCCAGTATAATGAGCGTGCGATCCATGACCTTAGTGTCCAGCAGGTCTGCCAGATTGCGCATCTGCGCCGGAGTCAGCTCATCATCACATACGATGCCGGTCGCATCGTGCATGATCACGAGTTCTTTGATCTCCTGCACCTTTCCGGTGCCTACATAAGTGCCGGGATGGCGCCTGTCCACCTTCTGGATGACCGTGTCGCATACAACGGCACCTGCCGTGTGCACAAGCTCCGCCAGTTCTGCCAGTGAATCCTCTGTATCATCACCGTCCTGTTCCTGCACACCGACCAGGATCACCCGTTCTTCGATTTCTTTATTTTCATGCATTCGTTTCACCCTCTGTGGAACTGTTTTCTGAATTGTCTTCTGAATTTTCCTCTGAATTCTCGATTTCTACCGTTCCCTGTGTCTGCGCCTGCTGTTCCTCTTCGATCTGATCCGCCACGGCAGTCCGTGTCTTTAAAAACAGATACTCTCTCGCAGCTTCCTCGTCATCCGGATAATCCAGCACATACTGTGACATTTTCTCCTTCGCCTGTTCAAAATCATACTGCTGCTCCAGCGCTGCGATCTCTCCCCGACGGAGCTTCTGTTCATTCACCGGAGATTTCGTTGCAAGACCATTCTGATAATAGGTCAGCGCCTGTGTATAATTTTTCTGCTCCATCGCCATATTTCCAAGTTCTTCGAGCACAACCGCATCATCGGCGTGATCTTTTGCATAGAGCTCATAATACTTTGCTGCCTCCTGCGAATTGCCCAACTGATCATAGGTCTGTGCCAGATACAGCTCAGCCTTATCATCCTCGCCCTCTTTTTTTTCAATCGCGACTGCCTGCGTCAGCTCATCTTTTGCATTTGCATAATCTCCCTGCAAAAAATAGATGTATCCGCGGCTTGCCAGATAGCTGCGTCCCTTGCCTTTGAGTTCCAGTGCCTGATTCAGATATTTGACTCCATCTTCTGCCCTGCCTGCCCGGCTCAGGTTCTCATAGAGCTGGATATAGATCTCATAGTCCGCATCCGCATGCTTGGCAGCCAGCTCATAATCGTTCAATGCCTGCTCGACATTTCCCTGCTGTAAGTATATATTTCCCCGCAGATAATATGCATTTGCATATCCGTTGTCATAATCGAGTACCGCATCACAGACCGCAATCGCATCCTCCGGCTGTTCATTCAGATACAGCGCCTCCGCCTTATTCATACAGATATCCAGTTCCAGATTGCGGATCTTGCCCTTTGACTGATCCAGTGCGCGCTGAAAACTGTCCACGGCTTCCTTGTAATTGCCCTGATCCATCGACCGGATGCCGATCTTGCGATATGCCAGTTCATCATTGGTACGGTCCCCGCCGCACCCGGTCACACTCAAACCGGCACAGATCAACAGTACCAGTGCCAGTCCTCTTTTTTTATTCATCATTACATACTCCATCCTATACAATTATATATGAATAGCATACCAAAAAACGCATTGCATTTCCATAGGAAATCCACTAGAATGATACTGATATAATACTTTTTTCAGGAGGAAATCTATGAGTTACGAAATTCGAGACATAAATCTCGCCGAATCCGGCGAGCATAAGATCGACTGGGTGCGCAAGAACTGTCCTCTGCTGCGCTCACTCGAGGATGATTTTTCAAAGGAGCTGCCGTTTGCCGGCATCCGCATCGCGCTCTCCATCCATCTGGAGGCAAAAACGGCTTATCTGTGCAAGGTTCTGGCTGCCGGCGGTGCCCAGATGTATATCACAGGCAGCAACCCGCTCTCCACACAGGATGACGTCGCAGCCGCTCTCGTCAAGGCAGGTCTGAATGTCTTCGCATGGTACAATTCCACCGACGAGGAATACAACCGTCATATCACCAAAGTATTGGAAAACAACTGCAATATCATCATTGATGACGGCGGCGATCTCGTAAACATGCTGCACACATCCATGCGCGACCGTCTGCAGTATGTGATCGGCGGCTGTGAAGAGACAACGACCGGTATCATCCGCCTGATGGCTATGGCCAAGGAGGACAAGCTGGAGTTCCCGATGGTGATGGTCAACAATGCAGACTGCAAGCATCTGTTTGACAACCGCTACGGCACCGGTCAGTCTGTCTGGGATGGTATCAACCGCACCACCAACCTGATCGTAGCCGGTAAAACTGTCGTTGTTGCCGGATACGGCTGGTGTGGCAAAGGTGTTTCCATGCGTGCCAAGGCGCTCGGCGCTCGTGTCATCATCACCGAGATCGATCCTATCAAGGCAATCGAAGCAGTCATGGATGGTTTTGACGTGATGCCGATGCACGAAGCAGCGAAGGTCGGTGACTTCTTCGTCACTGTCACCGGATGTGCCGGTGTCATCACCTGCGAGGATATGAAGGTCATGAAGGATGGTGCCATTTTATGTAACGCCGGACACTTTGATGTTGAGATCGACATGGCAGGTCTGCGTCAGATGTGCACTGCTTCCTATGAGCAGCGTCACAATATCATGGGATATACCTTAGAAAATGGCAGAAATATCTACGTACTCGGCGAGGGACGACTGGTGAACCTCGCATGTGGCGACGGACATCCCGCTGAGATCATGGACATGAGCTTTGCGATTCAGGCGCTGTCTGCACGTTATCTCGTACAGCATGCAAAGGAACTGACCGAAAAGCTGATCGTCGTACCCAAAGAGGTCGATAATGAAGTCGCTGTCCGCAAGCTGAATTTCCTTGGAAAGCAGATCGACACACTGACTCCCGAACAGGAGCGCTATCTGTACTCATCTGCGATCTAAAACGATACGGTTCGTGACAAAAATGGCGTATGCAGGATCTGCATACGCCGTTTTTTTAATCCTCATTCTGATACCAGAAACGGAAGCTGTTCTTTCCGTTCTTCTTCGCCTGTTCCATTGCACATTCCGCACTGCGGTATATCTCATCAAAGGTCCTGCCACAATCAGGGAATTTGCTGACACCACTCGAACAGGTCACGTTCACATCCTTCAATGAGAAGGATAACTGACTCTGCATATGCGTCATACGCACCAGCAGTTCATCGCTGTCCACTGCTTCATCCATGAACACACCAAAGCGGTCTCCGGTGATCCGTCCCACGGCATCCCTGTCGCTAAAGCAGCTCTGCAGCCGGTCAGCCACCTCATGCAGCACTTTATCACCAGCTGAATACCCATGCTGATTGATCAGCTCCTTATAATTATCAATATCCACACTGACCACATAAAATTCGCTGTCCGGTGAATGCACGATGTGTTCTTCGATCCGCTTTTCGAGTTCCACACGATTCCAGAGGCCGGTCAGATAATCCTTCGTCGACAGCATCTCCATCATACGGATCTTATCGAGGATCTGTTCCTCCTCCTGCTTGAACCGTTCGCCCTGTACAGACATCACCCGGTTCAGGCACTTATATATCTGTTCCTTGGTAAAGGGCTTGGTCACATACGCATCTGCGCCTGCCGTGAGCACTTTATCGATCGTCTCATCACTGCCATGTGTCGTGACAATGATCGGAATACGATCCATGAGAGGGTCTTTCTTCAACTCACGGATCAGTTCATTCGCCTCCATATCAGGCAGATGTGCATCCATCAACACGACATCCGCACGCTTGACATGTTTGAGATACTGCAATGCAGCCTTTCCGCCGGACGCCTCCACGATGGAATATGCATCCTTAAAGTATTCTGTAATGATCGCGCGATTGACTGCTAGCCCATCTACAACGAGCATCGTCTGATACTCGCCCTCATGTGCAGTCGACAGGCGGATCGTCTGATCGCTGACATTTTCCAGATTTCTGCCAAACTTCTGAAGCACTTTCTCAAAATCATCTGCCGGCAAAGGTTTGGAAAAATAATAGCCCTGCGCCAGATTGCAGTCCATACCGCGCAGCAATTCGAGCTGTTCCTTCGTCTCAACACCCTCTGCCACCACATAGAGATTCATCCACTTTGCCAGTCCGATGACGAAGCTCATGATTCCTCTGGAATTATTCTCCTCGGAATAGTTCTTGACGAAATTCATATCCAGCTTCAACATATCGATCGGCATCGAAGCGAGCATATTCAGGGAAGAATATCCGCTTCCAAAATCATCCATCTCTATCTTGAATCCGGCTTTTTTCAACTCTTCCACAACCTGAAGAAGCTGATCCGGATTCTCTACATATGCACTCTCCGTGATCTCCAGATGCAAATGCTTCGGCTCTAAGCCGTGCCGATGCACGGTATCGAGCAGTATCTGTGTCAGATTCGGCTTATAAATATCTTTTCGTGAGACATTGACCGAGATCGGCACGTAACAATCATACTTATCCAGCCATTCGCGGATCTTGCGGCATGTCTCGTCCCAGACGAACATGTCTACTTCCGTGATAAATCCGTTACTCTCAAATACAGGGATGAATTCCGCCGGGGACATAAATCCGTTCTGCGGATGAATCCACCGCACCAGTGCCTCCGCACCTGACAGTGTCTCGGAAAAAATATCATATTTTGGCTGAAAATACACGTGAAACTGGTGCTCTCTGAGCGCCTGTTCCATATCGTCCGTGATCCGCTGTTCGCGTAGCAGTTGTTTGCGCAGCGAATCATCATAAAATGAAATCTCTTTTACATACTGTCCCTTGACCTGATTGACGGCGATCTGTGCACGGTCGCACATACTGTCGATCTCCATTTTCCGGTCATGGATCTGGTAGACGCCCAGCTTTAACGCTACCTTCATATCCAACGGGAAATTGTCCAGATGCTTGATCATCTGATCGTAACGATTCTTGATATAATTATAATCGCGACGCTCTACCAGCAGGAAAAAATGATCCGCATACGAACGTGCGCAGATACAATTCTGCGTCTGCGAATAGTGTTTCAGCAGCTTGGCCAGATATGCCAGCAACTCGTCTCCCACCTGCTGTCCATAGGATTCGTTGACCAGCTTGAACCGGTCGATATCGAGCGCGATCATATTCCACTCTTTGTCCGTCTGCTCCTGTAAAATACGGGCGGCATGCTCCGCAAAGGCTACCTTGGTATAGAGTCCTGTGACCTCGTCGCGCTGCAGGACATCAATCTTTTTACTCGCCTCATGCATCTCAATGGCACGCATCAGGCGATGCTTGAGCACACTTGCATGATAGGGTTTTGTGATAAAGTCGCTCGCACCCATCGTGAGTGCCTTGAGTTCGGATTCCTCTGTATTCTCCTGACTCATCACAAGGATCGGTATCTCTGACTCGCTATTGTCTGTATTCAACTGCTGCAGAACCTGATAACCATCCATAACAGGCATGATAATATCCAGTAAAATAGCCGCTATGATATTTTTTTTCTTATCAACGATATCCAGCGCCTGTTTTCCGTTTTTTGCTGTCAGAACATTATAATCTGACGCTAATATGTTGGATAATATATCCCTGTCGATCTCCTGATCGTCCACGACCAGAAGCGTTCGTTTTGGCTGAACCTGATTCACGGCAGCACCTCCTGCATCCGCACAACTCACTGTATAGCAATAATGACGATTTTCATAACCATAGATTCGAATTAGTTATCGATATCATACAAAATCATACCACAAAATGTCTGAAAATTCAAGCTAATCTCTTACAACTCGCAGTTATTCACGGTACGGGGGAACGGGATCACGTCACGGATATTACTCATTCCGGTCAGATACATCACGCAGCGCTCAAAGCCCAGTCCAAAGCCCGCATGTCTGGCACTTCCGTACTTGCGCAGATCCAGATAGAAGCCATAGTCCTCTTCCTTTAATCCCAGCTCATGGATGCGCGCAAGCAGCTTGTCATAGTCATCCTCTCTCTGTGAACCTCCGATGATCTCGCCGATACCCGGTACGAGACAGTCTACGGCAGCCACCGTCTTGCCATCGTCATTCATCTTCATATAGAATGCCTTGATCTCCTTCGGATAATCGGTCACAAATACCGGACGCTTGTAGATTTCCTCTGTCAGATAACGCTCATGCTCTGTCTGCAGATCTACGCCCCAGGATACCTTATATTCAAACTTATCATTGTGCTTTTCGAGAATCTCGACTGCCTCTGTATAGGTCACACGTGCAAAATCAGACTCTGCCACATGATGCAGACGATCCAGCAGACCCTTGTCAATAAAATTATTAAAGAAGTTCATCTCTTCCGGCGCATGCTCTAACACATAATTGATAATGTATTTCAGCATGGATTCTGCGAGATCCATATCATCCTGCAGATCCGCAAATGCCATCTCGGGCTCGATCATCCAGAACTCTGCCGCGTGACGGGTCGTATTGGAATTCTCTGCACGGAAGGTCGGTCCGAACGTATAGATATTCTTGAATGCCATCGCATAGGTCTCACCGTTGAGCTGTCCGCTGACAGTCAGATTCGTCGGCTTTCCGAAAAAGTCCTGACGATAATCCACACTTCCATCCTCATTTTTCGGGATGTTATTCAGATCCATCGTGGTCACCTGGAACATCTCTCCGGCTCCCTCACAGTCACTGCCGGTAATCAGGGGTGTATGCACATACACGAAATCCTGCTCCTGGAAAAATTTGTGGATCGCATAGGCGATCAGCGAGCGCACACGGAACACTGCCTCAAAGGTATTCGTTCTCGGACGCAGGTGTGAGATCGTGCGCAGATACTCAAAGCTGTGCTTCTTCTTCTGGAGCGGATAGTTCGGATCAGATGCTCCCTCTACCTCTACATGTGCCGCCTGGATCTCAAACGGCTGCTTCGCCTGCGGTGTCTCGACGAGTTCACCGGTGACGATGATCGCTGCACCTACGTTCAGCTTGCTAATCGTCTCAAAGTTATCCAGTCCGTCTCCGTATACGACCTGTACCGGTTCAAAAAAAGTACCGTCGTTGACTACGATAAATCCAAAATTTTTGGAATTACGGTTGCTGCGCACCCAGCCGCCGATCGTGACTTCCTTGCCCAGATAGTTGTCCCTGTTTTTGAACAGTTCTCTCACATTTGTTAAATCCATTGTTTTAATCCCCTTCTATAAATATTTATAATCTCTTTATTTATAATCTCTTTTTATTCTGCACTTTCTGTATTTTCTGTCGTCCCCTCGCTGCCTGCATCCACACCGGTATAGGTGATATTGCACTTGTCGATCAGGTTCGTCAGCGCACTTGTGAGCAAATACCGATGCTCCAGATAGCTCTTGCCATCCTCGTAATCGCTGTCATATGCTGCATAGAGATCGTCCTCAGTCTTATAACTGCCGCTCTGCATCGCTGATGCGATATATTCCGAAAATCCTTTTTCATCCAGTGTCTCGCCCTCCGCCTTTACGAGTGCTTCGAGTACGAGTTCGTCATCCAGATTGGATTCCATCTCATTCGTGATCGTTGTCTTGAAATCCTCCTCTGTCATATTATAATTCGCTGACAGATAATCCGAAAGCGTCTTGCCATCCGTACAGTTCTGCGCCGTAAACTGCTGGATATACTGATCCACCTTCTGATCGAGCAGTCCGTCCGGAACCGCGATCTTGCTATTCTCGATCAACTTGTCCAGAACTGCCGTGCGCTCTGCCACGGTACGATTTTCTTCGTTTGATGTTTCCAGATACGACTTGGTCTCATTATACAGTGCATCGACCGTGTCATAATTCAGGTTATCGGCGACAAAATCATCCGTCAGATCCTTATAGGTCGTATCCAGCTTTTTCACGATCTTATTGACCTTGACTGTGAATACGACTGCTGCCCCTGCCAGATCTGCCGACTGATAATCCTCCGGGAACGTCAGATCCAGATCCACAGTATCACCGACATTGGCACCGATCAGGCCGTCCTCAAAACCATCGATAAAAGTATGGGAACCGATCTCGAGCACATATCCCTGTGCTGTTCCGCCATCAAATGCGACACCGTCTTTTTTTCCTTCATAATCAATATTGACGCAGTCTCCATCCTCCACAGTCTGCTTGTCCGTATCCTCATAGGTCGGATAGTAGGTCAACATATTGTCAATATAATTTCTCACATCCTCATCTGTGACATCAAATTTACCTTCCACAGTGACATCCATGCCATCATAGTCACCGAGCGTCACGTACTTTTCCACATCATAGGTACGCACACTGACTGCTTTTCCGTCTGTATTGCCATCTCCCGTGCCGCAGCCTGCGACACTCACTGCCATTACGACTGCCAGCGCTGCTGCCACGATCTGTCGTCTCATACTTCGTTTCATATTACTCTTACTTCCTTTCCACCTTACTCCCCGAAATTAAATGTTACCATAGAAACCATGAAATGAAAAGGTTTTATTGATTTTTGTCCAAGGGAATGATACAATAGATGACGGATTTGAAAGCAAGGAGGATAAATTATGTCAACACCTATGATCGTTTTTCTGGTCATCCTGGCAGTACTGATCGTCGTAATGGTTGTTTTGTACTTTCTGGGAAAGAAAATGCAGAAAAAAAAGGAGGAGCAGGATGCACAGATGGCGGCAGTCGCCCAGACCATTCCTCTGCTCGTCATAGATAAGAAAAAAATGAAGCTCGTCGATGCGGGTCTGCCGCAGGCAGTACTTGATCAGACACCAAAGATGATGCGCCGCTCCAAAATGCCTGTCGTAAAGGCAAAGGTTGGTCCGAAGGTCATGACTTTCCTGTGCGATGCCGAGATCTTTGAGCAGATTCCCGTCAAGCAGCAGATCAAAGCGACCGTCAGCGGTCTCTATATCACCGGTATCAAGGGAATGCGCGGTCCGTTAGAGACAGTTCCCCACAAGAAGGGATTTATGGCAAAACTCAGAGAAAAAGCCGGAATGTAAGAATGTTAAAAGCGTGTAAACGTGTAAATGTAAAAAAAGAAGCTGCGTGAACAGCTTCTTTTTTGTTGCTTTATTCATAGGTCAGCATTGCTTCCATATAACGGTTCAGTGTATCCAGATATTCCTTCATCTCTTTTTTGAGTGAATCATTGCGCAGTGCAAATTCGATATTCGCCTGAATGAAACCGATCTTGGTACCCACATCGTAGCGGTGCCCCTTGAAATCATAGGCATAGACCGGCTGTTCCTTCGCCAGTCTGCGAAGTGCATCCGTAAGCTGGATCTCACCGCCTTTTCCCGCATCCTGCGTTTCGAGCAGCGGGAAGATCTGCGGCGTAATGATATAACGGCCGAGTACCGCCACATCCGTCGGTGCTTCATCCAGATTCGGCTTCTCGATCATGTCATCTACCTTGTATATGCGCGTATCTACCATATGTCCGTCCACGATACCATATTTATTGACCGCCTCATGTGCGACCGTCTGTACACCGAGGATCGTCGTCTGATATTCGTCATATACTTCTAACATCTGCTTCAGGCACGGTTTTTTCGATACGACCACATCATCCCCGAGCAGGACGGCAAACGGTTCATCCCCGATAAAATGACTGGCTGCCAGGATTGCATGTCCGAGTCCGCGCGGCTCCTTCTGGCGGATATAATGCAGATTCGCCATCTCCGAGATGTCACGCACCATCTGCAGCATCTCTGTCTTGCCGCTGCGCTCCAGTTCAAGCTCGAGTTCAATCGAGCGGTCAAAATGATCCTCGATCGAGCGTTTGTTGCGCCCGGTCACTACAATAATATCCTCGATGCCGGAAGCTACCGCCTCCTCGATAATATACTGGATCGTCGGCTTGTCGACGATCGGCAGCATCTCCTTTGGCTGCGCCTTTGTCGCCGGCAGAAAACGGGTGCCGAGTCCCGCTGCCGGAATAATCGCTTTTCTTACCTTCATTTGTATCTCCCCCCTTTTTCCGTTTTTATGCCAGTTGAAAATCACCCAGCCCCTTGGAACGGATATCTATATTGATCTCACAGTCTGCCATCTTCTCAAAATTCATCTCCAGCTCATAGCTGACGCTGGCATGAA
This sequence comes from bacterium, assembly GCA_050872965.1. GTDB lineage: Bacteria > Bacillota > Clostridia > Lachnospirales > Lachnospiraceae > W0P33-017. The sequence continues at coordinate 4,899 of JBNMHW010000020.1, read as the reverse complement.
TATGATGCTCCGACTCCTCCACAACTACGCCCTTTGCATCAATCCCCATCATCAGGCTGCCGAACGGCATGTTGTAGCAGGTCTGGTTTTTCTTATCCTTTTCAAATACCATGTGAACATTGCTGACTCCGCGTTTCATGATATCGAGTGATCCCGGCTGTAATTTCAGCGTATTTTTGGTCACTCCTTCAAACCCCTCAATGATCTCGTCATAGATCACATAATGCTTGTCATTTTTCTTATAATATGTACCCGGGCATGTCACCTCGACCGGCTCCGGGGTCTCTCCGCTGTCCTTGGAAAACTGCAGCCCGGAGATCGTCACTAATACATCCTTTGTCATGTATGCCTCCTTTGTTCCTCACTTAGTATATCAGTTTTTTCCCCTTATGAAAACCTTTATCCTTTGATTTTGCCTATTTCTGCGCAATCTTTTCTAAAAAGCGCACCTTCACCCGGTAGCGGTGCTCCTTTAACAGCATCTGATACTCCCGGGCGCTGAGCACGCGGGTGAGCTGTTCTTTCGCCTCATCCCCCGTCACATCATAGCCTTCAGACGAAAAACAAAGATTCGGATACAGCACACACCACCAGTTGTGTCCCTCTCCGGCTCCTATGATGATCTGCAATGCCCGGTATGTGCCCGCCGGAAACGTATAATCACCGTACACCTTATCCGGAAACGCTACATTTGCAAGCTGCACACGGACACTCTCCGGTTCTCCATCCTCTGCCAGTGTCTGTTCCGCTACCGCCCGGATCTGATCCCGGTACGCGTCTATGATCTGTTCACAGTCTTCCCTGTTCTTTGCATTCTGCAGTTTCAGCTCCATCCATGCACCCACGGCATCCCGCACGAGCAGTTTGCGGCGCTGGTCATCCTCGCTGTCACTCTTTGCGATCACATGAAAACGCAGGACTTTATCAGAGATTGCTTCCACCTGTCGCGCCTGCAGCGCGTGTCCGGCAAATGAATAACACCCCGCCAACAGCAGCAGTGTACTGAGAACAAATAATATCCGATTGATCGTCTGCTTTTGAACTTTTATTTTACTTAACATCCGTTTTCCTCCTCCGACACACATCCGGTGTATCTCAAAGGAATTATAGCCGCCTTCTCACCTGCTTATTCAAGTATCTGCAGATCGATCTCATACTTTGGCTGCACGAGCTGTCCGTCTGCCGCTTTGACCGGTGCCCACATCGTCAGTGGTGACAGACGTTTCTGAAGCAGTGCAATACTCTCCTTCCGGACCTTTTTCTGCTCGCGCTGCGATAGTTCCAGCCGGTTCTGCACGACTGCCCCCGCGTGAATGGTCACACACCAGCGGTCCTCCTGTGCGAGATAACTGCGTCTGTTTCTGATCTCCTGCAACTCGACCATCGTACCGTCCGCCAGTTCCAACTGCAGCCTGCCCAGTTTTCCCTGAAGCAGTTGAATGAGTCTGGCTGTATCCGGGTCAACCGATTGCTGCTCCTGCCCGCAGACCAGCAATCGGTAATGATCCACATACGGCGGCAGCTCATCGCCCAGCACCGGCAACAGCAATACCTTTTCGCGATTCTGCCGTTCCATATACAGATCGCCCAGTGTCGGCACTCCCGCGGTCTTTTCCTGCTCATCGCTGCGAGCCATAGCCATGAAATAACTGCCCGGATGTTCGCCTGTATGATCTGCCAGTTTCTCTTTTTCCAACGTATCATTTTCCATGAGATACACCATCGTATTCCATGAAAAATGGTGCTGCTTCATTGCATAGTTGTAAAATGAATCGAGAAATGCCTGCTCCTGCAGCAGTTTCTCCGACATCAGAATGACCTGCATATGGCTGTCGTCCGGGCCGGCCGGCTGCATGCGCCCAAACTTCGTGTATGCCTGCGCATATCCGGATGCCGTGACCGTGACATTGTCTTTGTGATACAGACTGCTGCCTGCGCTCTCCATTTCTTCAAAAAAGAAGGTAAAATCATAGCTTCCCTGTGTTTCTGCCGGTGTGACCGCCAATGCCAGCGGAAATGAACGCTCCTCTATTTCAAGCTGCCCGCAGCCGGTCAGACACAGCAAGGCTGCGATCAGAACTCCTGCCATCTGCAGCCGGTATGTCATTTTTTCTGCCATTTTGGATCCCTTCCCTCCGGTTTTGATAGTCTGCGTGCTGACACCGCCGCTGCCGCCACTATGACCAATACGAGTGCGGGTACTGCGGCTGTCAGATACACCTTTGACAGCACATGCTCCAGATCACGGTGACGATATAACAGGAGTGCTGCCGCATATACGAGTACGCCACATGCCACGCGAAACCAATGGTTTTTCCGACCGTTTCCGATATGTTCCATGCTCCAGACCGCAGCGTAGCACGCCTGTTCCGCAAATACATACATTGCAATGAGCCAGATACTGCACATCAGTGCATCCTGCCGCTCCAAAAAACCTCCCGGAGTCTTCACCATCGCAGCCAGCTCCAGAATAGCCTCATCCATCACCGCCACAGTCGGTGCGCCGTAAATACCTGTGAGCGTCAAAAATAAAATCATCTGCAAAATCACACTCAGCAGATAGCCCCGCGTCACACGAATGCGCAGATCCTCTCTCCCGCTGATCCGTGGCGCATACATCGGCAGCCACACAGCCGGCAGCGTATAGGCAAATACAAGATAACTGCCGGCAAGGAAACGACGCCCACCGATCTGCGCTACCGGAAGCCAGTGATCCGGTTCAATATTCCAGACAGCCACAAGAATCACAACAAACAAAGGCACGGTCACGAACCAAAACAGCAGTTCGCACCTCCTGCCCGCACCTTCCGTACCCATGCACAGTCCATAGAACGCGAGCAGCAGCAAGGCTCCCAGAATTAGCCACACCGGTGTATCACGGATCAGGTACACACGAACCACCCGGCAAAGCAACTGCAGGCTGTAGGCAGCGGCAGACACTGCGATCACCAGATACAAAATCATCACCGGACACGCGATCCAACTGCCAAAATGCTGCCGCAGCAGTTCCCGGTAATCGCCCTCCATGCGTACAGTCACAAGGAGTACAAGCTGTAAAAACAAGTAACCCAGCAGACCGCCTCCCACAAGCGCAAAAAAGCCATCCATGCCATCGTTTTGTGCCAGTTGCTGCGGCAGCAGCAATACAGGCACTGCAAAAAAATTGCAAAAAAACATACATCCAGCCTGCCTGGCGGATATTTTTTCATTCTTGATATTCATATGGACTCCTTTTGCTATTTTTTCCGGCCTTTCTGCCAGCGGAAACGTATGCGGTTACTTTCCTTTGCATAGACCGGTCTGCGATCCAGCCTAAACAGCGGAAACCGCACGATGCTGTCCTTCCACTGTGCACCGTTCTCCACACCGGATGCCGCAAACGGCATCAGATACGGAACGCCAAACGAATACAGCCCGGACAGGTGGATCAACACCCCGAGCAGCCCCAGCAGATAGCCGAACAGCCCCAGCCACGCACTGAGCAGAATCATCACGAATTTGAGCAGGCGGAATGCCGTTGCAAACGCTTCGTTCGGTATCGCAAAGGAACACAGCGCCGTAAATGCGACGATGATCACTACTACCGGGCTGGCGATCCCTGCATCGACCGCTGCGGTTCCGATGATCAGCCCTCCGACGATACCGATCGTATTTCCCATCGTTCCCGGCACGCGCACGCCTGCCTCCCGCAGCAGTTCAAAGCCAAATTCCATCAACAACAATTCTGCCAGTGACGAAAAAGGTACGCCCGCACGCGCCTGCGCAAAGGTCAGCAGCATGCTGACAGGCAAAAGCCCGGTATGGAAATTGATCACAGCCAGATACAGCGCAGGCAGTGACAATGCGAAGAACGCTGCCAGATACCTCACGATCCGCTCCAGCGTAACGATCTGCGGTCTGTTATAATAATCATCACTCGTTTGCATAAACGCATTGCAGTCCGTGGGCAGGATCAATACAGCCGGAGAGTTGTCACACAGCAGTACGATCCGCCCCTCCAACAAGGCATGCACCGCACGATCCGGTCGTTCTGTTGTCTGAAACTGCGGAAACGGAGAGTTCCAGTGTTTCTCTGTCAGTTGCTCCAGCATTCCGCTATCCATGATGCCGTCGATCTCGAACATCTCCAGTCGTCGTCTGATCTCCTCCAATACTTCCATACGGGCAATCCCCTGCATATACATGAGATTGACGAGTGTGGATGTCCTGCTTCCCGCTTTCATCTCTACATTTTTCAGTTCGCTCGCCCGCAATCGTTTTCGAATCAATGCCGTGTTTGTCTTCACAGAATCTGAAAAGCCTTCATTTGAACCGCGCGTTACCTTTTCCGATGCTGTCTCCTGCACGCCCATTCCCGGATATCCCTGATCGGGGATCTTAAACACACGGTCTACGCCGTCCACAAACAGGATCAGATCTCCCGTAAGCAATCCGGCTGCGGCATCCTCCAGATCTGTATACATCTGTACATCTGTCATGCCACGACTGTTTTCCAGCAAAAAGCCGGAGATCTCCTCCTCCTTGCATCCAGACAGTGCCGCCAGCAATTTTCCGATTTCAGAATTTCCATAGTCTGCTGCCGACGCAACGACTTCAATATAGGCAACCATGCACGGCAACTGTTTTGTCTGCCCTAACTGCATTGTCACCATCTTGATATCCGCACAATCCGAAAAAATCTCTGAAAAGATCTGTCTGTTGTGTTCCAGATTCTTTGTCACGGTATAATGTCCCATTCCGTTGGTTCTCCTTTTTTGTATTAAGCTAGGCTGACTGGCTGCGGTCACAGCAGTATCACGATCAGATTGCTCCGATTGTCTGGCGGTGTCTCGCTGTCTCTTCAGCCTTGGCTCGATGTGTCCTTCGCACACATAGCCTGCGGCTTTCAGCTATGACATG
>JBNMHW010000019.1:0-31902 GCA_050872965.1 bacterium | reverse complement strand
GTGTAGTACTGCGCGAGGTTCATCTGTTCGATCAGCGTCTCCTGATCGATATCACCGGCCTGTGTGATACGGTTGACCAGTTCCTGCTGTGTGAGATCCTGCCGCAGCAGCTCATTCACCGTCTGATATTCTGCCTGACTGCGGTCTGTAAACAGGCGGTTCAGCAGACGGATCTCCTGCTGCTGTGCCTGATGATAGCTGTTCTGATAAGTATCTGCTGCGATCCGGTTGATCTCATATCCGGTGCTCATCCGCTGTTCGATGCGCTGCATCGTGTTCTCGGCATTCTGATAAAATGCCTGCTCCATATGATACCAGCGGTCACCGCCCCGTGTATGCTCCTCCCTGAGATTCAGCTGTACATGATCGATGAGATCCAGCAGGACTGCCGAGCTGACCTGGCTGAGCACATGCGACTCATTGATCTGCTCCTGTGTCAGCTGCTGATCTTCATAATAGTTCTCATGCCGGTAGACAAGCGGTGTCTGTTCACCACGCGCCTCACTTTTGAGCTTCTGCAGCAGGATCTGCTGCGCCGTGCGGTACTGCTCCGATATCTGCAACTGCTCATGGGTGATATGCACATCATCTCCCATACTGCTGTTAAAGTTCTGGATTGTCTGATAGATCGCGGCTGTCTGCAGCCGGTTCAATATATCCTCATGCAGATGCAGCGTCTGTGACTGTTCGTTCATCTCCTGCGTATGATGGTCGATCGTCTGCTCACTGCGGTAATTCTCCACAAGCTGCCGCAGCTCGCCGGCATGATTCCAGTATAGTTCGATCAGCTGGTTTGTCTGGTTTTGTTCCTCACGGATATTCCGGACCTGCTTCATGAATTCATTGACATTATGGATGCCGATCTTTTGCAGGATATCAGTAATGTAGACCCGGTCCTGGTAGGTGAGCTGTGCGGACTCACTGATCATCATACGGTTGATTAGGTTATTGATCACTTCGAGCTTATTTTCCTGATGCATCGCTACATTGGTCTGCCGGAAAATATTCGTCTCATCGCCTTCACCGAAATAATACTCCGGCGGGGTCGTCACGATATGTAACAGTTCCTCCGGTTCGAACCTGCTGTTCATCACAGAATACTGATCCGCAACCCTGTGATAAAACCCTTCATGCATAGAGTGACCGGGTGTTTTGCATTTTAATTCAATTGGTGCTGTGATCGTCAACATCCCGATTCCTCCTGTCCTTTGAAAATAACCGTTTTATCTTTTTATATTTATCTCTTTTTCAGGAATGCAGCCACGTCAGCCGCACTGCGCGTCTTCGGCCACTGTCTGGCGCGCGCTGCCATTGCCGGCTTGCGCAGCTCATCTTTCTTTACTGCCGCGCTGGTGCGGATCGATCCGGAATAAGATGTCATGCTTTTTGATCCGGTGATAAAATAGCGTCTCTGATTTTTTGCAGGTGCCATCTTTTTGGTGTTTGCGCCACCCTTGCGCGCGGGTTTGGTCGCCATCTTTTTTACCACTGCACCGCCTGTACGGGCTTTCTTCTCCATGTCTGCCTTGCGCATCTCTTTATCTATCGTTTTTGCGCTGGTCCGGACAGTTCCTTTATACTCATCGCCCGCCTGGCTCTTAGAGCCCTCCAGATAATATCTTCTCGCTGCCTTCTCCTGATCCGCCTTACGCGTCTCTTTATCTATTGTTTTCGCGCTGGATGCGGCTTTTCCCTGATACTCATCTTTTCCCTTGCTCTTGGAATCCGGCAGATAATATTTTTTTGCCGCCTTCTCCATAGCTGCCTTGCGTACCTCTTTATCCGGCGTTTTCGCGCCGCCCTTGCGCACATTTTTCTTCATATCAGCCAGTTTCAGTTCCCCTGTGGGGTGCGCTGCACTGGATTTAATCTCTCCCTGATACTTATCGGTCTCCTTACTCTGTGAGCCGTCGATATAGTACTTTCTCTGATTCTTGGCCGGCGCCATCTCCTTTTTCACAGCACCGCCCTTCTTTGCAAGCTTCTCCATCTCCTCGACGCTGAGTTCCTTTTGTTTTACAGCGCCGCCCTTCTTCGCACGTTTTTCCATCGCACTGCGGCTCAGTTCGTCTTTATTGACTGTAGCACTCTTTCCGGATGAGCCCTTATAGTTTTGTATGCTCTTAGACCCCGGCATAAAGAATCGCTTGGCAGACTTTTCGCGCTCTGAGATCGGTGCCATATTGTTTTTATCCGCAATACCGGTCTTCGATTCCTGTCCGTTTGCACTACGCGTGATTGAGATCTTTTTACCGGCATAATCATTGATATACTGGGGGGTCTTTGTAACCCCTTTGTCCACATACATCCGTGCCCTGGCCTTCATATCCGCTTTATTCAGCTCGGTAATACCGTACTGATCACTTTTTGCCTGCTTGCGCTCTTTGTCGCGCTCCATATTCGCATGATCTTTTTTCATGCTCCATGACTTGCGCTTGGATTTCGTGGACGGGTTATCCACACAGATCATCTCCCGGTACGCGATCGTGGTCGTCTCCACGAGCAGACCGGAACGCTCAGCATTCAGTTCACCGAAATCCTTGGCGATCACCGTACATCCGGTAAATGTATAGACACGCTGCATGGAATCCGTCAGATCCAGCACACCGTTGTCTCCGTCGCCCTGATACCGGCTCACCAACAGCAGGATTGGAAGCGTCAGATCCGTGCCGAGTGCGAGCGGATCGAGCATATCTATACCGACATAACGCTCTACCTGAAACGTCATCGGCTTGCTGATCGGCTTGCGCAGCATATGTACATAATCGTTTAATCCGCCTTCCTGCAGCGTCTCATACTCGTTCTCCCGATGGAATACGTGTACCGATTTGCATGGCAGATTATAGATTCCCTCTACCTGAAGATTAAAATTGTAATTTACCAGCGGTGTCAGTCCCTGATTGGATGTCATATCCCAGTCCAGTCCACTTCCCCAGTTCGTACCACCAGCTTCATAATTGGCCATAGATTACCTTCCTCTCACAGTCTTATGTCTGCTCTCATTACCTGTCCGGTTTCATCTCTAAAATGCTCTTTTCCTTCGATTTTTTGGAGGGGTTCAAGCTCTTGTTGATCTCGGATATCTCACTGCACCAGCGCCTGCGGCTCATATGGTCGAGCTGCATGACTTCATCCATGCCCCAGTGAAAATAATACGAGATAAACGACATCTCACGATACAGATCCTCTTTGGGATACAGCTTTATCCCTCCTCGGTAAAATTTAACGGCACCTTGAAGATCTCACCGCACTCCGGACATACACATTCCATCATCGGCGGCTCAATATCATTGATCCTCTGGTACATATCCTGTAAAAATGCCAGATCGGCCGTAAACAGTTTTTCGATAATATTGGCTCCGACCATCGGCACGCCCTCCAGCTCCGTGACTACTTTGCTCAGTATCACGATCGTCAGATAAGACGGATTGCTGAGCACACGCGGATCGCGCGTCGCGCTGATCTCATCCCCTGCAGTCGCCAGACGCATCTTACCGTTGCGGTGAAGTTCTCCGCTGTTGTCCATATAGCCCTTCGGCAGTGTGAATTCAAATACTGTTTCCATACATATGACCCTCTCTTTTCTTATTTTTGCCCGATGTCAGATCTCCCGCCAAAATGAAACGGTATACGAAACACAGCCAAAACGATGCTTCCACCCTTTCACCTTGGCGGGAGACCTGCATATCGCAGGTCTCCCATGCGCTCCTTGCGCGCGTTCTGACATTCTAGTTGGGAATGATAAGTTCCTCGTAAGCCAGTTCTACAGACTCGATCGCTACATCACTGGTCTTTGCGTCCAGATCGGGAGCTGTATACTTGGTAACCCATGCATTGCTCAGGATCCATACACGTGTACCGGTGACTGCTTCTGCCTTCACCTGCGGTGCGCCGCCGTTGATGTCGATCATCTCGATCTGTACGTTGTTACGGGGCATCTCACCACGAACCTCGCTGACACACTCCTGAATCCATGTCTTGAAGGCACTGTCCAATGTATATCCAAACTTTAAGGTCACGTTTCCGTGCTTTACAAGTCCGGGAATCTTTACCGGTGCAAGGCTGTTTGCGTTGCCCTGACGGAACTCGATCACATCGACTGTCGCTTCCACGCCGCTCACCTCACTGAACGCTGCCGTTCCGCTCACGCCGTCAACGGTAACGAGGAAGTTCATTTTAGTCAACGGATATGCAAGTTGTTTTCCATTGCTTTCATATGTTGCCATAAGTTATCTCTCCTTTTCTTTTACTCGTTTAAACCTCTGATATTATTCCTCTGCCTCTCCGCCGGCTTCTGCTGTATGCTGTGTCACACGGAAGATGACGAACTCTGCCGGGCGTGAAGGTGCGATACCGATATTGCAGATCAGTCTGCCGTTCATGATATCGTCTCTGCTCATGGTAGAAGGTCCGATCTCTACGAAATAAGCCTCTGATGCAGAGCTGCCTGCGAGCATTCCGGTTCTCCACATTCCATCGAGGAAGGAAGTAATCGTCATGCTGACTCTCTGCCATAAGGTAGCATCGTTGGGCTCGAATACAACCCAGTTGGTATTGGCTCTGATGCTCTCCTCCACGTAGATGAAGAGACGACGAACGTTGATATACTTGAATGCGCTGTTGCTGCTGGCGGTCTTTGCACCCCAGATACGGATGCCCTGTCCGGGGAAGGAACGGATCAGGTTGATTCCCTCGGGATTTAAGATATCCTGCTCTGCCTTGGTATAATTGGTCTTTAATCCGGTACAGAATACGGTCTCATTTGCCGGTGCCTTGTGAACGCCGCGGTTGATGTCTGTTCTGGAGTATACACCAAGCACTGCTCCTGAAGGCGGTACAAAATCAGGCTTTCCTGAAGATCGGTCAAATACCTGGATCCAGGGATGATACATTGCTGCGTAAGTAGAATCGATCATATTTCTGTACTCGATCAGATCCTTGGTCTTGTACAGATCCTTGGGCATATCGATCACGGCTACACGGTTCTTTAAGTTCTCGCAATGTCCGACAAGTGCTACGATCACTTCAGGGATCGTCACGCCGGGAACTGCCATCATGCTGACCATCTCATTCTCTACGAAAGACTGGATACCGGTACGTCTGCCGGGGCCGCCATCCTCACCGATAAAGGTAGCTGCGTTGACCTTGCTCATCGTGCCGTCACTGCCGCCGTCAAGTGTGATCATGCCGCTGGTCTGTCCCTCGCCGAGAATCGCCTCTACGGGGTTGCCGATCTCTTTCATCGGTTTTACGGTCACCTTTACGAGTTCGCTGGCTGCTAACTTGGTGCCGATATAGTTCGGAGCTGTCAGATTGAAGCTCAGCTCTGTATAGTTCTCTGCCTCATCATTGTAACGGACGCTGACATCTACTGTTACCAGATATGCTACGGTCTTCGGGATCAGTGCGTCATCAACGACTTTTCCGGTAAACGGCTGCTCAAACACGATCGCATTGTCAAAAATAGACTTGATCCTGTTGTACTCCTCGCCTACAACTACGAGGTCTCCCTCACGGAATCCATCGACGCTCTTGGCGATATAGCCTTCGCCTGCCTCAGATACGAGCTGCATCTTCTTCTTGGTAACCGTATTGAAGATCACCTGTACACGGTTGCCCCACTTACCTTCATTGGCTGCCTCTACAGTCAGAATGCCTGCGGCCTTGGATGCTGCCTTGGCATCTGCCGGTACAACACGTGATACATAACATCTGGTTCCGCCGTTTGCAAAGAACTGCTCTACGCTGTTTGCAAGATAGCGGTACTCACCGTGAGTAAACTCGCTTAAAAATCCACCAAACTGTTTGGTAAAGCTCTTAAAACTAGTGACAAGTGAAGGTGCTCCGATCGACGGTCCTTTTTCTGCCAGTCCTACAAAACCTGCGGTACTTGTTCCAACTCCTTCAATGCTTCGGGGCGAATTGTCATATTCTTCCACATATACGCCAGGTGACAAATATTCAGCCATTGTATATTTCTCCTTTCAGTTTTTACAGTTTAATTTCATGTTTTTGTACTTATTTTGTACTTACCATCATCTGTCCCGGATAGGTGATCTGTATCGTTCCCCCTCCATTGGTACAGACGAGCTTACAGTCATTCGTCAGACAGGGCTTGCCGTTGATCAGTGTCGACGGACAGGTCGGTATCCATGCACCTGCTGTCATCGGCATACACGGCTGCGGTGTCAGCACTCCGAGTGCTGCGGCTGTAGCCGCCGCTACCTGCGGATTGGCCATTGATGTACACATGCCAAATGCCTGTATATTCACCATACCCTGCGCGTCCTGTATGGTCGCTGCGGGCTGGCCGCCGACGGTGCACATTGCCTGCGACGTGACTTTCAGATTCGATGGTGCCGTTCCGAACGGACACGATAACATCGCACCTGTTACTACGATCTCTCCCATATGCGCTACTCCTTACTGCAGTTCATTTTCCCTGCACTGATGAAAATCCACGACCTGGAATCTGTCTTCTCCGTTGACACGGTACCGGACCAGATATTCCAATGTCTGTACGTCATCCCTCACCCGGAGCAGATAGCTGCCGTCCGGTGATACGTTTCCGAATACCACGCGGGCGATGGGCGAATTTACCGTGAATGTCTCTGTCAACGGACTTTTCAGTCTCACCATGTTCGGCGGCACTTCTTCTACTACCTCAAAGTGCTCATAATGACTGCGGTCATCACTGATCAGTCCGTAATGGACATTCTCCATGCTCAGCCTGCCTCTCGCTAAGAACAGCTTCAACATGCATTTTTTCTCGTTGAACTCACTGTAGCAAAGATTCGGCTGTGAGAGGCTGACTGCCTCAATTTCCTCCAGGCCCTGAAGTTTACCGGTAAGTGAGCGGAGTCTCTCTCCCTTTGCGAGTTTCTCTGACGGTATCAGGAACACCTGCTTTAGAGGCACCACTGTATCCAGCTTGTCGTATTGTACATTGGTCGTGACATCTTCATAGCCGTATACCTTCATCGTCAGGGTGCTATCCCTGCGCCCGGTGTTGATAAAGACGAAATTACCGCCTCCTCTTGGAATCGGCCAGCACTGTCTGCCATCGATGTAAAACTGTACATCACGCTCATCCGTTGTGGCTCCCGTCGTTGTATCGACGAGCTGAATCACGAGATCAAGCCTGTGGTGGATCGTTGATGCTTCCACTTATACTCACTCCCTCCCTTCTTCACCTGTGATATGCAGTCCGAACGATGCCTGCGCAACGCGAGGTGTATTGATGATCACCTCACTGGACAGGAATACGGGCGCCGCCTTGTAAAACAGGCTGATCTGATATGGTTTGTTGATCGCCTGCCACACCCGGACCTTTTCCTCCAGACTTATCTTCGCCTGAGATAGTACGATCGGAGGTTCTTGTGTGTCCAGCCAGTTCTGCAGTTGATTCGGAAGGACCGAACTGTTATCGTTAACGATCTGTGCGACTCTTCCGATGATCTTTTGTATATCCGGCGCCTTGAGTCCCATCTGGGAGGAGCCGTTGATAAATACCATATAGTATAATCCATATGGTCTTGGCGGTTTTTGTAACTGCACCTGACCTCTCTGCATGAGAGGCCGCTGCGTGATGTCACTCTCTTCTCTCACATCATACAGATACAGTCCGACGATATAATCCACGTCCTGATCTGCCGGGGAAGAGATCTCTATATTGTTCGGCGAAGGGATCGGTTCCGGACACATCTTTTCTCTCAGTGTCCGGACGATATACGCGCTCACATCCGATATAATTGTATAATCTGCCATCTGTTCACCTCATCCTCTGATACCGTCCTGTGCTGCCGGTCATGACTCGCCGGTTAGCGTCTGATACAGGTTATCTGCCAGAGTCTCGATCTGTCCGGTCAGACATACGCTGTAATCGGTATCTGCTATATATTCTGCATTGCATCCAAAGTATTTCTCTGCCGTAGCCTCATCGATATACGGAACATTCTGGAATTCGACCTTATACTTGCTGATCTGCTGCTCCGTTCCGTCCGTGAGCCCGACGACTGATGCGCCTACACGGAATCGGTAAGAAGTCGCTCCGTAAGTCATCGTCGCTTCCTGTCTGGTATCGCTGTATACATACCGGTATGAGCTGGCAACACGGTTGCCGATCGTAGCCAGCGAGATATACTCTGTCTCCGTATGGCCACTCAGCTTCGTATATACATACGGATTGTTCTGTGAAGCACACCGTGTGACAAACTGCTTTGCCAATGCTCTGGCGTTGACATTGCCGTAATTATCATAGACCATATCGAGCGCTGCCGCTGCTGCGACTCTGCCTCTCACATCCAGTTCATCAAACGATCCGCCCAATACTTCATTGATCGCATTGAGCAGCATCTGCTCGCTCATCGTAGCCGGATTGTCCGCGCTGGTCGAACCGTTGCCGGAACCCGAACCATCTCCTGAGCCGCTGCCGGAGCCTGATCCTGATCCATCTCCTGAGCCACTACCGTCACCGGAACCATCTCCGGAGCCTGAACCATTACCCGAGCCGTCTCCCGATCCACTGCCGGAGCCTGATCCATTACCCGAACCATCTCCTGAGCCGCTGCCATTGCCCGAACCGTTACCGGAACCTGATCCATTGCCGGAGCCGCTTCCGTTATCCGCAGTAGCATTTGCTGCGTCATGCAGGCTGCTCTCCTTGCTGGCTGCGATTGCCTCATCTAACAGTTTCGAATACTTATCCTTATCAGATGCGGACAGATTGGAACCTGCCAATGCATCCTTGATCTGATTCAGCGCATTCTCTCCGCCCAGCGTACCGAGCATATCGAGTGCTGTATCCAGATCACCCGTCGTACCCGAATTCAGCGCCTTCATCGCCTGCTGTTTGAGCTTATCAATATCCTTGAGCAATCCGGTCTCTCCGAGAGCGACCTGTGCCTGCGCTTTCTCTGCCTCGGTCGATGTATCCGAATTGATAATGTCGTTGAGTCTCGCTTCTTCCGCTGCGATCTTCGCACGCGTATCTTCCACCAGTGCACCGTACTGGGCTGCCAGTTCCAGATTGTTCGCATCATTTGCATCCTGCTGTTTCTGGAGATAATCCTCCAGCAATGCTTTCAGCCGGTCCAGTTCGGACATCAGGCTCGCATCGCCATTCACGATATTCTGCGCCTTCTGTGTCAGCCACTCAATATGTTCCGTTACGATTTCCTGTGCGGCACTTGCGAAATCATCATTTTTAATGCCTGATTTCTGTTCATTTGCCCATGTGATGCACTCATAGATATAGTTGATCGCATCTGAAGCGGTCATACGATCCGTTTTCGCAGTGATCATCGACTCCAGATTGCTGCGTGCCACTTCCACTTCGGTCTTATCTTTGTCGATGATTCCTTTTTTGACCGCATCACTCTTGTTGCCCTTGGCCGCTGCCTGATATTCCTGTGATACACCCTTTTGTAACTGGCTGGTAAATGCACTCTGCGCCTCCGGCACAAACCGGTCATTGAGCAGTTTTAATTCATTCTCGGCATCTCCGACAATACTGTTTTCGATATTCTGTGCATATTTGATATTGTTCACCAACTGTATGATCTGTGTGTCGGTCGACAATTCACTGACACTGTCACAGCGGTTTGTCAGTTCCACGCTCTGCTCATAGATATATGACTGGACGGACGAACCACCGGATGCGAGCATCTTGGCATTATATGAACTGTTGCTCTCCGTACACTGACTGACACTCTCCAAGACAGCTTCTACCAGAGAGGGATCCACATTAAACGGATCTACACTGTCCTCTGACTTGCTGGAATAATACTGGCCGTTCACGATCCCCGTCATCCGGTTGAGATCAAGAAAGAACACACTATCCGTTCCTTCCAGCAGCCGCTGGAACACATCCGCACGTCTCGCCGCATCGATGCCTTCCATCAGGGTCATGATCACCTGCGCATTCTCGTCCATGCCGGCGGTGCTGAATGACTCATAGCATCTCTGCAGATTCTGTATCATCCGGTCATAACGATCGGTCGTCGTCGTCTTCATGTTCTGTGCAAAGAACACATTCATCGCATCGCGCAGATATGTAAATGCCTTGTCATCGGATTCTAATTCGAGATATTTATCCTGATAGATCCGGCGCATCGGCTCAAGCTCCGTCAGTTTCATCAGATCATACGGATCCGGATCGTCAAAGATGCACACGACAGATCCGCTTTTGGCATCTCTCGTCAGCCCGTCCGCACCGGTATAATGCGTCACATACAGATCATCCAGTTCCGATTCATCTACCGGAGTTCCCTCTGAGGTGATCGCGGACAATCCGGATGCATCCGTGATATTGTACCAGAGTCCGTCTGACAGCTCGGATTTGTAATAGACCTCCTGCTGCTGCGAATCAGTCTGTGACTGGACTGCCTTCTCATACAATTCATCCGTCAAGGCATCGAGATGTATGAGATGCGTACCGATGAACAGTACCGAATTATCGATCGTATGCGAACGCTTATATATCCGGAACCGGACAGCCGTGCTCTCATCAAAGTCCGCACGCGCCCGTATGGCCGGAATCGCTGTCACAAGCACGACCAGAGCCAGCACTGCCGATACGACAGCGGTCAGTCTCTTTTTATTCAGATGCTTTCTGATGCTTCCTTCTCCCATACTTTTATTACCCATTATTCCTCCTGCTGCTTTTGCAGCGTCAAGTTCGATGTATCAAATCTGCCGTTATACAGCTTATTCTGATCCGAATCGTAAAATTCGATCGTTACCTTTGCCAGATCCGGCTCTAAGATCGACAGATACTGGAATGTCTGTGTGATCGGTATCAGGTCTTCTCCGATCAGATATTTGCCGTCCGATGCGGCGATCCGGTAATAGGCGATCTGTTCTGTCGCATCCGGTGTGAGCGTGAGCTGCGTACAGCCGGTTGTATCGCTCACAGAGCTTGTATAAGTACCGATCTGTGAACCGGTCGTATCTTCCACATGATAACCGGTCGTGATCGTCAGTTCCCCACTCAGTGAGCTCGGATCGATCTCACAGTCATCCACAAAATCATTACCGTCATAGAAGCGGATCTTCACGACCTCCACATCACCCAGTGCCAGTGCCAGATGTCTCAGCGGCTGGTCGATCGTTGTCCGTGCACCGATCTGCGTATCGTCACACCATAACTCATAATCCGTGATCTGACCCTTTAATTCCTCTGCCAGCTGGATGCGCAGCCGGAATTCCTCATTCTGTATGATCTGCTCGATATAATAATGAGAGCCCTCGACATTCTCCTCGATGATCACACTCTCTCCGCCGTCTGCGGCATTGATGTCCAGCCCGCCTTTTTGCATATACCGTGATACCGCTCCACAGGTCAGCCGGTCAAATTCATAGAGTGACGTCGAATACAGCTGCATGGCGTCTAACATCTCTTCCTGGAGTGACTCGTAATTATCCAGCGATGAGGAATACTCGTCATAGGTCAATGTGCCGAGCTGGTTGAGCAGCAGATCCTTATCGAGCTGCGTCTTGGCTGCATCCACCTGATCGACAGCCTCCTGATAGGAGTTTTTGACAGATATAAAATTGTCAAACGCATCCTCTACCTGCTGTGTAAGATCCTCCTTCACACTCTCGGCTTCAAGCCGCGCCTCCTGATATTCCAGAGCCGCCTCGTACAGTGCATACGGCTCATCCTCGATATAACGGGAACCGTCGAGTGATCCCTTGGTCCATACTCTCGGGAAACTGAAAAACCATATCCTTTTTCTTCCTTCCCACGGCTTATCGATCTCCTTGATAAAATCCTTATATGCCTGTTTGAATGCCCGTGAATTGAGTGTCTGTCCGTTCAGCGCCTGCTGATAATAACCGCTGATCAATGACATCTCTTTTTTTGAATACCACTCGCTCATCAGCTCATAATAGGTCGTCAGTGCCACCCGGGCTGAAGTCTGGGCAAGCTGTGCCTCATAGTAAGTCTCGTCATTGTCGAGCGTATAGCTGATCAGCTGGTTGAGCACCTGGCTTCGCTGCATATTCGAGACAACCAGTGGATTCTCAAAGGTGTAATCGCTGTAGATCGCATTGTTGCCGGTCAGCTTCACCAGCTTTTTCTTCTTGGACGTCAGATTGCGCGTCGCGGAAGAGATCTTCGACTCCAGCGAATTACGCTTGGAAGTCATCGTATCGATATCCGACTGTGTTGCCTGACCGATCGCCAGTTTGACCTTGCTTTTGCTGATCGACTGATCCAGCGCATCCAGCTTTTTCTGATTGAGATCGATCTGCCGCTCGAGCATCACGATATCCAGATAGATTGTATTGACCTGCTCATAGATCTCAAATTTCTGATCCTTGATCTGGTGTTTGATCGTATCGATCTCATACTGGATCGTCTTGGGCTTGAACTGAAATTCGAACGACTCCGCCATATCCGGCTTGGTCGGAAAATGGAAGGAAAACAGCGGACTCCAGCGGAACGTAGACATATTCTCCTTTTTCATCTGGATCGTCTTGACCGCCTGTGTGAGCTGTACCTCTTTTGTCTCCAGACGTCCCTCGAGCTGTTCTAATTTGGTACTGTTCAAATAAGCCTGTGCACGCGCCTGCGCCATCGTATAGGTCGTCTTGACCCGCGCTGATACGTCCGTCGGCTCACCCGTGATGACAGATGTCAGCAATACCACTGCTGTCAGTGCAAGTGCTGCCATCCGCCGGAGTTCCCGGCTATGTCTGGTTCGCCATCCTCCGAATCTCATTCTCATTCACCGCCCTCCTCACTCATGATCGAGTAGAATGAAAAAGTGTCGTTTTTATCGCTACATACAAATGTATAGAGTAAACCATCTTTACGGAACGAGTACAGATAGACCGGATAATCCTCCTGGATGCCATTCACTGTGATGACATCGGTATATTCATCGGTCGTTTCCATCTCCACGCTGCCGTTCATCGTCTGCTTCTGCTGATTGAGCGTATTGATCGCAACCGCTTCCGGAAGTGTGACGATTGAATTGCCATCATAGACCTCATCGCCGAATACTTCCCGCAGCTCACTGATCGTCGTACACTGCCGGTTGCCCAGCGTGATCGTATCCTTTAATACATAGACACTGTCGACCATGACCTGATCCTCTAAGCTCTCTGCATCTGTCACACCTACGTATAATGCCTGAATATCCGGCATCAGTACCGTGAACTCATTGTCATTCCGGTAGATCACACGTGAACCGCTGTAAGCCTGTGCGACCTCTGCCGTTGATTTGCCGAGCAGTGCACTGTAGACGAGCTGATCTCTGGAAAAGCTGCCCTCATAGACCGGTTTGTCACCGGCTGCATATAATTTACCGGTGCCTTCCTTCATTCCTCTGGCGAACTCGCCGTCATAGGCCAGCGTACCGTTCTCGCGGTACAGCTTGCCGCTGCCCTCGTACAGATTGCCGCTGAAATTGCCCTTGTAGTGCATCGTGCCGTCCGCATAATACTGGACACCGCTGCCCTCGTACTGGTTCTGTTCAAAATTGCCCTGATAGAGGAGCGTTCCGTCGACGCCGTACAGATTGCCGTAGCCGGTCACGCCTCCCTTCTCTACCTCACCTTCATAAGCCAGATAACCGGACTTACCTAGGATACGGACATTTCCCTTGGCGAACCGCAGCATCACATCATTGTAATCATAAGTCTTGATGCCGCCTTCCTGCTTCTGCGGCAAATACATCGAGCGGATGCTGACCAGATAGATCATACTCAGCACACCGATCACAACTACGACCGCATATGCCAGCTTTTTGCTGACCAGCCATCCGAACACCTCATAATAATCCTTCTTGTTCTTCGGGCGGACATCAAAGATCATCACAAAGAACTGACGGATCTTTGATATCAGTCTTGTACGAATGAAGTTGCCACTCGTAATCTGTCTGAATTTTGTAACAAGCGGTGTAATCTTTGCCTTCATAGAGGCGAGCAGCACCTGGATGAGATTATTTCCCACTTCTATCTACCCCTGTCTTTCTGAACTGTTCCTTACCTTCACAGCTTCGCCACTATTGTTCCTCGTAACGGAGTCCGCACGATACATCCTCCGCATGCTCCATGTTCAGGTAGGTCTCACAGGTAAACAAATACCATTTTGCGATCTCATCGGTCGGCAGTTCTTTTAAGATATCCGAAAAAGCACTGCGTGCCAGATAAAAATCATGCTGATAAAACAGCTCTAACGCCTGTGCGAACCGTTCGCAGACTGCACGTTTCTTTTCGCGTTCACGTACATCCAGTGCATCCAGCACTTCGTACATCTTCATCTGTCTGCCACTGCCGCTCATCTGGATGTATCCGATGCATCGCAGCAGTCCGTCATAGTGTTCGCGTTCCTTTACAGTCTCTGAGATTACCAGCCGCAGTCCGTGCTCACGGAACCAGGCTGCAAAATGCTCGATCTCATCGGTCTCCGGAGATACAAGGAATGTACTGCTCTGCTGTCTGGTGCCTGCAACACCATACACAAATGAAGAATAGTGTAACAGGATCGTCGTGCGCGTCATGCTGCCGGTTCCTTCGGCTTCCTGCTCTGCGAGTTCTCTCAGGAAATCAACCGAGCAGTTCAATGTATCGCGGTTTTGTTCCATGAACAAAAACCGCAGGATGGACAGCGCACCGTCATTCGATATAAATACGCCATCCTTTTCTTCCTGATATCTGCCGATCAGCGCGATCAGCCGGTTCAGCCGCCCGATCTCCGCCTCACTGCCGTTTCTCGGGCCGACGGTAGAGATCATCGCCATCGTGCCGTTCAGATTCGTGACATTTCCGCTGGTGACCTCCGTGATCGACTCCTTATTTAACAGTTTCTCAATGTTTTTCGGTGCAAACCGGTAATATGCTTCGAACGCAAGGAATTTGGAATAATTGACCTTGCGGATCTTATTCTGGATCTCTCCGAGCGCATTCCACAGAATGCGCATATCTCCGCCGTATACACGCGGACGCTCGATGTCAGTCCTGCCTCCGGCTACCTGCTGCAAGCTGCGCGCCAGCCTGCCGAGATCTGAGGACTGCAGTGCCAGGATCAGGATACATACTAGACTGGCCAGTGCGAACAGGATCAGCGCCATCACACATTCATTCTGCCACTGAGACAGATCCCATGCCTGATCAAGGTAGACACCGAATAATGCATAACTGCTGTCTGTGGTATCACCCATCGTTGCCGCATAGATCCGGTAGCGCTGCCCATCCAGTGTAAAAGTTCTGGATGCGATGCTGCCCGCAACGATCAGCTCCTTAGCCTCGTTCGATCCGGCTGCAAAATAACGCTCATCCACTGTCTCATGATTATGCCCGCTCGCGCTGACATATACATTCAGATCCGTTGTATCTGTCAGGAACAGATCCACACATCCGTCCGATCTCATCTGTGTATATGCTGCCTGCAGACGGTCCCGTACCGTCGTGTATTCCTCGGACGTATAGTAATCCGCATCCGCAAAGGAGGATTCTCCCTGATCTCCGATATCTGTCCACACCTCATTCAGTATGGTAGAGATCCATCTGGTCTTCGCATTTTCCTGCGTCTGTTCCTGTTGATATATTAGCATTCCGCTGCCGCCCACGATGACTACCAGCAGAATAAGTTCGAGTACAAGTGCCACATATACGACACGGTTACGGTTATGGAACAATTCAAATAGCAGGAAAATGACCAGCCACCCTGCCAATACACCGATCAGCCAGTAGATCCGGTAACTGCCATGTAATGACATAAGCTGTCCAAAACTCATATGGCACAGTGAATATGTATAACGTATACTGTCGTCGATGGCAAACGGTCCGGAAACAAGATCCGCATCACTGCGCACGCATATGCTGCCCATCTCATAGCTGGCATCCACATAGGTACGTCCTGCCTCTGCCTCCTGACGCAGGAAGCTCTCTACTTCGATTGAAGAGGCTGCTGCCGTCTCCGTATCCACGAGCTGCTCATACGATATCTCGTAAACACAGGCAGCACTGCCGTCACGTGAAACAGTCGCCAGATACAGATTATTTTCATCAGCGACCAGATCGGTCAGCGTATCTGTCTCATAGATCGATATGGCAGGCGTCATAGCGCTCATCTGCAGTCCCTCACCAAACTGCAGGATCCTGTATGTATATCCGGCATCCTCTCCTGCCGACTGCGGCTGTGTCATCACCGCATACAACTGACCATCATATTGTGTGATCTCCCGGATCTGTGCCGTGTCTGTCAGTTCCTTTGTTGAAAAGTAATTTGTTACCTTTCCGTACAGGTCCATCTCATAGATGAGACCTTCCTTTTTTTCATTGTCTGTCACATACACCTTCTGATCCAGTGTGCACCCATCATTATCATAGGTATACACACCATCCGGTTGTCCGTTCCAGACAGCATATCCGTATAGCGCGGTGGCAGCCAGCAGCCATACCAAACCGATGATTATCGGTGTCTTCTTACTCATATGTTTTCTCCCAGCATTCTGATATTTCCATTATTGAAGCAGAGATTCTGTCCCAATTTTCTTAAACCCATTGATAAACAGGCGCAGCCACGGTATATCACCGAAGATCGCCTGCGTCACAAATGTGGCTATCACCAGTATAACCAATAAGATACACAGCCGCAGCATCACACGGAAGATCCGGTCACGGTTTCTCATGAACCATGCACGCAGATGTCCCATGATGCTGCCCCGCTGTTTTGGTGCAGCTGCGATCCGTATATCCTTATACAGTTCTGTAAACTTATGATAGCTCTTTTTCGAGATCTTTTTATCGAGGAGCTGATAACTGATCGCTTTCTGCGAGGCTTTCGGCTCCAGCAGCTCGCGCAGGATCTTGGCACAGGCGACTACACATTCGCGCTCTGTGATCTGCTCATCGAGCTCTTCCAGATTGATCGTATATCCCAGATATACGTTATGATTTTTTGCCAGATGCAACTGCTTCTGCTGTAAGATCAGATACAGCAACGGATACGGTATCTCGGCAGATATACATGCCAGAATGGTATTGATACAGATATCCTCACACTCACCCAGCGAATAGGCAGTGCCCATATAAAAGTCCTGCAGTGCACGTTCCCTGAAATACGGATAGACGATCAGGAACGCACCCTGATCGGAGAAACTGTCCACGCAGGATGCGCTCTGGTCGTACTCGGACTGCTCGTATACGGTCAGGAATTTCCGCACGATCTCGTGATCGTATACGACCAGTACCGTATATAGTCCTTCCTCAGCCGCATTGAGATCCTGACAGATCAGGATCTCGTTTGCAGGCGTCTTCTCCAGAACCCGTATGCACTTTAAACGCATTTTCTGCGACTGATATATCATCCTATCAGCCCTCCTTATGCTTCCTCTGACTCATCCAAGCCCTTCTTCTTGACAATCGCGTATGCATATGTACAGATTGAAGGATAATCCGCGCAGTAGATCAGGATCTCATAGACACCTTCCTTGGCCGGTGACGTATAGATTCCGTCGGAACTGATCTCGCCACTGCCGGGCTCTGTCAGCTCATATACGATACTGCAGCTATCCATGTGATTGTACTTCACACCGAAGTAATGGCTCTCCTTGGTTCCCATCACAACCGTCGGTGTCTCTGCCGCGATACTCTTTCCTTCCATGTTCTCCGGTACGCCCAGATCATTTCCTGCCGGGAATTTGATCGCTACCCAGCGGTAGGACAATACCAGATAATCTACATTCTGCAGCAGCTTGACAGCTACCACGAAGCTTCCCTTGTCATTGAGCACCTTGACCGCCGTCTCGGCATCTACTGCCAGATTGGCGCCATCCCGGAACAGTTCCGGATTGCCGTATACCGTGCTCTTGGCATTGGCTCCCAGCGCTGCATCCTCTGAGATATACTCATATCCGATATCGACGTATACATTACCCTTGCCCAGACCGTGCATGATCTCACCGGAATAGCAGATATCGCCCTTGCGTGCGTTGTCCCCCAGCGGGATCTCCAGAATACCGGTCGCCACCTCAGGCACATTCGCCATTGACATGCGCTGCGGCTCGCTCTCCTTTGCCGTCACCGCCTTACGGCTGCTGCTGCCCAATTCCACCTCTTTCTCGAAGTAGTCCAGATACTCACTGCGCAGCATCTCCTGTGCCGGAGCCGTAATGTATTTTTTGATATTTGTTTCCTTTACTTCCTCTATGATATAGGCACTCTCCGTGCGCACCAGACGCAGGTCTGCCAGCCGGATATAATCACTCGTGCCGCCGATATTCTTCATCTCCAGACTCATATGTCCGATCTCACGGCTGACCAGTTCTCTCGGCTTGCAGTCAGTGAGCAGTACCTTCAATGAGAATCCGGTCACAGCTGCGACTGACACCTCATCCACATAAGCACTTGCCGATCCGCTCTTTAAGATCACATTGGTATCTACTGCCGCTGTCTCTAAAGTATTCATCCAGAATTCCCGTTCAAACACCTCGCCCTCGGTCAGTGCCAGATCTTCCACGCCGATCTCCAGCTCATGTCCGCCATCGGCAGTCACGAACGCGGGAACCTGCAGCAGTGCACGATAGGTCAGCTTTTTCTGATCGGCGCCAAGCTTGGTCACACGCAGGACGACCTTGATATTCTTTCCTTTGCATGCAGTCGCCGGCATCACCAGTTCCACCCGGAAACTGTCATCATTTAATAACACACCGCTCGTCAAGAACTCCGTCTCCATCTCAAACTCTTCCGGAATGTCCTCCGTATCGATCAAAAAGAGCTGGTATCCCTCGCTGATGCGGTTATACTCATATTCTTTATCCGATTCCTTCTGGTTCACGGCATAGACCGCATGAACCTCATCTTCCTTGTATTTCAGACACAGGCTCGCCTCGTTTGTCCGAAGCTGCTCAAAGCCTTCGATCGCAGACAACTTCTTTACGACAGATGCATCTACCACGATTTCTCTGCCCATACCGTCGATCGCGACACCACTCTCGACCAGGATCGACAGATCGTCCAGACTGAATACGCCGCATCCACACACGATTCCTGATCCATACATCAGATTGTTCACAAATCTACGCTTGTTGTTAAAGTAGTTCTGTTCTGCCTGAAAGTCAGCACTGGTAAGCATCTTACCCGAATAGTAACGATTTCTCTCAAATGGATATAATTGATTATTGTTCATGTCTGTTCTCCTGCTCCCGGTAAAATATAGTTGGTATTGCGCCACATAACTTGATTTTAGCAAAACACCTCAATAAAGTACATGACTTTTCAAAAAAAAGTATGATTATAAAGTATCAAGCTATTTCCCACCCCTAATAACTTATACAGGCTGCCGGGTACATATGAGTATTTTATCTGTCTCTGCCAAACAGATTGCTGCAACCCGGTGCCTGTCCCTGACCATCAGCCGGATCGCAGTAACATCTGTGATCCGGCGCATTCCATTCTTGCATATCCTATATCTTGTATCTTGTATTTCATTGTAATCGACAAATACGGACAAAAGACGGACACTACAAATATCTTTTTGTTTCTTACGAAAATAAGACCGCCGTCGTTTCCGGATCTTTTCTATGGATCAGCCGAGCTGCAGCAGCCGCCGCATACGGATCTCCTGCATATCATTCTCCCATGCATGCACATAATCATCCACAGATGCGATCAGATATTTATTGCCGATGCGCTGTCCGGGCAGGATACGGTTCATCAGTTCCGTATATCTGCCACTCTTTAAGATCACACGTACCTGTGCACTGTGGTCACATTGCGCAACCGCTGTCCGAAGTGCTGCTGACAGGAGCGCCTGTGCATCCTGATCACCCTGCGCACAGAATAATACCGGATAATACACATTTTCTTTTGCCCGGATGATCCTGATACCGTCTACCTGCGGCACCACACGTTCCACACACTGGATGAGCAGCCCGGCGCGCACCTGTCCATCGCCGGTCAGCACATAGCTTAACTCCGGATCATAACAGCGTTTCTTCGCATCAACCTCATAGAGCATCTCGCAGGCTTCCATCTGCTGCAGATCCCGGATCGCTTCCATGCTCTTCGTGACGCCCAGTTCCCGGAGAGACCTGATATTTTCTGACAATGCGGTCTTTTCACGTAGTCCCTTCTGCACTGCGAGCATCCGTATATCGCAGATCCACTCGCCGCCGAACTGCCGCTCCTCATAAAACAGATGCTCCCTCAGATAGCGTTCTTCACCTGCGCAGACCAGCCCGCGTCCGTATTCCTGATTGAGATATGCACACAAGTGCGCCACACCCATGTTGTGCGCACACTCATAGGCAGCGATCAGAAGCTGCTCGCCGATTCCCTGCATCCGGCGCTCCGGTGCCACATACAGCCACTCGATCACCATCTCCCGCTCCCGCAGCGACGCAATCAGAAGCCCGGCCGGCAGATTCTCCTGCGTCATGGCATCTGTCTCAACCGCGAGCAGTGCAAATGTGTCCGGAAATTCCAGCCGATCCAGAAACATCAGCGGATCCAGATCGAGCACCAGCCCTCTCTGCGCTTTTGCCAGGCGTGCAATCCTCATAAACAGTTACCCCTTTCACTCACACATTTCTATTATTTCTACTGTTTGAACATGACCTTCATCGCATAGAAGATGCCCAGGCGGTTCGCTGCCGCCTTTTTGTTCGTCATGATCACATCTGCCATAATATCAAAAAACGTCCTCGGATCATTTGCCCATTGATACACCATGTTACCTCTGCTGTCTACAACCGTATGTTCCATCGATTTCACAAACTCCGACATCAGATGTGACTGGATCTGCAGATATATACTTTCTACCTTGTGTAATGCCTCCTTAACATCGGCATCCGGGCGTTCCTGATTTTTGGCATCCTCATAGTTCTGATAGGCTTCCCGCAGTTCCCTGCCCATAAAAGATTGATCGTCATACATATCACCCATCATCTGTTCATCAGCAGTCCCATTCGCAAAGCTTCCTATACTGCCTTCCAGCACCGACTCTGTTTTCGCCTTTTTCAGAAATTTTTCAAGAAACTGCTCGTACAACGCCTGTTCCTTTTGTGCCACTTCTTCCGGCGAATGATCCGGCTGCCCGCTCAGTCCCCATAATTCCTCTAACTGTTTTTTACAATCTTCCAGTTCCCGATTCTGCCTTTGATCTCTGGTCTGTCTGACTTGTTTCAGCCGGGCACTGATCTGAAGGAGCGCATCCTTGAACCCATCCAGCGGTGGATTCTGCATACAACTGTTCAGATCCTGCTTGATCTGCTCCAACTCGTTCACTTCATCCGGCTCGTGCAGATCCTTTTCTTTGTCAATCGCTCTGCTGATAAATTGTACCTGATTTTTTATTACAACCGACACCTGACCGCCATTTTTCAGAGTGTCAATCTGCTCCGGCCCCACCGACCGTATCAGGCTATCCATCCGCGCAATATAGTCACCGCCAGATGATCTGACAGTCATGGCTTCCAGACAGTTTTTACTAAATGCCTGTCTCTCCTGATCAGTCTTCGCTCCTTGCAGCCGCGTAAGAAATTGCTCTCTGCTGATATCCATTGGCATAAGTTCCAGCATATACGCTCTCACCCCGACCTTATTCTTATCCATCAGCATATTTTCAAAGTTATTTCCCAATGCTGTTGCCTGTATGGAAGTCGTTTCCAGCTCGGCGAGCGATGTCTTCACCTCATCAATCAGGTTGTTGATCTCCTCGATCGTCTGCTGCAGGCGGATCTGGCTTTGGGAGAAATTCGCGATCGCAGGCGGCAGCTCCAGTCCGAGCTCCTGCGCTTTCAGCAGGATCACTGCGATACGTGAGCCGGTGTCCTGTGCAGTACCCATCGCAAATACCTCTTTCAGCATCTGCCCCAGTTCTTCGCGCTTCTCCTGATAGGTTTCCTCCGGTGTATTCTGCAGCAGCATATGGAAGCTGTGCCGGAAGTCCTCCATCATGCCATACCCTGCTGCCAGCATCATTTTTACGACATGGCACTGCTGTTCGTGATCGAGCTTCGTCGCATTACCGAAATCAATGATCGTCATGCCATCGTCATCTACCATGATATTGCCCGCATGCAGATCTCCGTGATAAAATCCTCTGCCAAACACTCCTTCCGTCACCCACTTATCTGCCAGTGTACACAGATATTCCTGCCGTTTGCTCAATTCTTCCAGCATCTGATAAAGTGCGGCATGTGTCCCGGCCAGCTTTGCATACTGCCCCTTCCGCAGCGATGGTTCTCCGGATGCATCACGTTTTTCTGTTCCGTCTTCATTCCGCTCATAGAGCATATCCTTCTGCTCGCGCAGCTTCTTTCTCGTCTCATCCATATATTTGTCGAGCGTGGTTCCCGGTGCCTTTTCCACAACCATCGCATTCACGGTCGGCTCGACAAGCGGATTCAGCTTCATCGCCTGTACCGTCTGTACACCTTCATCATAGAGCTGGCCACGCTCTACATTGCGCGCTTCGATCGTCAGATCCAGTTCCTCCTCGATGCGCATGAGCTGGCCGCGGTAGGTAGCCTCCATGCCACCCATCGTTTTCTCATCCAGCTGCTCCAGATGATCCGGATCGTCTGGATGGTCTGTCATTTTCGCGCATCTGATCATGATATCTCTCTCACGCATCATATGGTTGCGCACATCCGGCCGCAGCAGCTTTACTACGACATCCTTGCCCTCCCGGGGCAGATCCGGCCCTGTGAACTTACACAGGAATGCCTGACCGACAGAAGCCGCTCCGAGTGCACGTTCTACCCGGATATCCGTCACCTTGCCATGAGAGCGTTCGATCATGCTGCGAAGCTGCGCCTGCACGATCGCATCCGGGATCGGTGCCAGATTGGAGCGCATATCCTTCAGCGCACCCTTTAATTCCGG
Organism: bacterium; assembly: GCA_050872965.1. Classification (GTDB taxonomy): domain Bacteria; phylum Bacillota; class Clostridia; order Lachnospirales; family Lachnospiraceae; genus W0P33-017. Next base: position 9,057 of record JBNMHW010000019.1, on the reverse strand, counting down.
CGGCATCGAATCCAGCGGCATACCCTGCAGCATCTTCTGCAGCAGAGGGCCTGCACCCTTTAAGATTCCTCCGAGATAATTACCCATCGTCGTTTTCAGGCGTGCCTCTTTCTCCTCCTGTGAGAGTCCTTCCTGCGTCTCTTCCGGTCTGGCACTGCGCAGCGCACTGGCTATCATCGCGCGCTGATCCATACACGGCACGTTCTTAAAATAATTGTTAAATACGTTTTTGATAAACAGCCCCTGACCCCGGTCACCATTGGCAGCTTCCCGGATCAGACGGTTTAATTCCTCCCTGGAATCCTTCTGCCAGCGTTCCTGTTCTTCTTTTGTATCACCATAATTTGCCCGGTTTAACCCGGCCTGTTCCTGTCCATCCACTCTGTCAGACCGGAATACCATTGCTACGGAATCGGTGATCGTCTGCTGGATGCTGTTCATACTCTGTCCTACGATCTCATCGATCTTCTCATCCATCTGTGCGAGTTGTTCCATCGCCTGCGGATGATGCAATGCTTCTCCGAGCGCCGCATCAAACCCCTGTCTAACTCTCTGCTGCAGGGGGCCGTTTGCAAATGTCCGGAATAATGCCATCTGCGGCATATTTTTCATCTGCTCTACCATCTGAAAAATATCCGCTTTCATGCCGTCCATCTCCTCTTCTTTTGATCCGGGGAGCGGCAGCTTTATGATCATCTGTTTTAACAGGTCCGGATCACGAAGCACCTCATAGAATGCATCCTTATGATTCAGGATCACTCTGCGCATCCGCTCTGCTGACCGTGTGTGCTCAAGTTCCGCCACCCGCGCCTCATCATTCGCTTCTTTTGCCAATGCGATCTGCGCAAACGTACTGCGCTCATTCTCATCCATTTCCCATGTCTGCGTGGAGAATATCAGATCTGAAAGCATATCTTTGACCTGTTCCTCGCGTTTCTCCCACTGCGGGCCGGTCTGTTCCTGCTGTGCTCCCCTCTGTTCCTGTCTGATCTGTACATGTGATTCCCGCTCGCGCACCTGCTCACCTTTTTTCAGCAGCGCCAGCGCCTCCTCGCCATTGATCAGCGAAGCATTCTCGATCTGATTGACATCCCGGATGACAGCCTCAGCAGTCGTCACACCATGCATGAGATACAGCGCATAATCCTTCAGTCTCCGGCTGGACACATTATTGAAAAATGCCGCCGGCTGTCCGGTTCTGCTCTGTAGCAGTTTCAGACACTTACTGCGTGAACGCACCATATCTCCGCCACTTCCGGTACTTTCCTTCTCGGCGTGCAATTCCTGTAAGATATCGATGATACCTGTCGATTCATAGAGCGATTCATTCTCGAGCATATCCGCTTCCAGACGGTCGAGCATCATCGCTGCAGTATATGGCATCAGGATGGAACGGCTGCCCTCAACGATCGTCAGCGCGCCGGTATCATCCTGTCTTAACTGTACATCGGCACCCGCCAGCTTTACATGCTCCAGATAAGATTTGTGATTCGCAAGTGCATGCAGTGACCGGTGGAATTTCAGGATCTCCCCGGATGTCTTGTCACGGCTCTTTTCTATCAGATCCGATGCTTTTTGCTCCAGCATCATGATCCGGAACAGCTGCTGCGCGGGCTGGTCAAGCTGCCTGATCTCTTCCTTTGCATTCATGCTCGCGCGCCCCATGTCAACCTGCTCCATCACCGGTTCGACCTCTCTCGATTCCTGCAGAGGGCGTATCTGTGCTGTGACACGCTCCGCAAATGCCTCGAAGGACAACTGCTGCTCCTGTACCAGTCTGCGTGCCTTCTCCAGCCCCGCCTGGAAACGTGTATGCTCCAGTTCTCTTGCAACGAGCTCCATATCCGCGAGCGGTGTATCATCCCCTTCATTCTGCAATAACTGTTGGATCCTGGTGGCAGCACCCCGCATCTGCTGCGCCGCCTCTTCGGTCAGTCCCCCGGACAGCGCCTGCTCCTTCAGCCGGTCGAACGTCCGCAGATCATCACATAATCCGGCCAGAGCCTCATAACCGCGATACATCTGCGCATGCTTATCGCTCCATGCACCGGATTCTGCCTGTTTTTCCGTCACAGCCTGCAAGAGCCCCTCTGATCCCTTCACAGACAGATCACCGATCTGTGAGTCCTCAAAATCTTTGCGCAGCTGCGTTTTTCCGCCCAGTTCAAATGCCATACCGGTCATATAGACCTTCTGATCGTTCGCAGCGATCATGCGCGCCTCGGGTGTCTGTGCAGTCAGTCTGGATATTTCACCGGCCAGCAGCCGGTAGATGAGCGCACGGTTCTCTGACACAGATGCGACATCCACATCATTCCCCCCATTGATCCGGCTTGCCATATCATATACCGTACTCATGGACTCATACAGACGGTCACGCAGCAGCGGCAGATTGCCCTTCACGAGCATATCCATCTGATGGGTGGACAACTGCGGCATCTGTACGCCGTTTTTCTCTGCTTCCTGAAACAGTTCATTCAGTGACTGCTTCACCTGCTGTCCGATCTGTTCCGGTGTATACGTGACTTCCCAGTCACCCAGTTGCCCTCCGATCAGGCCGCTCACCTTCTGTGCAAACACCCGTCTGCTCTCCGGTGCCCGTTCACCTGCCTTCAGCGTCCTCGCGACCTCAGAAGATCGCAGATTGATCTCTGTAATCACCTGATATAATTCCCTGCGTGATAATGGCTTTGCTGTTCGCTCACCAGCTTCATTGAGACCCAGCAGTTCCTTCAGATGCGTAAACAGATCCGGTGTCATCTGCCCGTTCATCTTCTCTATCACTTTGACCAAAAGCTGCTCACGCACCTGAAAATTTTCTTTCGATTCCAAGCCCAAGGACACGGATAATGCATGGTTATTGACCATCTGCAGACAGCCATTCACATATTCGATCTGTCCACGGTTATGCGTGCCGAGCATCGAAGCAAAATCCGCATAGGTCAGCGCCGCAATACCGACAGCCTCTCCCTTCTGCTGCGTCCCGTCAGCCTGTTTCCTGCGGTCCGCCTGATGTTCCTGTACTGCGAAAAGCAGATCTCTGCGGCTGTGTGCATGTTCCGGCATCTGACCGTGCTCGATCATCTGTCTGACCATCTGCATCTGTGCCAGTTCTGTCCGAAACTGCGCCAAGGTCTCCTGCACCATCTGTTTGCGTTCCTTGCCGCTGCGGAAAGTCGGATGCTTGCAATCGCAATACTGCTGGCAGTACTCGATCGCCTGCGCATAGCCATTCTCCAGTTCCTGAATGCTCTCCAGCGCATCTGCCTCATTCCACTCGCGGCCTAACAATTCCTCCAGCAATGTAACCTGATCGATCACGCGCTCCATCTGCGGGCTGTTCTTTGATCGCCTGGTCTGGTTCAGCAGCAGATGCGTGATATTTCTGCCTTGGATCGCACGCAGCCGATACTGCTGTGTATCCGTCAGGCTCAACTGGTCTGCATTCTGCAATGCCAGATCGATCACAGCCTTATCTCCTCTGAGCTGCTCCGCTTCCTGACGCAGCATTTGATCCTGCATCTGACCTTGTATCTGATCCTGGTCTTGCTCCTGCAGCAGTCCCACCATCCGCTGATCCGCACCCAGTAGATTTAATGCCCGCTCTCTGACCTGTTGCAACTGTGTTTGTTTTGTACCCATGCTACCCCTCCACGCCTGTCTGCTGTCAACCTTCTCCCATCAACCCATTATATTCAAAGTCACTCTAACATTTTACATAGTTCACTATCATTTCCTTGATCCGCAAAAGTTCAGTCGTATAATCCTTATTATCCGACGCTCCCCAGACAAAACCGGATGCGTAATACGTACATGCCGTCAGCATCGTATGTACGGTCACACGCATAAATTCCTCCATCGGCATGTCCGTCCGGAACGTATGATCCTCTTTTGCCTTCTCATACATCATATCAAATCTGGTATCTGCCGAAGTCAAAGAAGTGTGAAAACCGAGGAACTGCTCATTGCCACAACCCTCATGTGTCACGTAATGGTTAAAATTGTCGTTAAACTGCAGCAGATCCTTGTGATTCTGATACATATCGATAAAGCTGTCCATCGTAAATATGAGCCTGTCGATCGCCGGGATATCTCCGACAGATGAGATCGGGCGTCTTGCATCCAGCTCGTCTAAATATTCCTTCCACTTCGCGCTGCACACAGCAATCACGAGTTCCGACTTACACGAATAACAGCGAAACAGCGTCGCCCTGCCGATCTCAGCCGCTTCAGCGATCTCATTCATGCCGACTGCCTCAATCTTCTTCTCAACACAGATGCGAAATGCCTCATCAATAATTCGCTTCAAGCGATCATTCTCTTTCTTTTTTTGTCTTTCTGATTTAGCCATCTGACAAATCCCCCTTTGATTGATACGTAATGTCTCACTAAATTTTATCTGATTAGATATTTTGTGTCAATAATAGAATCGACAAAAAACGGGAAACTGCATCTATACAGTCTCCCGTTTTTTATCGATTCACTCTATAACGATCATACATCCAGCTTCATATCGCCGTCCTTGATCATACCCTTCTTTCGCATCAGTTCAGATACTGCAAATGCAATGACCGCGGGCAGGATCACGTGCATGATCACGATCTCTGCCAGCACAACTCCCGGTGCCATGCCGCCTGCTACCATATCCTGATAGGCATTGATCTGTCCGACCAGACCTGCTGTACCCATTCCGGATCCGGTCGGGTTATTGGTCATGTGAAGGACACAGGTCGATACCGGTCCCAGGATCGCACTCGCCACGATCGCCGGCAGCCAGATCAGGGGTTTTTTCACGATATTACCGATCTGGAGCATACTCGTTCCGAGTCCCTGCGCCAGCAGTCCGTTGACCTTATTCTCACGGTAGCTGGCTACCGCAAAACCTACCATGTTCGCACAGCAGCCGATCGTCGCTGCTCCTGCCGCGATACCGGATAATCCGAGGATGATGCCGAGCGCTGCGGATGAGATCGGCAGCGTCAGGATAATACCCATCAGCACGGATACGATGATTCCCATCACAAACGGTGCCTGCTCGGTGCCCCAGTTGATGATCGAACCAAGCCATGTCATGAATGCGGAGATACTCGGTCCTGCGAGTAATCCGATCGCAGAGCCGGATACGATGCAGACGAACGGTGTCACGAGAATGTCGATCTTCGTCTTTCCCGAAACGAGACGTCCCATGTAGATACATACCATGACTGCCACAAATGCACCGAGCGGTTCTCCGGGACCTGATAATACGACTGCATTGCTCAGTTCCAGTCCGCTGTCTAATGTACCGCTGACGAGCGTTGCCCCTGCGAGCAGCTTGCTCGCAAATGCTCCGCACATACCTGCGGTAGCCGCCGATACCTGCACGAGTGGGCTCGCATTCAGACGCTTCGCGGTTCCGATTCCGATACCCGCGCCGGTCATCGCACTGGCCATCTTGCCGATCATAAACAGATACGTGCCAATCGCTCCGGGGATCAGCCCGCCGATCTGTACGATGATCGTTCCGATAATAAGCGTCGCGAACAGACCACTCGCCATACCGCTCAGACCGTCAATAAATATCTCTTTTCCTAGTTTTTTCCAAAAATCCTTTGTCATAACGTACTCCTTTTCTTTCCGGACACTTTACAGACAACATGCATGTATTGTCAGGTGTCTTGTCAGTCAAGGTGTACTATAGCACAAGCCTTGTAGCGATGCAAGGAAAATTTTATGTTTTTATGCTTCCGATGTTATGCTTCGATCAGATATCCCTTCGCGCGAAGTGCCTCCTCGATCCGGTCTAACGTCTGTTCATCCACTGCAGTTACGGTATGATAATGCTTTCCATCTGTAAGTTCTGTCAACGGCTTCGTCTGATATTTTTCCACCTGAGCCACAAAATTAGCCACATCCAGGCGGCTGCGGATCACGAGATCCGCGCTGATCTGCCCGTAGATCGGATGCTCTACCGTCACATCCTTGACAGCTCCGCCGTGATCTACGATCGTGTTCAGCTCGTCCGTGATCTGCTCATTGACATGATGTACATGAAACGAGCGCGTATGCTCATCCGGCTCGCTGTGAAAGAGCATATATCCCTTATTTGTAGACAATATATTTTTATCGACTGCACGCAGCAGTGCGATATCCTGTACAATGACCTGACGGCTCACGCCCATCTCCTTTGCCAGCTTCGCACCGGGGATCGGTTCCGCTGCCGTCTGCAATCGCTGCAGCATCCGCTCCCTTCTCTGCTCTCCGTCCATTTGCACCTTCGTCAATTTTACATCCTCCTGTCACTCATATCCGTATATATCCGCACTATTGATCGGTACGGATCACCTGCTTTTTCTGCCATGCGCCGCTTAAATACCGTCCCGAGAAGATACATCCGCGCACGGTCCAGTCTGCAAACATACCGATCCATACACCCATCGGTCCGACATTCGTCGTGCGCATGAGGAAAATGGAGAGTGCCACACGGCAGAACCACATCGTACAGGTCGATACGATCATCGAAAAACGTACATCACCGGCTGCACGCATGCCGTATGCCGGTATAAATGACAGCGTCCATACAATCGGCTTCACGATCGTGATCGCCAATGTCATGCGAAAGCAGATCTCGATGCTCTCCGGCTCCATGTGCGCCAGCAGCATGACCGGACGTGAAAATGCGAATACAAGCAGACAGGTCGCAATGATCACATATTCCGCATACAACGACATTTTGCAGATATAATAGCGCGCCTCTTCTACCTTGCCCGCTCCGATACACTGTCCGACGACCGTCATCATCGCAATACCGACACCGATACCGGCGATACCGTTGACATTCTCAAAGATGATCGCCATCGCCTGTGCCGCAATATTGGCTGTACCCAGTGTCGATACCGTAGACTGGATCGCCAGCTTACCGAACTGGAACATACCGTTTTCGATGCCGGACGGCACACCGATCGCGAGCACCATCGCGATCATGCGAAAATCCGGGCGGATCGAAAAATAATGTCTGAGCACGATCGGATGCTCACCCTCACGTGCCAGATAAAACAGGATCACGACCGCGCAGAACACACGCGAAACGAGCGTTGAGATCGCTGCGCCCTCTACACCCATATGAAATCCAAAAATCAGGATCGCATTTCCTACAATATTCAGCGCATTTGAGATCGTGGATACCTTCATCGGGAACTTGGAATCTCCGCCCGAACGGTAGAATGCGCCTCCCGCATTAAATAACGCGATAAACGGATAGGAAATCACCGTAATGATAAAATAGGTAACCGAATTATCCATGACGGCAGGCTCCACCTCACCAAAAACGAGATGCAGCAAAGGTCTGGTAAAGATCAGTCCAACCGCCATCAGACCCACGGAAATGACTAAAACCGTCAAAAAGATCTGTCTGGCAGCCCGGTTTGCTCCCTCCTTATCACCTTTTCCAAGATACTGGGAACAGATGATCGCCGCTCCGGTCGCCAGCGCCGCGAATACCTGTATGACCAGTACATTGATTGAGTCTACCAGTGAGACCGCAGACATTGCCGCACTGCCCACATGACTGACCATCATCGTATCTGCCATTCCCATCAGGGAATTCAATAATTGTTCGACCATAACGGGAATCATGAGCATCCACAATTCTCTGGTTGTAAATGTCAGGTGTTCCCAGTCAATTTTTGTTACATCGTATAGTTTTTTTGTCAGTTTTGATTGCTGTTTTATCTGATTCACAGTATATGCCTCGATTCTGTCATGTTATTTTCTGTACAATATCTCTGCAATATCTCTGATAGAATACCCCCGATACTCCAAAATTGCAAGTTCTATTTCTCTTTACCGGCCGGGATACTTCTGCTATAATAGTCTCGTATGCAAAAGAAACAGGAGATGGCAACAATGAACCTGTCAAAATTCAAATATCTGAAATTCAAATTACTGATCCCCTTATTGATATTCACCGTTGGCACGATCGCCGTATGCATCATGGCTTTCATGACTTACCGTTCCTCCGAACAACAGTCACGCGCCATGACCAAGCTCAACGCGGTCAGCTATGGCGATCAGATGATCCGCTATTTTACGGAGGGCATCACCGTCACAGACTCTCTCGAAGAAATCGTTATCAGCGAAAACGGAACGGTCAATAAATTCAATCAGGTCGCAGCCGATATGATGACAAACTATATCCAGAGCATCCAGCTCGCGCCGGACGGCGTTGTCACACAGATCTATCCGTTGGAGGGAAACGAGGCCGGACTGATCGATCTCATCCACGATAAGCAGCGCGGCGAGATTGCACGCTACGGCAGAGATCACAAAATGACGATCGCCCAGGGACCTTTTCCGCTGAAGCAGGGCGGCAGCGGTATCGCCGTGAGAAATCCGGTCTATCTGACCGATAAAAACGGCGCTGAAACCTTCTGGGGATTCACGATCATGATCATGCGCACACCGGATGTTTTTTCCAATTCCTTACATGCGCTGTCCAATTTTGGTTACTCCTATCGCTTATCAAAGACTGCTTCTCCGCTGACCAGCGAGTTTGAGATCATCGACAGCCACGGTGACGACATGGTAGATCCGGTCGTCTATACGTTCCAGCTCGGCGGCTGTGTCTGGAAGATGGAAGTCATGCCCACCGGCGGCTGGCACAACGGCAAAGAAGCAAATCTTCTGTTTGTGATCGGAATGATCATCATTCTCCTGCTCACCGGCTTATCCATCGCCGTTTTGAGCATCAATGAACGAAGAAAAAACTTAAAGGAGCTGGCTGTCACGGATTCTCTGACCGGGCTTTTGAACCGGCATGGATTTGAGACGGCTGTACAAAAATACATCGGTGCCCATCCGCAGGAAAACTGTGTCGGCATCACCTTCGACATTGATGATTTCAAATTCATCAACGACATGTACGGTCATGCGACCGGAGATCAGGCGCTCCGGCAGTTAGCAGACAACATGAAAACCGCATTCCCCTCACATGCCTTTCTCGCCAGAAACGGTGGTGATGAATTCAGCATTTTCCTGACCGGATGCACCCGTGAGGAAGCCCTGACACAGATCGAACAG
>JBNMHW010000018.1:0-32230 GCA_050872965.1 bacterium | reverse complement strand
CGATGAATATCTGCAGCTTGGTTTCGGATACCGCCAGAAACCGCTGCGCAGTATCTTCAGAGACATGAAGCCCCGAAGCGGACGCTCCGGAGACATGGATTCGTTCCTGTTATAGCAATTCAACGGACGCAGCTCCCGCAAGCATATCTGACATTTGCTTGCGGGAGCTGCGTCCTTATAAAACATATTTTTCTTTTTATCCGATACCCTGCTGCACCTTGGCTTCTGTGATCGCCTCATTTAACTGCAGCATCTTCGCATCCAGCATGGATACGATCTCCGAACATTCTTTCAGATCCCGGCTGATATATTCCGGGGCATTTCCCTCGAATTTATAATAGATCTTGTGCTCTAAGCTCGCCCAGAAATCCATCGCGATCGTACGGATCTGGATCTCGACCTTGGTGTCTACGACGCGGTCTGACAGAAAGATCGGTACGGATACGAGCATATGATAACTCTTGTAGCCGCTCTCCTTCGGGTGCTTGATGTAGTCCTTGACCGAGATGACAGTCAGATCATTCTGCTTGCCAATCATCGCCGCCATACGGTAGATATCCGACGTAAATGAACATACGATACGGATACCGGCAATGTCATTCAGATGGCTCACCATGTTTTCGAGCGTCGTATCATATCCGTTTCTCTTTAATTTTTTGCAGATGCTCTCCGGTGACTTGATGCGGGATTTGATATATTCGATCGGATTGTACTTATGAATATGTACAAACTCATCATTCAATATCTCCAGCTTCGTGCCGACTTCCTTGAGTGCAGAATTGTACAGAAAGATCAACGTCTCCCAGCTCTCGGCATTATCCTGAAATATCTCTACTGCCTGCATATTCAGTCCTCCTCTATGACATGGATCTCCAGATAGTCAAAATCGATCTCATCGATAAAACAATCCTTTGTAAAACGTGCTCTGGCATACCGTTTAAAATCCGCAATGGTATGATCCAGCCAGATCGGTTTGCTCAGATCAAACGCATGGCATACCTCTTCCAGCCCTCGAAAGATCTTGTGTGTGCGTGTATCATCCGAAGTATCCTCATACATATAATCCCGTTGCAGGTGATTATTTTTCATCATCTTAAACCATATGCGCACGTATCACTTCCCCCTGTCTGCTCTGTCTGTGTGCTTCATACATGAGTATCCCCGCCGCCATCGCAGCATTCAGACTCTCCAGTTTCCCTTCCATCGGGATCTTCAGGTAAATATCTGCCAGATCCGCGGTCTCCTGTCTCAGACCGTTGCCTTCATTACCGATCATAAAGGCACATTTTCCGGTCAGATCCAGCTCATCATAATATTTCTCGCCGCGCAGATGCGCTGCGTACGTGTGCACACCTGCTTCACGCAGCCTGCCCAGCGTCTCACTCAGATCGTCCGTCACGTAAAACGGCACCCGGTAAATGCTGCCCATCGTCGCGCGTACTGTCTTTGGCGCGAACAGATCCACCGTTCCCTTCGTCATGATGATACCACTAAGTCCCGCTCCCTCTCCGGTACGGAACATCGTACCGAGATTGCCGGGATCCTGAATATCCTCCAATACGAGCAGTCTCGTGTCCGCTTCTCGCATAAGGTCAGAGAATGCATACTCCGGCATGCGCACGACCGCCAGAATTCCCTGAGGTGTACTCGTATCACTGACATGCGCAAATACCGTATCACTCACCACTTCATAATCTATGCCAAGATCCGTAAGAAGTGCCTGACCGGACGCATCATCCGCAAAATGTTCGGACACATAGACACGCTGCAGCAGCTCCCGCGGCGTCTCTGCTACCATTTTCGGGCCTTCAACAATAAAGGCGCGCAGTTCCCTACGCGCCTTCGCCTTTTTATTCAATTGTATAATCGTCTTCATCTGTTGATTGGATGTACTCGTGATCATACGTTTTTCCGTCTCCGTATACGAATTATTTTGCCAGTGTTGAGCAGATATCGAATTCGTATTCGTCAATCGTCTTCTCCATTGCCAGCGCTTCATCAATGTCGAAGTCTACCATCTGATTCTTCTTCAATGCTACGACACGGTTGCTCTTGCCCTGGCACAGACAATCTACTGCGTATGAACCCATGACAGATGCCATCATACGGTCTCTGGCTGTCGGACTGCCGCCTCGCTGCATGTGTCCGAGGATCGTAGCTCTCGTCTCCACACCTGTAGCTGCCTCGATCCGGCGTGCCATGGAGGTAGAGTGTCCGATACCCTCTGCATTGATGATGATGTGGTGCTTCTTGCCGATCTTACGGTTCTCGATGATATTGTTGACCAGTCTCTGCTCGTCATAATCATATTTCTCGGGGAGCAGGACATCCTCGGCTCCGTTCGCGATACCACACCACAGTGCGATGTATCCGGCTCCGCGTCCCATTACCTCGATGATTGAGCAACGCTCATGTGAAGTAGATGTATCACGCACTTTATCGATCGCTTCCATCGCTGTATTTACCGCAGTATCAAATCCGATCGTATAATCCGTACAAGAGATATCCAGATCGATCGTACCGGGTACACCGATCGTATTGATACCGTTGGCTGCCAGCTTCTGTGCGCCACGGAAAGAGCCGTCTCCTCCGATGACGATCACACCGTCAATGCCGTGCTTGCGACAGATCTCTGCGCCCTTGGCCTGTCCTTCGGGAGTGGTGAACTCCATACAGCGTGCAGTCTGAAGGATCGTTCCGCCTCGCTGGATGATATCGGATACGCTACGCTTATTCATATCGATGATCTCTTCCTGAAGGAGTCCCGCATATCCTCTCTGGATTCCCTTTACCTGCTTGCCTGCTGCCAGAGCACGGCGGACAACCGCACGGATGGCTGCGTTCATTCCGGGAGCATCTCCTCCACTTGTCAATACACCAATGGTCTGAATCTCATTTGCCATAATATCTGAAAACCTCCTCTGTATGATCTACTCTCTTACTCATAATCACTATCTTATATATTCTAATCTCTTTTCCCTTTGTTTTCAATAGGCTTTTCGACGACTTTTACATTTTTTTCGCCAAACATCTCATAAAAACGGTCCAGATCCAGCCGGTCGACCGATACATTCCAGTTTGCAGGCAGGCGTTTGACCGCCTTGATCCCCGAAATATAGATCACCACGGCATCCTTGCCCTCACAATCACGCAGCATATCATAGACCGCAGATTCTGCATTCGCATAATCTTCTTTCGTGGCAAACTGCAGCCACAGTTCCTTTTTCGCATCGTCAAACGCATAGATCTGCTCACAGATCAGCTTGCCGTTTTTCTCATCCTCGGCGCTGACCCTGCCGGAGACGAACACCTTGGCATCATCCTCGATCAGTGCGCGGTGCTTCTCGTAATCCCGCGGGAAGACGATCACCTCGGTCGTTCCGTACAGATCCTCGAGCGTCAGGAATGCCATCGTCTTATTGTTTTTGGTGAACTTGATCGTTTTATCCGTGATCATGCCACCGATCATCACATGTGCACCATCGGGCAGCTTGGCCGCACCTGCCTCCTCATCATAAATAAAGTCAGTCGATACCGCAGTGATGTTCTGACGCCATTTTTTCTCATATTCCTCCAGCGGATGCCCGCTGATATAGACGCCGAGCACTTCCTTCTCAAATGCGAGCAGCTCGCCCTTGGCAAACTCCGGCACATTTGGCATCCGTATCTCATAGTCCTTTTTGTCCTCGTCTGCCGCGAATTCAAACAGACTCATCTGGCCCACGATGGAACCTTTGCGCTCCTGCGCCTCCTGATCCATGATCAGCGGATACATGAGTGTCTTCTGACGCCGGTTGCCCTCGAGACAGTCGAACGCACCCGACTTGATCAGATTTTCCACAGCACGTTTATTTACCTCACGACTGCCTACCCTGCCGATAAAATCCTTCAGGCTCTGATACGGCCCGCGCAGATCCCGCTCCTCGACGATCGCGCGGATCACCGGTGTTCCAATGCTCTTGATCGCACTCATTCCGTAACGGATCGCTCCGTTTGAGACGGAGAAATTGCCCTCACCCTCATTGATATCCGGCGGCAGGATCGCAATACCCATACTGCGGCAGGTCTGTATATACTCTGATACCTTCGTCGTGTTATCCTTGACCGATGTCATGAGCGCGGCCATGAATTCGACCGGATAATAATACTTCAGGTATGCCGTCTGATAGGCCACGACCGCATACGCCGCCGCGTGTGATTTGTTGAACGCGTATTTTGCGAAATCGATCATCTCATCATAGATCTTGTTGGCAGTCTGCTCCGGAATGCCGTTTGCGATACATCCCTTTACGCCCTGCTCTTCATTGCCGTAGACGAAGTTCCTGCGCTCCTCCTCCATGACATGGGTCTTCTTTTTGGACATCGCACGGCGCACCAGATCGCTTCGTCCGAGTGTATAACCCGCCAGATCACGCACGATCTGCATGACCTGCTCCTGATACACGATACAGCCGTAGGTCGGAGCTAAGATCGGTTCGAGCTGCGGACAGTCATAGACGATCCCTTCCGGATTATTCTTGCCACGGATATAGGCGGGGATAAAATCCATCGGACCCGGCCGGTACAGCGAGATACCCGCGATCACATCCTCTAAGTTCTGGGGTTTTAGTTCCTTCATGAAGTTCTTCATGCCCGCACTTTCGAGCTGGAACACGCCCTCGCACCTGCCTGTGCACAGCGACTCATAGACTGCATGATCGTCATAATCGATCCGGTCGACATCGATATGTATGCCGTGCGACTTCTCGATCAGCTTACAGGCGTCATTGATGACAGTCAGCGTACGCAGCCCGAGGAAGTCCATCTTTAACAATCCGAGTTCCTCGATCGTCGTCATCGTAAACTGTGTCGTGATAACGCCGTCGGCACCTCTCGATAACGGCACATATTCTTCCATCGGCAGACGGCTGATCACGACGCCTGCCGCATGTACTGATGTATGGCGCGGAAGACCTTCGAGTCTGCGTGACATGTCGATCAGACGATGTACGGTCTCATCATTCTCATAAGTCGCACGCAGCTCGGCATTCATCGTCAATGCCTTGTCGATCGTGATGCCCAGCTCCATCGGGATGCTTTTGGAAATATTATCAACAAATGCATAAGGCAGATCCATGACACGGCCGACATCACGGATCACACCGCGCGCCGCCAGCGTACCGAACGTCACGATCTGTGTCACACAGTCCTTGCCGTATTTTTCTATGACATAATCGATGACCTCCTGCCGTCTCTCATAGCAGAAATCCACGTCAATATCGGGCATGGACACACGCTCCGGATTTAGGAAACGCTCAAAGATCAGGCTGTACTTGATCGGGTCGATATTCGTGATCCCTGTGGTATAGGCCACGAGCGAGCCCGCGGCACTGCCTCGCCCGGGTCCGACCGGAATTCCGTGCGTGCGCGCATAGTTAATATAATCCCACACGATCAAAAAGTAATCTACATATCCCATCCGCTCGATGATATCCAGCTCGTAAGCCAGCTTGTCCTGCAGCTGCTGCCAGTTGTCCGGATAGCGCTGTTTCAGTCCGTCATAGCAGAGTTTTTTCAGATATTCCAAAGAAGTATAGCCGTCCGGCACATCAAACCGCGGCAGCTTGGTATTGCCGAATTCGATCTCCACATGACAGCGGTCTGCGATCTTCTGTGTATTTTCAATCGCCAGCAATGCATACGGAAAGAGTTCTCGCATCTCGGCTTCGCTCTTGACATAATACTGTCCGCCATCGTAACGCATGCGGTTCTCATCCGAGAGCTTGGCCGCAGTCTGGATGCACAGCAGGATATCATGTGCTTCCGCATCCGTGGCATAGGTATAGTGACAGTCGTTGGTCGCGATCAGCTCGATACCTGTCTCCTGCGACAGACGCAGCAATCCCGCATTGACCTTCTGCTGTGCAGCGATCCCGTGATCCTGCAGCTCGAGGAAAAAGTTGCCCTTGCCGAAGATCTGCTCATAGCGCAGCGCAGCTTTTTTTGCACCTGCATAATCGTCACGTTCGAGCGCACGGGCGACCTCACCGGCCAGACACGCACTCGAGCAGATGATGCCCTCATGGTACTGTTCCAATACTTCCAGATCCACACGCGGCTTGTAATAATAGCCTTCTGTGAATCCTTTGGATACAATCTTGACGAGATTGGCATAGCCTGTATTGTTCTCCGCGAGCAGGATCAGATGATAGTAGCGGTCCTCGCCCCGTCCTGCCTCTCTGTCAAAACGCGATCCCGGTGCCACATATACCTCACAGCCCAGGACCGGATTGATATCTGCCGCCTTGCACGCCTTGTAAAAATCGATCACGCCGTACATCACACCGTGGTCGGTGATCGCCGCCGCATTCATGCCAAGCTCCTTCACGCGGGCTACATATTCTTTTATTTTATTTGAGCCATCCAGCAGGGAATACTCGGTATGTGTATGCAAATGTACGAACGACATATATTTCTCTCTACTCCTTTATCAAATGCGAAAACTAAGCGGCCATTCATCAGCCATGCACCGGATCAGACGGACTATTTCAGGCTCGCGATCGCCTGATCAAATGCACTGTGGTCTGTTCCGTAAAATTCGCCTGCGTCTGCGGCTGCTGCCTTGGACGGGTCGATCGGTAATTTGGCAAATACCGGGATTCCCAGTTCGCCTGCTACCTCATCCACATGGCTTTCACCAAACACAGAGATCTTCTTACCGCAGTCCGGGCACTCCAAGTAACTGAAGTTCTCCACAAGTCCGAGTACCGGCACATGCATCATCTGTGCCATATTGTATGCTTTTTTCACGATCATCTGTACCAACTCCTGCGGTGATGTCACGACGACAACACCATCCAACGGCAGTGACTGGAAGACTGTGAGCGGCACATCTCCGGTTCCCGGAGGCATATCGACGAACAGGTAGTCCAGTTCGCCCCAGACGACATCTGTCCAGAACTGCTTGACTGCTCCTGCGATGACCGGTCCACGCCAGATCACCGGCTGTTCCTCGTCCTCGACGAGCAGGTTGATAGACATCACCGGGATGCCCTCTTTGGACTCTAACGGGATGATACCCTGATCCGTACCGAAGGCTGTGCCGTGTACACCGAGCATCTTCGGGATGGAAGGGCCGGTGATATCTGCATCCAGAATTCCCACCTTATAGCCTGCCTTGTGCATCGCGCATGCCAGTGATGCAGTGACAAAGGATTTGCCGACGCCGCCCTTGCCGCTGACGATACCGATCACCTTTTTGATCGATGAATACTTGTTCAGTTCCTCTAAAAATGAAGTCTGTCCGCCGCTTTTGCTCGGGCATCCCTCACAGTTTTCACGCCCGCAGCTGCCTGCGCTGGCGCATGTTTCCTGGGTTTCATTTGTTTCGTTTGCCATTGTTCTATTTTCCTTTCATTATTTCTGTGTGATTGCAAAACTATTTTTTAGCCGGGCTGTCCTGCTACGGTCACAGCAGACTTCCGATCAGATTGCTCCGGGTAATCTTATATATTCCACGAGGACGCAGCTCCCGCAAGCAGATCTGACTTTTGCTTTATTGCACGGTTCATTCCGCTGAGCCTTAGCAAAACCTGACTCGTGTTCAGCAAAGGCTTCCACAAGTCATAAGTCTCAGCTCCATCGTGCAAAAGCAGCAAAATCAGACATGACTTGCTCGCGCTGCTGTTACACGTTAAACGTCTGGTATGCTACGTAAAACTCCCTGAAAATATACAGTTATGCAGGGCTGACGGCTGTGATTGCAGCAGATCCCGTCAGTTGCGACGTTTGCCCGGCGAAGTGCGAGCGAAGCAATGACAAACCTGCTGTCATAACTGAAAGCCGCAGGCTATGTGTGCGAAGGACACATAAGAGCCAAGGCTGAAGAGACAGCGAGACACAGACTGGGCAACCAGAGCAATCTGATCGGGATACTGCTGTAATCACAGCCAGACAGCCAAGATTCAAGTCCAAATTGCATTACTTGGTCTGCATCTTCCGGTGAATCTCCTGCAGCGACTCCGTATAAGGATAGCGTGCCACACCGTACTCGGTCACGATGCCGGTGATCAGCTCCGCATCCGTGACATCAAACGCGGGATTGAATACCTTCACTCCCTCCGGCGCCATGCGCGACGTATACCACATCTCCGTCACTTCCTCCGGCTTGCGCTGTTCGATCACGATCTCATCTCCGCTCGGTGTATTCCAGTCGATCGTCGAGGTCGGTGCACATACATAAAAAGGCACACCGTAATGTTTCGCTACGGTGGCCACGACTGAAGTACCGATCTTGTTTGCGGTATCTCCGTTGGCGGCCACGCGGTCACAGCCGACAAACACCGCCTGTATCTTACCCTGTTTCATGAGCATGCCGGACATATTATCACAATTCAATGTGACATCAATGCCTGCAGACTGCAGTTCGAAGGCAGTCAGGCGTGCGCCCTGCAGCAGAGGTCTTGTCTCATCCGCATAGACGTGAAATCCGTATCCCCTCTCATGTCCGAGATAGATCGGCGCGGTCGCTGTGCCGTATTTGCTGGCTGCCAGCTTTCCGGCATTACAGTGTGTCAGAATGCCGTCACCCGGCTTGACAAGCGCGAGCCCATGCTCACCGATCGCGCGGCAGATCGCGATGTCTTCCTCCTGTATCGCAACCGACTCCCGGTGCAGCCGTTCCTTGATCTGTGCCACGCTGCTGCCCTGTTCATGCTCCTGCAGCGCCACCTGCTCCATCCGGTTCAAAGCCCAGGACAGATTGACCGCTGTCGGACGTGAAGAGTCCAGATATTGTTTGTATGTGCAGAATTGTTTATAAAATTCATCAAAATCATCGGTATCGATGCCTTTCGCCAGCAGATAAATGCCATAGCCGGCCGCCACTCCGATCGCCGGCGCTCCGCGCACCTGCAGCAGATAGATCGCATCCCAGATCTCCTTTGCCGTATGCAAGCGTATCAGTTCGATCCGCTCCGGCAGTCTGGTCTGGTCTATGATCACGAGCGCGTTGTCCGCATCATCGAGTGCAACTGTATCATAATCCAAGATCGTCTTTTCCATGGATATCTCCTTTTTTTGTATTTTGCGTCAAAAAACGCACCATATAGAAATTATACCCTTTTAGCGGTATTTTTTCTATATGATGCGCAAAGAAATCGCCAAGTACCTTTAAAAATACAGTCAGATACCGGTCAGACTGTGATTACTGTGCGAGCAGCTTCTCCACACTGGCCAGCTTGACACTGCAGATAAAGATCCTGGTCGCCTCGATCAGCTCATCCATAGACGGATAGGAAGGTGCCAGACGGATGACACGATCCTGTGGATCTTTTCCATAAGGGAACGGCGCACCGGCTCCGGTCAATACGACTCCCGCCTGCTTTGCCAGCGCTACGATACGCTTTGCACAGCCGGGCACGGCATTGAATGCGATAAAATAGCCGCCACGGGGTGAGATCCAGTCTCCGATACCTAACGGTGTGATCTCCTCTGCGAGCATCTGCTCGACCTTCTCGAACTTCGGACGCATGATCGCTGCATGCTTCATCATATGTGCATCCACACCTGCACGGTCTTTCAAAAACAGTACATGACGCAGCTGGTTGATCTTGTCATAACCGATCGTCTGGATCGTCATCACTTTTCGTATATCGTTCAGATTGGTCTCGGATGATGCCAGTGCAGAGATACCTGCTCCCGCAAATGTGATCTTGGAGGTAGATGCGAATTCCAGCGCACGATCCGGATTGCCCGCTGCCTCACACTCATCTAAGATATTCAGGATCTGATCCTGCTTGTCCGCTTCCTCATATAAATGGTGCACACCATACGCGTTATCCCAGAAGATACGGAAATCATCTGCCGCGGTCTTCATCTTCGCAAAGCGGCGGACCGTCTCATCCGAATATGAGATACCGGACGGATTCGCATACTTGGGCACACACCAGATACCCTTGATCAGCGGATCGGACGCAACGAGCTGTTCTACCAGATCCATATCCGGCCCATCCTCGCCAAGCGGTACGTTGATCATCTCGATACCCAGACATTCTGTTACAGCAAAATGTCTGTCATAACCGGGAACCGGGCAGAGGAATTTGACCTTTCCCTGCTGGCTCCACGGTGTTCCACCGCATACACCGTGCAGCATATAACGTGCGACTGCATCGAACATAACATTCAGGCTGGCATTACCGAATACGATCACCTGCTCCGGGCGGCACTCCATGATACCTGCCATGAGAGCCTTTGCCTCAGGAATTCCGTCCAGCTCGCCGTAGTTGCGGCAGTCTGTTCCGTCTTCTGTCAGGCAGTCACTCTTGCTGTCTATCAGATCGAGCATCGGCATGGACAGATCGAGCTGTGCGCGCTCCGGCTTACCACGCGCCATATTTAACTGCAGCCCGGCTTCTTCAAAGCCTTTGTATTCTTTCTGCAGCTTTTCCTGCTCCTGCAATAATTCTTCCTTGGTCATCTGAGCGTATGTCTTCATTCCTGTTCCTCCTGTTCCTGTTTCCAGCGTTTTACATCATCTAAATAATTTCGGATCGTCTGTTCATAACCATTTTCAGACGGTTCGTAAAACGTCTCATGTTCCAGCCCATCCGGCAGATACTGCTGTGCTGCGTAATGATGCGGATATGCATGTGCATATTTATATCCCACACCGTGTCCCAGCTTGCCGGAAGACTTGTAATGTGCATCCTGCAAATGCACCGGCACCGGCGGTGTCTTGGTATGAGCCACGACATCCATCGCCTTGCTGATCGCCTCGCACGCCGCATTGCTCTTTGGTGCACTGGCAATATAGCTGACTGCCTGCGAGAGAATGATCTGTGCCTCCGGCATGCCGACCCGTTCTACCGCGAGCGCAGCCGCCGCCACCACCTGCAATGCCTGCGGATCTGCATTTCCGACATCCTCGGATGCGCAGATCATCATGCGCCTGGCGATAAACTTGACGTCTTCGCCCGCATACAGCATCCGTGCCAGATAGTACACAGCCGCATCCGGATCGGAGCCGCGCATGCTTTTTATAAATGCGGAGATGGTATCATAATGATTGTCTCCGTTTTTATCATATTTTAATACCCGCTTCTGGATACATTCCTGTGCGACATCCAGTGTGATATGGATCTTTCCGTCCGAAGCATCCGGCTCCGTCGTAAGTATCCCCAGTTCGATCGCCGTGAGCGCCGCACGTGCATCACCGTTTGCCAGATCCGCGAGGAATTCTTCCGCATCCTCATCCAGCAGGGCGCCGTAGCTGCCCATACCTTTTTCGGTATCTGTCACCGCACGCCGCAGCAGTACGCGGATGTTGTCCTTCGTGAGCGGCTTCAGTTCAAAGATGATCGAGCGCGACAGCAACGCGCCGTTCACCTCAAAATACGGATTTTCCGTCGTCGCGCCGATGAGTATCACAGTTCCGTCCTCCACAAACGGTAACAGGTAATCCTGCTGTCCTTTGTTAAAACGATGGATCTCATCGATAAACAGGATCGTCTTTTTCCCATACATGCCCTGATTGTTTTTAGCCTGGGCAACGACCTCTTCCATATCCTTTTTTCCTGCCGATGTCGCATTCAATTGAACAAATGCGGCACTGGTCGTATGTGCTATGACTTTGGCCAGCGTCGTCTTGCCGGTGCCCGGTGGCCCGTAAAAGATGATCGACTGCAGCTTGTCCGCTTTTATCGCACGATAGAGCAGGCGGTCTTTGCCGATGATATGCTCCTG
Organism: bacterium; assembly: GCA_050872965.1. Taxonomy (GTDB): domain Bacteria; phylum Bacillota; class Clostridia; order Lachnospirales; family Lachnospiraceae; genus W0P33-017. The sequence continues at coordinate 20,509 of JBNMHW010000018.1, read as the reverse complement.
CCCGACGACTTCATCGAGCGTGGTCGGACGCATTCTGGATGCCAGCGGCGACTCCTGCTCCATATTTTTTTCACGCATGTAATCAAAGAGCTCCACTGCGATTTCCTCCATTTTGCAGTTTTCGTTTTTCAAAAATTCATAAACGTTTTCAGCTGCCTTTTACAAAGATACATGATATTACCTTATTTTTCAAGTATTTTAAGGCACTTTTTTTAAAAATGGAACTTTTTGTAAAGGTTGATGATAAGTTGCGTTTTGCAAGTTAGATGTTTGTGCAAATTCATTCCATTAAAAGTTCCTCTACCGTCACAAAGGTATACCCCTGCGCCTGCAGCCGGTCAATGATCATGCACGCTGCCCGGACGGACGAGTCTGATGCATCATGCAGCAGGATGATACTATTTTCCTCCACCTCCTGCAATACCCGGTCTGCGACAAGATCTGCACTGGTCGTCGCCCAGTCACGCGGATCGATGTCCCACAACACCTCCACCATCTGCACCTCATAGTCCAGATCCTCTTTCCAGCATCCGTACGGCGGGCGGATATAGCTCGCATACTGCCCGCATGCGGCATGGATGGCTTCATTGGTACGGTTCACCTGCTCGATCGCCTGTTCATCGCTCAACTGACGAAGGTTCACATGCTTGTAAGAATGCACACCGATCAGGTGTCCTTCCTCACTGGCACGGCGCACGAGCTGCGGATAGAGCTCCACCTCCGATCCCAATACAAAAAATGTAGCTTTTACACCTCTTTTTTTCAACTCATCAAGCAAAATAGGCGTATATTCCGGATTGGGTCCGTCATCAAATGTAAGTGCGATCTTTTTGGTCAGTTCATCCCCCTGCTCGATGCGATCCGAAACACTCGTCAGATATCTGCTGTCTGCGTCATCCGCGCGCCCGGTCTGCTGCCGGTGCATCTCATAATACTCTGCCGCAATAGCCGCCAATATCCCTGCTGTCAGAAAAAACACAAAGAACAGTAATCCGGTCACTATCTTGTGAACGATTCTTTTCCTATTATAATAATGCATAAAAAAACCCACTGCCATACACTTGCTTTATTGTATGCAGCAGGTTTATCTTCCATGTCAGTCACCCTTCCATTCACAGACTGAATCACGCGGTACGATCTCTACATCAAACTCGTAATTGGCATCAAAGAACGGATCATGGATCATGCGGATCAGATTCTCGGACGCTTTCTGTCCCAATGCTTCCATCGGATGTGACAACGTCGTGATACCGGTCTCTCCTATAGATGCCAGATCGGCATTATCCACACCGGTGATCGACAGATCCTCAGGAACGCGGATGCCAGCCTCCCGAAAGATGCCCAGCACACCGTACGCCACCTCATCATTATAGCAAAAGAGCGCACTACAGCCCTTTGCACGGTTCAGCACACGCTGACGCTGTTCCTGAATGACATGAATATCGTCCGTATCCAGCCACAGGATATGCGCTTCATCGATCTCCAAACCGGCCTCACTCATCGCATCCATATAGCCGGAATAGCGGATACGGCCCTGCAGATCATCCAGCTTGAAGATACCGCCGATCCGTCTATGTCCCATACTGATCAGATATTTTGTCATCTTGTATCCGACACTGTAATCATCCATCGACACATGCGGAATATCCAGTCCAGGATAAAAGCTGTTCAGAAACAATACCGGTACATGCCGTGCCTCAAACTCACGGAACAGATACAGGTTCGGATTCGGTATTGCGCTCTTGGTCGTCTCCATGATCAGTCCGGCGATCTCATCCCGGTCCAGCAGATCTTCCAGGATCTGTTTTTCCCTGCGGCTCTGGTTGTAGGTAAATGCGATCTGCACCGTACATCCGTGATCCAGCAATACCGTCTCTATTCCGCGCAGCATACGCGGGAAGATATAGCCGTCCACATAGGTCGTGACAACTGCCACACGCATTTTTTTCGTGAGATTTTCCTTCCGGTCATCATTGACATACGTTCCGCTTCCCCGCACACTTCGGACAATACCTTCCTGTTCCAGTACGCGTATGGCATGCCGGACTGTCTGTCTGCTGACTCCGAACATTTTCTGCAGTTCATTTTCCGAATACATCTTCTGTCCCGGCAGCAGTTCTCTCTGCTGGATCTGTTCATTGATCCATTTTGCCAGTTCCATATATTTAGATCCGGATATTTTGCTCTCCATGTTCCTATCTCCACTTCCACATAATTTTCGTACCCACTATACTGCAAAAATGGGCTGTCCGTCAACCGGGCAGCCCATTGATCTTCGGCTCTTAGCCTTTCTTTCTCTTTGAAAGCACGTCAACTGTAACCGCGCCTAACAGAACGGCACCTTTTACGATCTTCTGGATATCGGTAGACCATCCATATAATGACATACCATTGTTCAGGATACCCATGATGAACGCACCGACAACCGCACCGAGGATCGTTCCGGCACCACCAGCTACCGCTGCACCACCGATGTAGCAGGAAGCGATGGCATCCATCTCAAATCCGTCACCGGCCTTCGGAGTAGATGATGCATTACGTGCTGATAATACGACACCGGCTACCGCACTGAGCAGTCCCATATTGGTGTATACCCAGAAGAATACCTTATTGGTATCGATACCTGACAGGTTTGCTGCCTTACGGTTGCCACCGAGTGCATAGATCTGACGGCCTGCAACTGTCTTGCTGGTGATAAATGCATACAGTGCGATCAGGATCACCATGATCAGCAATACGAACGGAAGTCCGTTGTAGCGGGCCAGCTTGTAGAAGAAGAACCAGATGATCACAAGCATAACTGCCAGCTTTAATACAGTCTGCCATAACGGATTGACTGCAAAGTTGTATTTTTTCTTAGTTGCGATGCTTCTCAGCTCAGCCAGGATCAGCGCGATAGAAGCAATGATCGCTACTACGATACATACGATATCGAGCTTGCCTCCGCCAACTTCGATCTGATATGCAGGGAGGAAACCTGCTCCGATGTAGATGTAATTATCGGGCAACGGTCCCTTGGTCTGTGCCTGCAGCAATGTGTAGGTCAGTCCACGACCCATCAACATCGTTGCCAGCGTTACTACGAAAGGAGGAATACCAAGATATGCGATAAAGAATCCTGCGAACATACCTACTGCAAGACCGATCAGCAATGCAACTGCGATCGCTACCCACATACTTGCCTTATAATCTACCAGTAAGATACCGGCTGCAGCACCGGTCAGTGCTACGATAGAACCAACACCCAGATCGACGTTACCGGTCAATACACACAGCAACATACCGATTGCAAGGATTACGACATAACCATTCTGCATGATCAGGTTGTTGATATTGGCAGGTGATAAGTTCTTTCCACCTGTCATGATTGCAAAAATCACATAAATTGCAATGAGCGCAAGGAACATTCCGTACTGCTTCATGTCAAGATTTACTACTTTTTTCTTCTCATTCATTTCCGTCACCCTTTCTGTTATGAGCCATAATACACTGCATAATCTTTTCCTGTGTCAGCTCTTCTTTACTCAGCTCACCTGCGATACGACCTTCATTGATTACATATGTTCTGTCACATGTACCGATGATCTCCGGCATTTCCGAAGAAATGACGATGACCGCTTTTCCGGCCTTCGCAAGGTCATTAATCACGCAATAGATCTCGTATTTCGCACCTACGTCGATACCACGGGTAGGCTCATCCAGAATCAATACATCCGGCTGTGTCAGCATCCACTTGGCAAGTACTACCTTCTGCTGGTTACCACCTGATAAGGAACCAACGACCTGCTCAATCGAATTCGCCTTAACATTGATCTTCTTTCTGTAATCCTCGGCAGCTACGATCTCGTCGTTGCCGTTGATCACGCCATGTTTTGAGAAAAATCTCGGTCGCGCTGCGATCGTCATATTCTCCTTGATATCACCGATCAGGTTCAGACCGTACGTTTTACGATCCTCAGAAACGTATGCCAGCTTGCTGGCGATCGCCTCTCTGACATTGTGCATATGCACTTCTTTTCCGTTGATCTTTACCGTACCGGAGATCTTCTGTCCATAGCTGTGTCCGAATACACTCATCGCAAACTCGGTACGTCCCGCACCCATCAGTCCGGCCAGACCGACTACCTCTCCGGCGCGGACGCTGATGTTGATATCCTTTAAGATCTGACGGTTGGCATCATCCGGATGATAGACATTCCAGTCTTTTACCTCAAAGATCGTATCTCCGATCTCCACGCCCTCACGGACCGGATAACGGTTGGTCATCTCACGGCCGACCATTCCTTTGATGATGCGGTCTTCATTGTACTCATCCTCACCTTTGATCAGGGTCTCGATCGTCTTACCGTCACGGATGATCGTAACAGCATCCGATACATATTCGATCTCATTTAACTTATGGGAGATGATGATACAGGTAATACCCTGTTTCTTCAACTCTAACATAATATCCAGCAACTTACGGCTCTCTTCGTCATTCAATGCAGCCGTAGGCTCATCCAGGATCAGCAGTTCGACCTTCTTTGCCATCGCCTTTGCGATCTCGATCAGCTGCTGCTTGCCAACTCCAAGTGAATTGACCGGCACGTTGACATCCTCATGCTCGAGTCCTACCTTTGCCAGCATCTCCTGTGCATGTTTTCTCGTCTTCGTCCAGTCAATGACACCTTTCATCTTCAACTGCTCATTACCGGGAAATACATTCTCTGCGACTGACAGTAATGGGCTGAGCGCCAGTTCCTGGTGAATGATAACGATACCTTTCGCCTCACTGTCACGCAGGTTATGGAAGTTGCAGACTTCTCCGTTGTACACAACATCACCAGAGTATGTACCATGCGGGTATACGCCCGACAATACATTCATCAGCGTGGATTTTCCTGCTCCGTTCTCTCCACACAGCGCATGTATCTCGCCACGTTTTACTTTCAGATTTACATCATCCAAAGCCCGGACACCCGAGAACTCTTTGACGATATGGTTCATTTCCAAGATGTAATCCGACATTTCCCCATCTCCTTTCCCTAAAAAATTCACTTCTCATCCGTTTCAGAAAAAATAGGGTGGCAACCAGCATGTGCCACCCTATCTTCATACATGATCATACATGATTAAGAAATGGCTAACGATGTATGACATTTCTTAATATTTCGGATTACTCAGCTAACTGCTCTTCTGTATAATATCCGCCATCAACGATGATTTCCTGATAGTTGTCCTTATCAACAGCTACCGGTGTGCACAGGTAAGAAGGAACTACCAGCTTACCGTTGTCGTACTGCTCGGTATCGTTGATCTCAGGCTCCTTGCCTTCGAGCACTGCCTGAACCATTGTTACACACTTGTCTGCTAAGAGACGAGTATCTTTGTAGATAGACATTGTCTGCTTTCCGGAAATGATGTTCTTAACTGCCATCAGCTCAGCATCCTGTCCGGTGATCAGAGGCCAGTTAGCATCTGTATATCCAGCGCCCTCTAAAGCTGCCTTACATCCATAAGCGAATCCATCGAATGCGGTTGCGCAGATGTCAAGATCTTCATCAGCATAGAAACCTGTTAAGTAGTTCTCGCAGTTCTGCTGTGCAGTCTCCTGAGACCATCTTAAGATACAGGTATCGTCGAAAGAGGTTCTTCCTGACTTACATACTAATGTACCATTGTCCAGATACGGCTGAAGAACTTCCATTAAACCATTGTATAACATAACAGCGTTGTTATCATCCGGTGAACCCATGAAGAACTCGATAGTATAAGTCTCTGATGTATTTGCCAGATCCTTCTTCTCTTCGATGTACTTACCGATTGCAGTACCAACACCCTTGTTATCGAATGTAGCGTAGTAAGAAACAGCGTCGGTATCCATTAACAGACGGTCATATGCGATAACCGGAATGCCTGCATCCTTTGCCTGTGCCTCTACGTTTACAAGTGCGGAAGAATCGATAGATGCGATTACTAAGCAGTTAACACCTGATGCGATCATGTTCTCGATCTGAGATACCTGCATCTGAACGTCGTCCTCAGCGTACTGAAGATCTACTTCGTATCCGAGTGCCTCTAACTTATCCTTCATGTTTGCGCCATCGTTGATCCATCTCTCTGATGACTGTGTAGGCATTGCCACACCAACCTTCTTGCCGTTAGCTTCTGCTGCTGGAGCCTCAGCATCATCGCTTGCTGCATCATCTGTTGCTGCATCTGCAGTATCTTCTGTTGCTGCATCGTCTGCCGGAGCAGTTGCATTGTTGGTGCCACATCCAACGAGCATGGTAGCTACCATTGCTACGCTGAGTAACGCGCCTAAGATTTTCTTTTTCATTTTTTGTTCCTCCCTCAAAAAATTGTTTTTGTTGCACGCTCAACTTGTACTTTCTTCTAAAAGTTGTATTCTTTTTGCCTTTCAGCAATTTTTTATACAACCAGCAACTTTTTCACATTTGTTACATGTATTTTGTATAAAAAAGAAGTCTGTCACAAATTTTTCTGTGCATTTTTGCCGTACCCCTTTATGTTCGGCATGTTTTTATTATATAGATATCCCTATGTTTCGTCAAGAGCTTTTTGGAAATATGTACAATTTCCACAAGTTGTATAGGTACAACTTGTGGAATACTTACAGAAAAAGATATGTTTTTTACATTATTTTCACGTTACTGAGGAGAAAAATCGTCCTCCTGATCAGAAGTTGTATCCTCTTTTTCCTGCTGTTCGATACGTTTCATCTTCTGTTCGAGCTGTTCCTGATCTCTGGCTCTGGCAAATGCCAGCTGCTGTTCCTGCTGCATGCGCTCCATCTCGCCGCGTTCCTGATGCAGAAAGAGTCTGACACCGATCGCCGAGATCAACATACATAGCAGCGTCAGTATCCCGGCGATCAGCAGCACCCAGTATGCGATCCCCTCAATCCGTCCGGTGATAAAGCGCAGATCAAATAACAATACGACCGCAGCCAGCAGCGTCACTACAGAGATCGTCAGCACGACCGGCCACACCCGTTTTCTCATGATATGCATCTGCATCGCCTGCTGCAGCATAACGATCGCCACTGCCAGCACGAGCAGACCGATCATCACGCCGATCTGTCCCGCCAGTTCCTGTGCACGCGTCAGCGCACAGCCTCCCAGGATCACGACCAGCGCTCCTCCCGAAAAGCTGTAGTCATGTATGCTCCGGTATGCCTCTGTCACAAAATATTTGACGATCAGACCGATCCCCAGTGCGATCAAAAGTGCACTGATCATATAGATCAGATACCGTTCCTGCACACCGTCTACAAACAACATGACGCTGCCCACCAGTATAAACAGGGCTGCCACTGCCATCAGAAAGATCGTCCCCAGATGCCCTCCGGTTCTCGCCATCTGATCCTGTGCCGCGCAATACGGCTGTTTTTTCTTTTTTCCGTTCGTATTATGATTCATTCGTCTGCCCCCGCTGTCTGTGCTCTCCTTCTATCTATACATACACCTATACACGGTATACGATCTTTTTGGCTAATGTATCGACTGCGTCCGCTCCCTCAAAATATCCGAGGATTGCCAGTCCGAAGTCGATCGCGGTTCCCATGCCACGGCTCGTGATGATGTTGCCGTCACGGACAACCGGCTCATATGTGACCGTCGCACCCGTGAGCTGGTCTTCCATTCCCGGAAAACAGATTGCTTTTTTCCCCTCAAGCAGCCCCAGCTTGCCAAATACGGTCGGTGCCGCACAGATCGCTGCGATCAGTTTTCCCTGTGCGCATGCGTTTTTGAGCTGTTCGCACACGCCGGCATGCGCTCCGAGATTGAGTGTTCCGGGCATTCCGCCGGGGATTGCCAGTGCATCATAGCTGTCGAAGTCTGCTTCCTCGTATAGCAGATCTGCCTGTACACTCACCTGATGGGAGCTGACCAGTGTCTGATCTCCCGTCACTGATATGATGTCGCAGATCACGCCTGCGCGACGCAGAATGTCAACGACTGTCAGCATCTCGATCTCCTCGTATCCGTTTGCTACCATGATTCCTACTTTTTTATCGCTCATTTGTCTGTCTCCTTTTCATTTTATTTATCCGTGTAAACGATTGCGGGACTATTTTTAAACAGGGCGGACACGCTAGTATCCTGATCAGATTGCTCCCATTGTGACTGCACGTTCTCCCACGGACGCAGCTCCCGCAAGCAGATCTGACTTTTGCTTTATTGCACGACCCATTCCGATGAGCCTTAGCAAACCTGACTCGTGTTCAGCAAAGGCTTCCACGAGTCATAAGTCTCATCTCCATCGTGCAAAGACAGCAAAATCAGACATGACTTGCTCGCGCTGCTGTTCTATGTGGTACACTTACGCCCAAGTATCCCCAACCATCTAAATCAATTTCAGTATCTCACAATCTCAACAGTTTTTCAATAAATGCTATACTTTACAGACATTCATTTTTTTCATATACTGTACTTATCTGTTTTGTCGACAATATGTAGCGCAGGGCTGGCGTCTGTGATTACAGCAGATTCCGTCAGTTGCGACGTTTGTCCGGCGCAGTGCGAGCGATTTTGCAATCTGCCTCATGTCACAACTGAAAGCCGCAGGCTATGTGTGCGAAGGACACATCGAGCCAAGGCTGAAGAGACAGCGAGACACAGCCGGACAACCGGAGCAATCTGATCGGGATACTGCTGCAACCGCAGCGACAGCCCGACATAACAATAGAAATGTGGATTAAATATAAGAGAGGACAACATCATGGAAATCGAACGTAAATTTTTGCCAACAGAGCTGCCGCAGGACCTGTCGCAGTTCGCGTTTCACAAGATCGAGCAGGGCTATCTGTGCACCTCCCCGGTCGTCCGCATCCGCCGCTCAGATGACGACTATTATCTGACCTATAAGTCAAAAGGCATGCTTGCACGCGAAGAATACAATCTGCCGCTGACCGCAGAAGCCTACGAACACTTAAAGCCCAAGGCAGACGGACGCATCATTGCCAAGACACGCTATCTGATCCCGCTGGATGATACACTCACGGTAGAACTGGATATATTCGAAGGCGATCTGGCACCGCTCATTCTCGCAGAAGTAGAGTTTGCCTCAGAAGAAGAAGCAAACGCCTTTGTTCCACCCGCATGGTTAGGCGAAGATGTCACATACGACAGCCGCTACCACAACAGCAACATGAGTAAACTATAAAGCCAAAAATGGATGGCAGGCGATCAGCCTGTCATCCATTTTTATTGTATTCATTTGACACAAACCGGTCAGCGGAACCGGTTGATCTCATATTTGCGTTTTGCCTCCAGACATCCTTTCAGTTGTCTGTAACGGTCATCAATATCACCATCGGGGATCACCACATCCACAGCGACTGCCATCGTATCAATCAGATAATCATTCAGATCAAGCTGCATGCGATACAGGATCTCCAGCTTTTCTTCATACGTCTCCGCATCCAGAAACGCCATCAGATTCTCAAACTGAGGCGGTTTTTCCTCCTCAGGCGCTGTATGTGCCGTTCTGTCTTTTTGTTCCTTCAAGTCCATGTCTGCATCCTTCCATTTTCTGCCATATCAACTAGTTATACATACGGTTCAGCATATCGGTCGCCTCAGCCAGAAAATCACGCTCAAACTCCAGATTGCCGCTGTAGCCTTTGACGATCAGATCATTCACCTCATCCATCAGATGATAGGTGTCGAAATCGTCCACACCGGGCTGATTGTGCAGTTCCGCCTCATGTCCGTCCTCATGCTCACTGTGGATATGGCGTGCCATCGCCTTATCCTTCATGATCTCATCGCCGACCGGTACACGTCCAAGCTCCACCTTCTGATCCGACGGCTTGGTATCATCTTCAAACTGCCGGGCCGCATTTGCTTTTGCCCTCTGCAGGATCGTATCCTGCTGTTTCGGTACACGTGTCTGTGGCGGCCGTTTTGCCGACTGCGACGGCCTAGGCGCCTGTCTGGTCTGTTGCGGCATGCGCTGCTGTGGCATACGCTGCTGCGGCATCTGCTGCCGCGCTCTCGCATCGCGGGGCACATTCGGTGTCGCTGTCCGCTGATCATTTTTAGCATTTTTCATGCACCGGATCACAATGTATACGATGATTGCGACCCATATAAGAAATCCACCCATATGCTTCCTTTCTCCCGGATCTGTCTTAGTTTGTTTTGTCAGCCGAATAGCGATCCAGCTCCATAGTCATGATCTGCTGCATCTCCGTGCTCTCCACCGGAGCTTCGCCCAGATCCTGCGTTCTGCCATTATCCTGAATATAGATCAGCTTGCGGTCTCCTTTTTCCTCGCCGCGCACGATCATATAATAGCCTGCGCGCTCCGCCACCTTATGCCATGTCACATAAATACGGATGCACGCACCCTGCTCCAGCTTTTTCGTCGGCATGGAAATATGGATCATGTCCAGCTTCGGATCAATGCCGAGCTGCATCACTTCAAAATCATCCTCTGTATACGGCATCTGCAGCTTATTCTGATACTGATCCTTGAAAAAGGTGTACAGCACTTCTGCATTGATGCTGTCAAAATATGCCTTATCCTTTGTATAGATACTATGCGGGAACAGCACATATTCCACATTTTTTCTGGCAAGCAGATGGAACTGCGCGGCTGTCACCTGCTGCTCCTTGCGCGGGCGAACCACAAAATTATTGGAAAACGGATTAACGACCACGCCGTATACCGGGCTTTTTGCATTTTTTGCGTAATTCATGCATGCATCAAAGGTCATCTCGATCACACCGTTTGAATGATGCTCTTTCGGAATCTGTGCCAGTGTCGTGTAGATCGCAAGGAAATGCTCCTTATTCGGATTCTGGATCAGTACCGGAATCGGCTTCGCATCCTTCGGAAGCCGCACCGGCTGTCCGGTACGTTCCAGCTCTGCCTGCATCGCTGCCAATGTCTCATCCTGAGGGAATGTAACCGGTACGATAAAACGTACCTCTTTCATTTTTTCCACCAGCTCACGTGACTGTTCAGGGGTCATTCCCTTCTTGTATTCCTCCAGAAGCTGCTCGATTTCCTTAATCTGTGTCTGATTATCTGCCATTGTGTTTTTAATTCCTTTCCAATTTCATCTTTTCGTAGTCTGGTACTCCATCACTTATTGAAAGGAGCCGAGTACGGTTCCCGCGCCGTCCGTGATATACCAGTTAATACTCGTCAGTTTTCCGCGCCAGCCATAGCTTTGATCCGTAAAATCGGTTCCCGTCACACATACCAGATTGTAGATACCGACCTGCTTCAGTTGTACACTATAGCTCACATTCTTTTTCTGTTTGAACGGAATTGTGATAAAATTCTTCGTCAGAGTCTCACGATCGGTTCCTGACTTAAATCTGGAGATCGTGATCTTCTTTTTATTCGAAGTGTCTGCCATATATGTCTTGTCACCAAGGATCGTATAGCTGATGCCCTTTTGCAAAGTGAGCGAATATTTACTCTTTTTTCCGTTTGACAACTGATATTTATAGTCGTTGCCCTGCGGTGTCGAAAAATACAATTCCCTGCTGCCGATCATCAGACGGTCACTGCCTGTGCTCTTTGCTACCGTTTTTCTTTTTCCGTCTGTCGTCAGTTTGCGGATCGTACCATACCAGAAATTGCCGCTGCCCTCATAGGAGCCAAAATCATAGTAGAGTTCTCCGCCTGCCTGTGCGACATCACTGATCTGCAGTGGTGATGTCGAATCCTTCGCGCTGCGCTTGTCGGATGCCACCCGTAAAAAACGGTTGTCTGCCGTGCTCAGGCGATACAGGGACACCGTGTCCTTCTTCTGATCATAAATATAATAGTAGCTGTCGCTGCCTATGTTTCCGATATAGTCCAGCGTCTGGGATGCTGACACCGTCTTGATCCGTGTCGTATCCTCTGTCTCATACTCCAGACAAAACAGCCGCTGTTTTCCGCTTGCGAGCGTCTCGATTCCATACACATGCGAAGCATCCGCATAGCTGACGATCCCACCGCACAACGTATGTGCATCATCACCGTTCAGCCGGCACATACGGATCACCCAGCCGTTCTCATCATCAATCGTTGTGTAGTACAGATACTGTCCATTCACGACCAGACGTACCACGCCGTTCGGTTCCGATACGACCTTTGATACTTTTCCGTCCGCTACCTTTTTGCGGCAGATCGTTGCCGTGCTGCTGTCATACAGTCGGCGGATAAAATAGATATATCCGCCCTGACCGATCAGATCCGAATCTTCATATACATATGTGTTTGCCGCCTGTGCCGTGATCGGAGCCGTCAGAAATGAACCGACCGTGAGTACGATCATCAACACCAGACAGGTAAAACATTTTCCCATGCGCCTTGTTTTTATCTGTTTCATGCTATCATCCCTCCGTAAGCTGTTCTGAACAATTACTTCTTTTGCTTGATGCGGATCTTGCATACGGCATGCTTCTTGCTGCCATCGGCTGCCGTTGCCGTGATCTTTACCGTATGCCCGATACCGGCTTTTTTCACGCGCACCTTGCCGTTTTTGTCCACAACTGCATATTTTTTATTGCTGCTTTTCCACGTGACCCGGCTGCTTGTCACATATCCGGGCGATACCTTCGCCGTCAGTTTCAATGTCTGTCCGTAGCGCACGGTCGCACTTTTCCGGTTCAATGTCACCTTCGCTGCCAGCGTCTTCAGCTTTGACAGGTCAATGATCCCACCTGTGATGCAGCGATCCGAAAGCGCATCCGTCTTTCGCACGCACTTCATCAGCAGGGTACGCAGTGAACCGGCGGACATCGTCGGATTCGCCGCTGCCAGCGTCGCCACCGCCGCGCTCACGACCGGAGCTGCCATCGAGGTTCCCTCCAGATAGGTGTATGCTCCAAACTGCTGCGGTGCTATATTCGCAACAGAGATCGCGATATCATCCAGATACCATACCATCGGTGTGCCGACGGCCGCCGCATTGATGGACAGCCCGACAATTCTCATGTAAGTCCTGTCACCGACCGTCACGAAACGTGATTCGGAAGGTGTGCTCTGCATCATCTTCGGGCTCCAACTGATCTCACTTCCGCTGCCCTCGCCCTCCATAAAACCGACATAATAGGAAGCATTCTGATCCAGATGCAGATCCGTCACATCCACATATATGGAACCTGCGACCTCTTCTCCACCCAAGCGGGCATTGCGCGTCACGCTCAGTCTCAGATAACCGTTGCCCCCGTCCTTCATTTGGCGGACATTCACCGAATACACGGTCGGTATTCCGATCTGTGCGGCTGTATAATAGCTATCCCACGTCTGTCCCGCGGGAAGGATATTGCCCGTATCGGTACTGAACCGGTTAAAATACACCGAGAGCTGCCTGCGCACACTGTCGCTGTAGATCCCGGGTATATAAGTATTTTCCGTATAGGTCGATAATATGTTGCTGCCGGGTGCAAACAGATCTACCTCATTGGCACCGTAGTCCGAATAATATGCTGCCTCATCATTCTCATTCGACGCACCGACGATCACCACATACGGACTGTCGAGATCATACGGTGTCACACGCGTTTTCAGCGTCCGGTCCCAGTTCACATGATCGTTTCCCGCTGCAAAAACCGACAGCGCACCCATCTCGCCGACCGCATCGATCGCCCGCGAGAGTATTCCGTTCGTGTCGGCGCTGCCGCCCCACGAACAATTGACTGCGCGGATATTCACACCGGCCTCCATCGCGCGGCAGATATAATCATATGCTTCAATGATCGTTGCATCGGAGATCTCCTCCGAATCACCTGCCGTGACCTTCAGCGCCATGATCTGTGCCTTTGAAACACCTGCGATACCGATACCATTATCCTGTCCGGCCGCCGCGATCCCGGCTACATGTGTACCATGTCCGTTCTCGTCCATCGGATCTGCATCATCATCACCGAAATCATATCCGCAAGTACCTTCTAACGTCCCCGGATATACATTGTTCCACATCGAGCCGTTCAGATCCGGATGTGTATAGTCAACACCTGTATCAATCACTGCGATCACCGGTGTATCAGCCTGTGTCACCTGCTGTGAGGACCAGCGGATTCCCTCACCGGATGTGCCTGCGCCGTCCAGATACCACTGAGCGTTCGTATACGGATCGGCTGCCATCAGTTTCTGATAGCCGTTCGCACTCACCCCATCTACATAATACCGCTGCAGTGCAAGCTGCATGAGTTCCTCTGTGGTATAGGTATCCGAAACGAGATGCACAATATAGCTTTCTTTTCCGGTCTGTTCATCTTCTCCGAAGCAACTGACCTCCGCGATATCGACCGCCGGATCATAACGGTAGACTCCTTCCTGCGTCAGAGCCGCTCCCGGAGCTGTCTCCAGCGATATCAGCGCCTCACCCTCCGCATAGGATTCTCCCTCCAGATCGGACAGTGCATTCGCCAGCAGTTCCCCGGTCTCCTGCGCCCGCACCTGCGATGCCCATATTTCCTGCAGCGGCATTGTCTGTGCACCGATCACCAGTGCCAGTAAACACACACCTGCACACTGTATTTTTTTCATGTTGTTACTCCTATATCTCTAAATATGAATAGTATACCACACAACCCGTGAAATGTGTTATACTATTTGTACCAATTCGCCGTGCCTTTGCACATCCGTCCGGTTCGTCCAGATGCACGATGCGACATCGAAGGAGGGTTCTCAATGAGATTTTTAATGGAAAAAAAGAAGTTCACATGGATACTGGCCTCACTGGTCATCCTGCTTTGCTGCCTGAAAAGCGCACCTGCACAGGCGGCGCTGCGTCTGAATCAGACCTCCCTCTCCCTGACGGAAGGGCAGTCGGCAACACTCCGACTGAAGGGCACGAGTAAAAAAATCACCTGGCGCAGCAGCGACAAGTCCGTTGCTACAGTCACCAAAAAAGGAAAAGTAACCGCCAAAGCCCCCGGTGAATCCACCATTACGGCAAAGGTCGGTAAAAAGTCAAAAAAATGCGTAGTCACCGTCACGACCGACTACACCAAATACTACGAATATCAGATAAAGTATAATAAAGTAACGATCAACAAGCTGCTGCGCATCTCGGAAACAGAGCTTACCGTTCCGGACACGATCGAAGCGTGTCCTGTCACGGAGCTGGCAGACGGATTGTTTGAAAACTGCGATGGTCTGGAAAAGATCATCCTTCCGTCCGGCATCACCAGGATCGGAAGTTCCATGTTCGCGGGCTGTCACCAGTTGCGTGAGGTCGTCTGTGACGGAAAGATCTCCTCACTCGGTGCGCGTGCCTTTTATGAATGC
Organism: bacterium; assembly: GCA_050872965.1. Classification (GTDB taxonomy): domain Bacteria; phylum Bacillota; class Clostridia; order Lachnospirales; family Lachnospiraceae; genus W0P33-017. The sequence continues at coordinate 5,260 of JBNMHW010000018.1, read as the reverse complement.
AATGCACTCGAAAAGCTGCCCGATCTCTCTTCTGTGGAAACGATCGACGCAGAGACCTTTTGTAACTGCGACGCATTACTCACGCTTCCCGTTTCGCTGAACTTAAAGTCCATCGGCGACTCTGCGTTCTATGACTGCGACAAGCTGCTCACCTTCTTTGGTCCGGACAGTCTGACCACGATCGGCAAAGCTTCTTTCAAAGGCTGTGACAGTCTGCTCGGCATATCCGGCTGTAAAAACATGACATCCTTCGGCGAAGAATGCTTCGCTGACTGCAAACAGCTCGGCAGTGTAGCGATCGGCGACAAACTGACCACCCTCGGCAATGCATGTTTTTCCGGTTGTGAAAAGCTAAGCTCCATCCATCTGTCCAGCGTGCTCTCAGCCATTCCCGACCGCTGCTTCTACAACTGCTATGCGATCAGCAATGTCACGGTACCAAACAGCGTCACCAAGATCGGAAGCATGGCATTTTATAACTGTATCAGACTGTCGATCCTGACATTCCCCGGAACAGGCATCACCAGTATCTCACCGGATTCCTTCGCAGGAGTGCCCTACACCTGTCTGCAGATCTGGTACAAGGCCTCAGCCGACCAATCCAGCTATCTGGAAAAATGGCTGAAAACAGCACCGCAGACATCCATCACATCACATCCGATCTGATGAAACCTGGTACTTCTGGCAGACGAAAAAATACCATGCAGGGAGCATGCCTGCATGGTATTTTTTCATTTTCGTTCTTCATTTCCGGTATCTCATAGCCGTATTAATTAAAAATTCCGCGTTCGTAGGTCTTCCGTTCAGATTGTCACACGGGAACGGATACATATAACGAAGCGCGGTCAGATTACTTCTCTTCCAGACTGACTCGATTGCATTCCGGATCGTGCGTTCGACATTACTGACCGTCGTACCATAGTACTCCGCCACTCTCGGATACACATCATGTGTCACCCGTATCTGCCTTCCATACCCCATTTTGGAAATCAGATAAATCGCTATCACCGTATTGTTAAATCCAACCTGACCTCTTCGAAATCCCATTCTCACGAGATCTGCCGCAATCTGTACCTGCAGCCTGTTTCCCCAATTAGCTGCTGCTTCCGCCGGTGTCTCTATTTTTGTCCGGGTTGTCGGACTCCGTTCCAGCGACTCCGCCGGATTCCATATGACGACAGCCATTCCCCGTGACTGCAAGTACTCTATCAGTTGCGCTTCCTTTCCTGGTTCGAATACCGTCATATCCATGAAACCCCTCCTTTTCTATGAAATTATATGGTAGCATAACCCTAACACACTGACGTAGAAAAGTGAATACGAGATACCTAATTGCAAAAAAATGGTAATATTTTACAAAATTTTAGCTTTAATTGTAATATTGATGAAATCTTTCTTTTACAGACGCGCTGTACTTGCGGCTGATCGGGATCTCCCTTCCGTCCTGCATGATCATCATATCCTTTTTACACAGCTTCACAGCGTCCAGATTGACCACAAATGATACATGTGTCTGTACAAACCGTCCATCCTCCAGTAACGGCTTCAATTTGCCGGAAAACGACTCCCGCAGCGTCACGCTCTGATAGACTCTGCCGCTGTTCGTCGTGATCCGTAGTGTCTGTCCCTCGCGTTCCACATACATGATCGTTGAATACCGCAGATTCATAGATCCTTCCGTGGTCCGGACAGGGAAATATTTCGGTGCCTGTCTCCACGCATCCGTGAAGACGTAGTCCAATGTATCAAATAACTCACGTGCCCGGACAGGCTTCACAAAATAGCGCAGTGCATATACTTTAAACGCATTCATCGTCTCTTCCTGCGAAGCAGTGATAAAGACGATCGGGTTGTAATGATAGCGCAGCCTGATCTTGCGCGCCAGCTCTATGCCGTTTCCATCCGGGAAAATAATGTCCAGTAAATAAATATCTGATTCAATTTTATCCAGGTCTTCCTCCAGTTTGACCGGTGAGTCATACTCCAGGATCTCCAGATCCTGTATCTGACGTTTTTCCTGATATCTTAAAACCAATTCCTTTACGATCCGCCTACCGATCGGACTGTCATCACAAATACTGATGATCATATAACTCTCCTATTCGATGCCTTTTTCAAAAATATTTTCCATTCTATCAACCGTAAACGTCGAATATTGTCGTCACTTTTTCAGGCATTTTCCTCAATCAAACGGTCCATCAGATCCCAGATATCATCTCTTCCCTGCTTCGTTTCTGCGGAAAACGGAATCAGTATATCATCCGCTTTCAACCCCAGTCCGGTGCGCACTTCTTTGACAGCCTTCTGTACCTGCGAACGCTTCAGTTTGTCCAGCTTGGTCGCGATGATGATCGGCTGATATCCCTGATATACGATCCAGTCATACATCGTCTTGTCATTGGCACCCGGTGCATGGCGGATATCGATCAGCAGGAACACAGCCTTGAGCTGTTTGCTCTTGTGCAGATAGTTCTCGATCATCTGTCCCCACTTGGCGCGCTCGCTCTCGGACACCTTGGCATAGCCGTATCCGGGCAGATCGACCAGATACATCGCGTCATTGATATTATAAAAATTGATCGTCTGCGTCTTTCCCGGCTGCGAAGATGTCCGCGCCAGTGATTTGCGGTTCATCAGTGCATTGATCAGCGAGGACTTTCCGACATTGGATTTGCCCGCAAATGCGATCTCCGGCAGCTGATTATCCGGAATCTTGCTCGTGATCCCACATACAGTCTCCAGATTTACCTGTTTAATTACCATCGTTTTTCTCCTTTACCAGTACAATATCAAGTACCTCTTCCATGTGCTCGACCGGTATGATCGTAAGACCTCTCGTGATCTCAGCCGAGATCTCCTCGAGATCTTTCTCATTCTTTTTCGGCACGCACACTGTCTTCACGCCTGCATTCTTGGCAGCCAGCAGTTTTTCTTTCAAGCCGCCGATCGGGAGCACCCTGCCGCGCAGCGTGATCTCTCCGGTCATGGCCACATCTGCCCGCGCGGGGATATTCGTCACCGCAGACAGCATCGCCGATGCCATCGTGATACCCGCAGAAGGTCCGTCCTTGGGCACTGCGCCCTCCGGAATGTGGATATGAATATCATGCTCAGCGAAAAAGTTCTTATCCAGCCCGTATTCCGTGCTGATGGATCGCACATAGCTGAGTGCCGTCTGTGCAGATTCTTTCATGACATCGCCCATCTGTCCGGTCAGTTTCATCTCTCCCTTTCCGGGCATGAGATTGACCTCCACCTCCAGTGTGACGCCACCAACACTCGTCCATGCGAGTCCCCGCACGATACCGACCTCATTGGTCTGTCCCGCCTTGTCTTCCGTATATTTCACCTTGCCCAGATACTGCTCCAGATTGGCTGCGGTGACCCGGATCTGCTGTGTCTCTCCTTCATAGACCCGGCGTGCCGTTTTCCGGCAGATCTCACCGAGCTTGCGCTCCAAGTTACGCACACCGGCCTCTCTCGTGTAGCCGGAGATGATCCGTTCCATCGCCGTACGGCTGATCTCGAGCTGTCCGGTCTCTAAACCATTCTTTTTCATCTGCTTGGGAAGCAGGTGATCGGTGGCAATATGATACTTTTCATTGGCCGTATAACTGGTCACTTCGATCAGTTCCATACGATCGAGCAGCGGGCGCGGGATCGTCTCTGTCGAGTTGGCGGTACAGATAAACAATACCTCTGACAGATCCACCGGGAGTTCCACGTAATGGTCACGGAACTTCTGGTTCTGCTCTCCATCCAATACCTCCAATAATGCGGAGGAAGTATCTCCCTTATAATCGCTGCTGACCTTGTCGATCTCGTCCAACAGGATGAGCGGGTTGCTCACGCCCGCTGAGCGCAATGCCATCACCAGCCGTCCCGGCATGGCTCCGACATATGTACGCCGGTGTCCGCGGATCTCTGCCTCATCGCGCACACCGCCCAGACAGATACGCACATATTTTTTGTTCAGTGCCTCTGCTACCGAACGCGCGATACTCGTCTTACCGGTTCCCGGAGGGCCTACGAGACAGATGATCGGGCTCTCACCCTTATTCGTCAGGTTGCGCACTGCCAGAAATTCCAGCATGCGCTCCTTGACCTTTTCCAGACCAAAATGCTGCTCCTCGAGCACTTCTTTTGCATGCTTTAAGTCTTTATTATCCTTTGATACCTTTTTCCACGGCAGTTCCAGAACCGTCTCCAGATATCCACGCAGCACCGCGCTTTCCGATGAATTGGACGGGATATTTTTAAAACGGTCGATCTCTTTGGCGATCTTTTCCTTGATGGATGCGTCCGCTTTGAGTTTTTTGAGTTCTGCACGGAAATGATCGATGTCGCTCTCGGTGTTGTCCTCGCCCAGTTCCTTGCGGATGACCTTCATCTGCTCTCGGAGCAGATATTCCTTCTGGTTCTGGTCGACCTCTTTCCGGACTTTTTCCTGAAACTCATTTTTGATCGCAATGATATCCATCTCCTGAATCAGCATCGCAACGAGCACCTCGTATCGCTCGGTCAGCGTCACTGCCTCTAATAAATGCTGTTTTCCGCGGTAATCGATCATCAGATTGTTGGCGATCATATCCAGTGCTGTGCCCAGATCTGTCTGCTCTGAGATCTGTCGCACGAGTTCCTTGCTGACTTTTCCGTTGACTGCCGCGTATTTGGCATAGGTCTCCTGGGCTCCGCGCAGCATTCCCTGCTGCACATTTTCCGCCAGTTCTTCCAGATCCGAGTCGTTGAAACGGATCGCCTGTACTTTCAGATAATCGGTCTCATCCATTATCTCTCCCAGCTCGGCGCGTTCCTCGCCTTCGACCAGAACGCGGATCACGCCTCCCTGCATCTTGATCACCTGTTTGATATGTGCGATCGTGCCGATCTGATACAGGTCTTCCTGCGCGGGTTCTTCTGTATCGGCATCTCTCTGTGCGACGAGGAAGATACGCTCGTCTTCCATCATTGACTGCTCTACGGCGTGTATGGAGCGCTCACGGCTGATGTCGAAATGCACGAGCATTCCGGGCAATATCACCATGCCACGCAGCGCGACCGCCGGCAGCTCTAATATTATATCTGTCATGATAATCCTTTCTGTAATGTACTATAATAATGTACTATATATTATCCGGGCTGTCTGGATGTGATTGCAGCAGACCCTGATCAGATTGCTCCGATTGCCCAGCGGTGTCTCGCTGTCTCTTCAGCCTTGGCTCGATGTGTCCTTCGCACACATAGCCTGCGGCTTTCAGTT